>NZ_JBEOSV010000013.1:0-162955 GCF_040303245.1 Kitasatospora sp. NPDC096077 | reverse complement strand
GGGCGGGGGGCGCCCCGCCCCGCCCCCCCGCCCCCCCCGCCCCACTGAGGCCGGCAACGCCCAGCCCCGGTCCGTTCCCGCCCTCCGCCCGCCCGGCCGGGCGTGCGGACCGCGGCCCCGAACCCACGGCGAGGGTTCGGGGCCGCGGCGTTCACGGAACGGGGTTCAACGGACAGGATTCAGCGAACAGATTTCAGATGACAGAGTTCAGCGAACAGATGATGAATGCCGTCATCTGTTCGCTGAACTCTGTTCGTTGTCAGCTGTTCGTTGTCAGCTGTCAGCTGTTCGCCGTCAGGCCGTGCGCCCGAGCGTCGCCAGGTAGGCGCGCCAGCCGCCGTGGTGGGTGATCTCGCGGTGCACTCCGCGCTCGACCTCACCGCGGGCGAGCAGCATCGAGAAGCACGCCGAACCGTCCTCCAGCTCGATCACACCGAGCTCCAACTCCCGGGGCTCGCCGGGCAGGATGACGTCCCGCAGGCGCTCCAGGGTGATCTCGTACAGCTCGCCCTCGATCGCGCTGTCGACCGCCGGGTCGGACAGCAGGCCCGGGCAGACGTCCGTCCCGCCGCTGTGGTCGATGGAGAAGAAACGGTAGCCCGGAGCGGTGCGGGCCGGGCCGATCAGGGCGTCGGCGACCTTGGCGTGGAACGGGCCACCGACCATCGCCTGGCCGTTGAAGAAGATGCGCGCCATCTCTGAACTCCTCAGGTGCAAAAGGCCGTTCCGCACGGCGACGAGAGGACAGGTGGATTCGTCGCCGTACGGAACGGAGTTGGGGGGAAAGGGGTGCCGCTCAGCCGAGCAGCGGCAGGGCCGGGAGGGTCAAGAAGTCCGCGAACTCCTCGGCCAGGGCGACCTGCTCGAAGAGCTGGGCGGCCTCCCGCCAGCGGCCGGCCTCGTAGGCCTGGTCGCCGAACTCGGCGCGCAGCTCGGCCAGTTCGGTGGCGACCAGGGTGCGGACCAGCTCCGAGGTGGCCTTCTCGCCGGTGTCGGCGAGCACCACCCCGTTGTGGATCCACTGCCAGATCTGCGAGCGCGAGATCTCGGCGGTGGCGGCGTCCTCCATCATGTTGAAGATGCCGACGGCGCCGAACCCACGCAGCCACGCCTCGATGTAGCGGAGGCCCACCTGGACGGCGTTGTGCAGCCCCGCGCGGGTGCAGGTGCCCCCGGCGCCCGCGATGTCGAGCAGTTCGGCGGCGCCGACCGGCTCGGCCGGTCCCGGGTTGTCCTTCTGGTTCGGCCGCTCGCCGAGCACCGCGTCGAAGGAGGCCCGGGCGACCGGGACCAGGTCCGGGTGGGCGACCCAGGAGCCGTCGAAGCCGTTGCCGGCCTCGCGGTCCTTGTCCGCCTTGACCTTCTCCAGGGCGGCGGCATTGACCTCGGGGTCCTTGCGGCTGGGGATGAACGCGGCCATGCCGCCGATCGCGTGGGCGCCGCGCCGGTGGCAGGTCCGCACCAGCAGTCGGGTGTAGGCGGCCATGAACGGCGAGGCCATGGTGACGCTGTTGCGGTCCGGCAGGATGTAGTGCTCGCCGGCGTCGCGGAAGTTCTTGACGATCGAGAACAGGTAGTCCCAGCGCCCGGCGTTGAGGCCGGCCGCGTGCTCGCGCAGTTCGTGGAGGATCTCGTCCATCTCGAAGGCCGCGGTGATGGTCTCGATCAGCACGGTGGCCCGGACGGTGCCGTGCGGGATGCCCAACTCGGCCTGGGCGTGGGTGAAGACGTCGTTCCAGAGCCGGGCTTCGAGGTGGCTCTCGGTCTTCGGGAGGTAGAAGTACGGGCCGGAGTTGGGGTCCTCGGCACCCTTGGCGAGCAGCCGGGCGGCGTTGTGGAAGAAGTACAGGCCGAAGTCGACGAAGGCGCCGGCCACCGGGACGCCGTCGACCAGCAGGTGGTTCTCGTCCAGGTGCCAGCCGCGCGGGCGGACCACGACGGTGGCGAGTTCGGCGGCGGGCTTGAGGGCGTAGGCCTTGCCGGCCGAGCTGGTGAAGTCGATCCGGCCCTCGAAGGCGTCGATCAGGTTGACCTGCCCGCTGACCACGTTCTCCCAGGTCGGCGAGGTGGCGTCCTCGAAGTCGGCGAGCCAGATCCGCGCCCCGGAGTTGAGCGCGTTGATGACCATCTTGCGGTCGGTCGGGCCGGTGATCTCGACCCGGCGGTCCTGGAGGGCGCGCGGTGCCTCGGCGACCTTCCAGTCCCCGGCCCGGACGTCGGCGGTCTCGGGGAGGAAGTCCAGCGTGCCGGTGCGGGCGATCTCCGCCCGTCGGGTCCTCCGCCTCGCCAGGAGCTCCTGCCGGCGGCCCTCGAAGGCGCGATGGAGGCCCACGACGAAGGCGACCGCCTCCGGGGTGAGCACCTCCTCCGCCCGGTGGACGCGCGGTCCGGCGACAGTGACGACCGGAGCGGCGAGAGAGGAGGTGATTGGGGGTACCCCCGGCCGGAGGCTGGGGGAGGGTCCCTGATCTGCAGCCATGAGCAGGACACTCCTAAGACGGTTGAGCCTGACGAAGGGAGCTCCGGTGGGAACTTCCTGGGGAACTTCCTCGATCGTTACCCGCCTGTCGGCGAGTTCGATTCTGTAAGGTGGAGACTAGTTTCCGCGATACAGAATTTCAACGGTTTGTTGAAGAGGTCGCCGGGACTCTACTCCTCCCCGACAGCGAAGGGAACGCCGGTGGTTGCGACCCCCGACACAGCATCGACGACAGGCGCCGACCGCGCGAGCGGCGGCGTGCAGTCCGTCGAGCGCGCCTTCCAACTCCTGGAGGCGCTGGCCGACTCCGGCGGGATCGCCACCCTCAGCGAGCTCTCCAGCACGTCCGGCCTCCCCATGCCGACCATCCACCGACTGGTCCGCACCCTCGTCCAGCAGGGCTACGTCCGCCAGGACACCGCGCGCCGCTACACCCTCGGCCCCCGGCTGATCCGGCTCGGCGAGACGGCCGGCCGCCTGCTCGGCAGCTGGGCCCGCCCGTACCTGGCCGAGCTGATGGAGGCCACCGGCGAGACCGCCAACCTGGCGGTGCTGGAGGGCGGCGAGGTGGTGTACGTCGGGCAGGTGCAGTCGCGGCGCTCGATGCGGATGTTCACCGAGGTCGGGCGGCGGGTGCAGCCGCACTGCACCGGCGTCGGCAAGGCGCTGCTCGCCCAGCTGCCGGAGGACGAGGCACGCGCGATCCTGGGCCCCAACCCGCTTCCCGCGCACACCGAGTACACCCTCACCGACCCGCAGCAGCTGATGGACCAGCTCGCCGAGGCGCGCGAGCGCGGGTACGTGGTCGACGACCAGGAGCAGGAGATCGGCGTCCGCTGCATCGCGCTCGCGGTGCCCGGCGCGCCGACACCCACCGCGTTGTCGGTGTCCGGCCCGGAGGCCCGGATCCGGGCCCTGGAGGAGCAGGCGGGGGAGTCCGCGCTGGTACCGGTGATGCACCAGATCGCGGCCCGGCTCGGGCAGGTCCTGGCGCCCTGACCTCCGGGTCCACTGACGTGATGCCCCGTCAATTCATCTGCACAGCACGGGTGGAGACGCAAGAACCGGCAGCCGCCCGACCTCGGGGAGGTCGGGAGGCTGCCGGTTCCTGAGAGCGGCTGGTCCTGGGGGTCGGCTGGCCTCGACGGCCTACGCGACGGCCTAGCGGTAGACGCGCACGTAGTCGGCGGAGAAGCTGATCGGGGTGTTCCCCTGCGGCGCCGGGTGGTACTTTCCGGCGCTCACCGAGAGGTTGAGGATCAGGTACGCCGAGAAGTTGGCGCCCACGCCCTTGTTGTCCGAGTACACCTTGACGCCGTTGACGTACCAGTCCACCGAGTTGGCGCCGTAGTAGGTGCCGATGGTCACCCACTGGTCCGCGGCGACGGCCTTGGCGTCGGTGTAGTACTCCGGGTTGCTGGGGTTGACGTGGTTGGTCAGCTCCAGCAGGTTCGGGTTGTCCGGGTGGTACTCGAAGGAGTCGATCTCCCCGTTGCCGTTCTTCCAGGTCCACAGGGCGGGCCAGGCGCCGGCCACGGAGGGCATCTTGACCCGGGCCTCGGCGTAGTCGCCGGTCTTGACCTGGAAGCCCTCCGCGGAGCCCTCGGTGGTCAGGAAACCGGTGTTCCAGGACTGCTGGCCGTTCTCCAGGGCGGGCCCGCCCGGGGTGGCGGTGAAGGTGGCGACGCCGTTCGCGACGGTGACGTTGTTCTTGTTCAGCCAGTCGAGCTTGTTGTCGCCCGGGTTGTGGTTGCCGTACTTGTACGCGGTGCTCTTGTCACCGACCCAGCGCTGGCCCCAGGCGATCGGGCCGTTGAACTCGTCGGACCAGGTCAGCGACTTGCCGGCGATCGGGGAGGACGGCGCCGGGGTGCTCGGGGTCGCGGTGGCGCTCGGGGTCGGGGTCGGGGTGACGCTCGGGGAGGGCTGCGCGGTGGGGGCGGTGGTCGGGACCGGGGTCGGGGACGGCTTGGCGGTCGGGGTCGGCGCCGGGGTCGGGGTCGGCGTCGCGGTACCGGCGCGGGAGACCACCAGCTGCTGCGAGGGCAGGTTGTGCCAGGCGCCGCCGAGGTCCTGCCAGAAGCCGAACTGATTGTACGTCCCGGCGGGCAGGGTGCGCGCGCCGCTGGTGAAGCTGAACCCGCTCGGGCATATCTGCACGTTGCTCGCGTTGCCCGGGAAGTCCAGGTTGGTGCCGCGGGCGTCGCGGACGCCGACGCCGACGGTCTTCGCGGTGACGCAGGACGAGGAGTGCAGGGCCAGCGAAGCGGTGGTGGCCTGGCCGGCGACCATGGCGGCGGGGGCGAGCCGGTCCTGGGTGACGGTCGGGGCGGTGGCGGCCTGGGCGCCGGACGGCAGCGCGAACAGGCCGGCGCCGGTGATCGCGATCGCGCCGGTGGCGGCGAGGGCGGCGTTACGGCCGCGGTGGGAGGGACGGGCGTGGCGGGGCGCGCGACGGCGCCCGGCAGGCTGGTGCATGGCGGGTCCTCTGCGACGCCTGCGAGGTGAGCTGTCGGATTCGGGCTGCAGTTGCCCGGCCGCCTGTGGAGCGGCTTCACCCCTAGCCACGGCCCGCACGCTGGTGCGTACGGGCCGGGCGCTGACCTTGGTTCCCCCGCTCCCGTCCGCTGTGGTGCTCGAGTGCCCGCCGGCGGGTGGACGGGACTCGGCGTCCCGGCGGCGGGGTCCGCGACGGCGGACGACCGTTGCAGGCTAGGCAGTCCGTCCGTGAACGGACAACTGGATCCGGCCGGTTGTCGCACAGCTCACAGTGGTGTCGATCAACGACGCTGCGTGGTCGGCGAGTTGATCAATCCCCGGGCGGTGCCCGGAGGCTCACCCAAGGGCTCGACCGAAGTTCGACCGGGGACTCGGCGAAGGGATCAGCCAAGGGCTCGGCCAAGGGCACGGCCGGAGCTTCAGCCGAGCCAGGCGGCGACCTGGGCCTCGGCGTCCGGCGCCCAGGCCAGCTCCAGGTGGTTGAGCCCGGTGAGCAGCCGGGTGCCGCCGACCGTCGCGATGCCGGTGGTGTCCAGGGCGCTCGCGGTGAACACGATGCCGTCGCTAGGTCCGCGGTTCTCGTTCAGCACGCCCGGGATGTCGGCCGACCCGCCCGCGAGGAGGTAGGTGGGCACCGAGGCCGGGATCCCGGCCCGCTGGAGCGGCGCGATCAGCGAGCCGGCGTCGACGGCCGCCTGGATGCCCTGGCCGGAGGTGTAGAAGCCCTGGCCGCCGTAGTAGGTGGTCCACCAGTCCTGGGCGGTGGTGTCCACCCCGTAGGTCGCGTCCCAGCGGGCCAGCAGCTGGCGCTGGCCCGGGTAGCAGTCGCTGCCGCCGGTCGGCAGCACGCCGAGGCAGGGCTGCGCCGTGTACGTTCCGTAACAGGTCATGTACAGGTGCGGGGAGGGCGCGTTGGCGGTGCCCCCGCAGGCCGGCCAGGTGGCCAGGTCGAAGTCCCAGCCGTGTGCGTAGACGTAGTCGAGCCCGCCGTTCGGCCCGCCGAGGGTGATCAGGCGGCGCACGTCGCCCGCGTACGCCTGTCCCCGCGCCGGGCGCACCGAGGACACGTACGCCCGGGCCGCCACCTCGCCCTTGCTCCAGGCCACCACGTCGACCCGGGGGACGCCGAGCCGGGCCCGGATCAGGGCGAGCGCGTCGCCGACGGCCTGGGCCTGGAGCAGGTTGTCGCCCTGCTTGTGGGCGAAGCCGACGGCGAAGACCCGGCGGCCGGTGCTGGCCAGGTACTGGGCCAGGCCGGTGGAGGGGCAGGCGGACGCCCCACAGGTGCCGCTCTCCCCCGGGTTCGCCCAGGCCCGGTCGGCGTTGTCGTTGGCGCCGTGGACCAGCAGGACGGGCGTGCCGGTGCCGCCGGCGTCCCAGCCGGTGGCCGAGTAGAGCAGGAAGCGTGCCGAGGAGGGCTCGCCGGTGCCGAAGTAGGTGCGGCGGGCGCCGTCCTGGTCACCGCGGCCGTCGGCGGGGTACTGCTCGGGGCCGAAACCCGGGGTGGGGTCGAGGTAGCGCTCGACCTTCGCCCAGCCGTTGCCGGGGGCGGGGAAGGTCGCTTCGAGGGTGAGGGGGACGGCGGTCGCCGTGGCTGCGGTAGGGGCCGCGCCGGCGGTGGGGGCGCCGAGGAGGAGGGCGGTGAGGGTCAGCAGCAGCGCGACGAGTGCGGCGGGGACGCGTCCGGCGGGGGTCCGGGCGGGCGTCCGGGCGGGGCTCCGGGCCGGGAGCCCGGCTGCGGCGCTGGTGGGGGCACTGGTGGGGGCACGTCTCATGGGCGTGGACGGTAGGACCGGCGCGTCGTCCGTGCCCATGTGCCGGTCGCACACCGCGGGCGGCCGGGCGATGGCGGACCGTACCGTGGCGCGGGGCCGCCCGAGTCCGCCCGGTCGGATAAATTGGAACCCTGGCGTTTTCCGCGGTGCACAAAGAGCACCGAACCCGAGCCGCACGATCCGCACCGCCCGTGACCGTCCGTGACCGTCGCGGCGCACGCTTCCGAGAAGAGGTCCCGCCCCACCATGACCGCGTCCCTGCCCGCCTTCGCCGGCCGCACCTACCTCTTCCAGGTCGACAACGGCGCGGCCTTCCGCAACTCCTACTCGGCCGACGGCACCCGGCTGCGCTGGGAGGGCCTCGGCGAGTCGGCGGGCCAGTGGGAGGACGTGCGGCTGCACGTCGCCGAGGTCGCGCCGGAGATCTACTTCGTCAGCTGGACGGAGCAGAGCGGGATCACCGTCAGTCATGTGATGGACCTCAACGCGCTGACCGTCCGGGCCTTCTGGACCTTCGAGGGCGAGGGCGGCCGGGTCGGCCAGCTGCACACCGGGACGCTGGAGCGGGTGGCCTGACCGGCTCCGCGCCGAGCATGCGATGAACCCCCGGAGCGCCATCGGCTGGCGCTCCGGGGGTTCATCGTGTGCTCGGCGCCGGCTCGCCTGAGGGAAGCCTCGTCCGAGGGGGGCGTCGCCCGAGGGGCGTCAGACGGTGTGGCCCGGCTGGGCGGGCACCTTGAGGTGCTGGGACAGCCACTCCAGCGAGGACGGCAGCAGCGTGCTCCAGGTCTCGAAGTTGTGGCCGCCGTTCTCCAGCATGCTGTACGAGACCTTCATCGGGCTCTGGACGGCGTCGACGAACGCCTCGGTCTCCTGCCGGTAGTTGCCGTCGCCCTTCTTGGTGCCGGCCAGCAGGACCGAGACCTCCGGCTGCGGCAGGTTCTTCAGCCGCCACATCAGGTTGGCCTCGTTGCGGCGCTGCTTGCTGCCGCCGAAGAGGTCACCGGTGGTCGGGTCGTCGGCGGCGTCGTAGTAGCCGGAGAGGGAGACTGCGGTCGGGAACACGTCCGGGTGGCGCATGGCCATCTTGACCGCGCAGTAGCCGCCGGTCGAGTTGCCCATGAAGGCCCAGGCGTGCGGATCGGTCGAGACCCGGTAGCTGGCCTGGATCGCCGAGGTGACGTCCTTGGTGAAGTACGTGTCGGACTGGGCGCCGCCCGGAATGTCCTCGCACTCGGTGTCCTGCGGCAGGGCGGGCGAGGGCTGCAGCATGATCATGACGGTCGGCTGCATCCGACCCTCCTGCAGCAGCTTGAGCGCGGCGCCGGGGTAGTTGAAGCGGGTGATCAGGTTCTCGGCGATTCCCGGGAACCCGGTGCTGACGATCACGGCCGGGAACTGCCGCTGCGCGTACTCGGGTTGGAAGTACTGCGGCGGCAGGTAGACGAAGCCCTCGGTGGAGAGCCGGCTCTCCTTGCCGTCGATCCGGACCTTGCGGATCTCGCCGGACTGGCCGGGCTCACGGCCCATCGCGCCGCCGCCCTTGACCGACGCCTGGCCGATGGTCTCCACGAGCAGGCGGCCGGAGGCGTCCGCCTTGTTGTGTATGACCACCGGGCCGGTGCTGCCGGTACCCAGCAGGTCGTCCCAACTGCTGTAGAACGCGAAGTAGTTGTTGGCCACCAGGCCGAGCGCGGCGAGCACCGCGAGCTGGGTGGTGAGCAGCGCGCCGATCCGGCCGAGCACCGCCTGCCAGCTCTTCCTGGCGAGTCTGGGCCACAGCCAGACCGTGCCGACCATCATCACGACCGCGATCAGTACGGCCAGTGCCAGCACCTTGTGGCTCGTCAGACCCATGTCCCAGTTGCTCCCACGCCTCGAACTCCGCGCCCCCTCCGCTCAGGGACATCCGAGGCGATCACCCCGGTTCCCCCACCGGGGCACGAGGACCAACCCTAGCGGGAGCTGGGAGGAAGCTGATCGGCGGCTGTGCGGCTGCGGCCGTGGGGCCACGCCTCGGCCGTCCGACCCCAGAGCCGCAGGCCCGCCGTGAGCTCGCGCATGCAGCGGGCACCGAGGTCCTGCGGGGAGCCCGGGCCGGTCACCGGCGCCTCCGAGGCCGCCCACTGCTCCAGGGCCACCCGGATCGCCGCGGTGGCCGCGGCGGCGGCCAGCCGGATCTCCAGCGGGTCGGCGCCTTCCGGGCAGCGGTCGGCCAGCACGGACCGCAGCCGCTCCTCCGACGCCGAGTGGACCCGCTGCCAGGTGCCGTCCAGCCGGGGGTCGCGCAGCAGGCTGCGGGTCCAGTGCATCGCCTCGACGGCGCCGTCGTCGGCCGGGGTCAGCGACTCGACCGCCGAGCGCTCCAGCGCCTCCCGCAGCGGGAGCTCGGCCGGGCTCTCGGCGAGCAGGTCCACCCAGCGCTGCCCGCCCGCCGCCAGCAAGGGGGCGACGGCGTCCTCCTTGACGGAGAAGTACCGGTAGAAGGTGCGCAGCGAGATGCCCGCGGCGGCGGCGATCTCCTCGGCGGTGGTCGCCTCGGCGCCCTGCTCGGCGAAGAGCGCGGCGGCGGTGCGGGCGATCTCCAGCCGGGTGGCATCACGGCGGCGCTGGGTCAGGGTCGGGCGTCCGGTCACAGGGGTCAGCGTACGCACTCGACGATCAGCATGGCACGTCGCGCCGACATGTCACATCAAGCCTTATTGGCACAACGTGCCATCCAGGCGTACCGTGCCTCTTGAGGTCGAGAGACCACGAACGAAGGAGAACCACCATGGAGCGCTTCAGCGGACGGAACGTCCTGATCACCGGCGGCGGCTCTGGCATCGGCCAGGCGACCGTGCACCGGATCCTCGCCGAGGGCGGGAAGGTCGTCGCCGTCGACGTCAACGAGGACGGCCTGAAGAAGACCCTGGACCGCGCGGCCGCCGACGGCACCGCCGAGCGCCTGACGATCCAGGTGCTGGACATCTCGGACGAGGCCGCCGTGGCGGCGGGCGTCGCCGAGGCGATCGCGGGCCTGGGCGGCCTGGACGTCCTGGTCAACGCGGCCGGCATCCTGCGCTCCTCGCACACCCACGAGACCACCCTGGAGTTCTGGAACAAGCTCCTCGCGGTCAACCTGACCGGCACCTTCCTGATGACCCGCGAGGCGCTCCCCGCGCTGCTCACCGACGGCCGGGGCGTGGTGGTCAACTTCAGCTCCACCTCCGCGAGTTTCGCCCACCCCTACATGGCCGCGTACGCCGCGACCAAGGGCGGCATCCAGTCCTTCACCCACGCGATCGCCTCGGAGTACTCGAAGCAGGGCCTGCGCGCGGTCTGCGTCGCGCCGGGCAGCATCGACAGCGGCATGACCAACAACCCGGGCCTGCCCGCCGACGCCGACTTCAGCCTGCTCGGCAAGCTCTCCCCCGCCCTCGGCCAGGGCTTCGCAGGCCCCGAGACGGTGGCCGGCGTGATCGCCATGCTGGCCTCCGACGACGGCGCCTTCGTCACGGGCACCGAGCTCCGCATCGACGGCGGCACCCACATGTGAGCCCGCGGCCGTGAACCCTCGGTCCGGCTGTGAACCGTGGGTCCGGTTGTGAATTCTGGGTCCGGACGACGGCGGGGCCTGTGCCATCCCCCATGGGGCACAGGCCCCGCTCCATGGGCGCACGGGACGGTTCAGCGGTCAGCGGTCAGCGGTCCAGCGGTCCAGCGGTCCAGCGGTCCAGCGGTCCAGCGGTCCAGCGGTCCAGCGGTCCAGCGGTCCAGATGCTCTCAGGGCGTGCGCCAGTCGACGGCCAGGGCGACCGCCGGGTTGGTGACCAGCAGCCGGTCGGGCAGCTCGGGCCCGAAGGTGCGGGCCAGCCGCGGGGCGAGCTCGGTGAGCAGCCGGACCGGGCCGCCGGCCGCGCGGGCCGTCCGAGTGGTGGTGTCGGCACCGAGCAGCAGGCGGTCGGCGTGGCCAGCCTCGACCAGGTCGGCGATCAGGTCGAAGGCCTGGAGGTCGTCGGGGTGACCGATCCTGGAGGGGCTGTCCAGGGCGAGGAACACGCCTTCGGCGGCGAGGCTGCGGTGCACGGACCGGTCGGTGAAGCGGGTGAGGTGGCCGAGCACGATCCGGTCGGGGCTCACTCCGTGGCGTCCGGAGAGCCGGTCCAGGAGGCCGTGCGGGTCGCCCGCGGGTTCGAGGTGGACGGCGATCGGGGCGCCGGTGGCGTGGTGCGCCTCGGCGGCTGCGGCTGCCGTCCGGCGGGTGTGCTCGGTGAGCGGGCCCGCGTCGTCGGCGATCTTGATCAGACCGGCCCGGACGCCGTCGACGGCGCCGCCGGGGAGACCGGGGAGAGCAGGGAGACCGGTGGTGAGCTCGGTGACGAAGCGCTCGGCCAGGTCGGGGGACGGCACCGCCCCCGGGACGGCGTGCGAGGTGGGGCCGGGGAGACGGCCTGCGGGGTAGTGGGCGGCCTGATGCGCGCCGGTTGCGGCGACGAGGTGAACGCCGGTCGCGCGGGACAGCGCGGCGAGGGACTCCGCGCCGCGGCCCATGCCCCACGGGGTCCACTGGACGAAGGTGCGACCGCCGGCCGCGGCGTAGGCGCGCAGCACGTCCTCGGCGGCGGCCGGGTCGTCCAGCTCCTGGCCGGGGAGCAGGGGGCTGCGGATGAAGAGGTGGTCGTGGGAGTCGGTGGCGCCCAGCTCGGCGGGGGCGAGGTCGCCGAGGACGGTCCGCACCGTGCGGGTCGCCGTCATGCCGCGTCCTCCGTCCCGGTGCCGGCTGCCCCGGTGCCGGCCGAAGCGGCCGCGAAGGTCGTGGTGGCGACCCGCAGGCCGGCCAGGGCCTTGGGGACGCCGACGTACGGGGCGAGGTGGACGATGACCTCGGTGATCTCCTCGCGCGTCAGCCCGATCCGCAGGCTGTTGCGGACGTGGTCGGCGAGCTGCGGCTCGACGCCGCCGAGGGCGGTCAGCGCGGCCAGGTTGGCGATCTGCCGGTCGCGCAGGGCCAGGCCGGGGCGCTGGTAGGTGCCGCCGAAGAGGCTGGTGACGATCCAGTCGGGGAAGCCGGGGGCGAGCGCGTCCAGGCCACCGAGGGTCTCGGCGGCGACCGGGCCGCCGAGCTCGGCGAGCAGCGCGTAGCCGGCTTCGCGGTCGAGGGCGGCCGGGGCGAGGTCGGCGGGGGCGAGCGAGGCTGCGGCGACGTCGGCGGGGGCGGGCGGGGGCAGGGGCGTGGCGGGCATCGCGGGGAGGGGACCTTTCACCAGTGGCGACCGGCCGGCAGCCGGTCGAGTTCGGGGCGGGACAGGTGCAGCACCCGGTAGCGGGTACCGGGCACGTCCTCGGGGGCCGGGCCGTGCCAGAGGGCGAACCTGAGCAGTTCCCAACGGCTGGGGTCCACGGCGACGACGGCGGTGTGCAGGGCGGGGTGCGCGTGCTGCGCGGGGAGTTCGGCCAGCGCCCGTTCGACCACCTCGGCCGGGTCGGCGGCCTCGGGGAGCCGCACGGTCGTGCGGGTGGCGGTGGTCGGAGCCTCGGTCCGGCTGCCCTCGGCCAGGCCCGCGCCGAGCCAGTGGTGGACGACGGGGCGGCCGAAGTCGGCGCTCAGACCTCGGAAGCCCGGGCCCCAGAGGAATCCGTTCATACCCTCGGCGGTGCGCCAGAGGTAGAACGGCGCGTACTGGTTGACCGGCGAGCCGTCCTGACCGCGCTCGCGGACCAGGTAGGCCTTGAGGCCGAGGCCGGGGTGGGCGTCGAGCAGGTGGCCCTTGTCGGCCACGCGCTTGCGGATGATGCCCATGTCGTAGTCGGCGGGGAGGGTGATCTCGTACTGCATGGCGTGCACGGCGGGACTCCCGGGCTCGGCGGGCTTCAACGGTGGTTCGGCCCGCAGTCGGCGGGCTTCGGTCGTCAGGCCCGGCGGTGGGCGGCGAGCAGGCCGAGGGCGCCGCGGACGGCCTGGTCGAAGGGCTCGGCGCTGTCCGCCGCGCGGGCCAGGACGTAGCCGCCCTGGACGACCGCGACCACGGCGGCGGCGGTGTCCGCCGGGTCGAGGCCCGGGGCGAACTCGCCGTGCGTCTGCCCCTCGGCGACCAGGTCGGCGATCCGGCCGCGCAGCCAGTCGAAGGTCTCCTCAACCGGGGCGCGCAGCTGCGGGTCGGCGACCACGTCCGGATCCTGGGCCATCCGGCCGATCCGGCAGCCGCGCAGCACCTCGCGGTCGCGCTGCAGGTAGGCGGCGATCCGGTCGTACGCGGTGCCGGGGGCGGCCAGGTCGGCCTCGGCGATGCCCCGCATCTGCTCGGCGCTGCGGCGAAGGGCGGCGGCGGCGAGGTCGGGCTTGCCGGTGAAGTGGTGGTACATGCTGCCCTGGCCGACGCCGGAGCGCTGCTGGATGGCCTTCGGGCTGGTGCCGACGTAGCCGCGCTCCCAGAGGAGTGCCTGGGTGCTCTCGATGAGGCGGTCCTGGGTGCTCATGGCCCCACTGTACATACCAGTAGGTACAGAGGGAAGTGGTTTTCCTCGCCGGGCGGGAGCAAACAGTGGGGGCAGGCGGTGGGAACGCACGGTGGGAACGCGTAGTGGGAGCGCGCGACGGGATGGCCCGCGGAAGAACAGAGGGCCGTGCGCCGCCCCCCGGCGGCCACGGCCCCTCGACCGTTCGCCATCCCCCTGCCACCGAGGGGCATTCCGTCTCCGCCGGTGGCGCGCGTCACGTCACGTACCGTGGCGGGCGTCACACGGAGTAGGCACCGACCGACAGGGGCGGGGCCGGCCCCTCAGGGAAGTTCGCGCCGGATCACCGGGGCCACCTCCTCGGCGAACAGCTCCAGTTGCTCCCGCTGGGCACCCTCGGTCAGCGCGTCCACCCCGATGCCGACCACCTCGTTGCCGAAGGCCTCGTGGTAGCGGTGGATCTTCTCGACCACCTGCTGCGGACTGCCGACCAGGGCCGACCCCTCCTCCAGCGCGTCCTCCAGCGACCCGAACGGCGAGTTGTTGTGCCTGCCCGCCGCCGAGTTGAACATCGCGTCCCAGTAAGGGCGGAAGCCCTCGACGGCATCCTGGGAGCGCTTCGCGACGTACAGCCCACCGAAGCTCGCACCCACCCGGGCCTCCTTCGGGTCGCGGCCGTAGTGCTCCCAGCGCTCGCGGTAGTGCTCCACCAGGGCCCGGTACTTCGCCAGCGGATGGAAGGAGTTGGCCGAGAACAGCGGGTCGCCGAAGCGGGCGGCCAGGTCGGTGGACCCGGTGCTCGTCGCGCTGCCGTGCCAGACCGGGATCGGTTCCTGCAGCGGGCGCGGCCAGACGGTGACCTCGGTGAGCGGCGGGCGGGTCGACCCCTGCCAGGTCACCTTCTCCTCGCGCCAAAGCCTGCGCAGCAGTGCGTAGTTCTCGGCGAGCGCCTCCCACTGACGCTCCTCGGGGAGACCGAACAGGCCGAAGTGGCGCGGGTCATTGCCCTTGCCGATGATCAACTCGACCCGGCCGTCCGACAGTTGGTCCAGCAGTGCGTAGTCCTCGGCGACCCTGACCGGATCCAGGACGCTGAGCACGGTCACCGCGGTGAACAGCCGGATGGTGGTGGTGCGGGCCGCGATCGCGCTCAGCAGGACGGGCGGCGCCGGGGAGAGGAACGGCTCGCCGTGCCGCTCCCCCACCCCGTAACCGTCGTAACCGAGTTGCTCGGCCAGGACGGCCTGGTCGATCACGTTCCGCAGCTTCTGCTGCGGACTGCGCCGGACCCCGGTGACCGGATCGGGGACGTTGGCGACGAGGGACGAGACGGTGAACCGCACGGCGGTCTCCTTGGGGCGCTCGATGGTCGGAGGACGGGAGGGCACTGGGCCGCTCGGAGCGCTGCGGGGACGGGTGCGGTACGGGCACGGCGGCGCTGCGCTCGGGCGGGCAGCACCGGGGCGGACCGGGGACCGGAATCGGAGCCCGAACCGGGGGCGGGTCTGGATCCAGGACGGACCCGGCGGGCGAGGCCGCTCGGCGGCGGCCTCAGCGCGCGGTGCTGCGGCGGGTGCGACGACAACAACAGCGGGGCGCGGCGGTCACGGTCCGGACTGCCATCACGCTCCCCCTCGCCTCGCTCGTCGCTCTGTACGGCCCACACGGTCCTCCGCGAGGATAAGCAGCGGCCGGAAAGTCGGGCAAGGGCTTGATCGAGCGGGCCCGGCTGGCAAGATGTCCGGCATGAGCTACCTCGCCGCGGATGACCGCTATGCCTCGATGACCTACCGGAAGGCCGGCCGCAGTGGCGTGCAGCTGCCCGCCGTCTCGCTGGGGCTCTGGCACAACTTCGGTGACGCCCAGCCGCTGGACGTGCAGCGGGCGGTGCTGCGCCGGGCCTTCGACCGGGGTGTCACCCACTTCGACCTGGCGAACAACTACGGCCCGCCGTACGGCAGCGCCGAGCGCAACTTCGGTTACCTGTTCGCGCAGGACTTCCGGCCGTACCGCGACGAGCTGTTCATCGCGACCAAGGCTGGCTGGGACATGTGGCCCGGCCCGTACGGCAACGGCGGCAGCCGCAAGTACCTGCTGGCCAGCCTGGACCAGTCGCTGGAACGGATGGGACTGGACTACGTCGACGTCTTCTACTCGCACCGCTACGACCCGGAGACCCCGATCGAGGAGACGATGGGGGCGCTGGACAGCGCGGTGCGCTCGGGCAAGGCGCTCTACGCGGCGATCTCCAACTACCCGGCCGAGCAGCACCGGGAGGCGGTGGCGATCCTGCGCGAGCTGGGGACGCCGGTCCTGCTGAACCAGTCGGTGTACTCGATCCTCAACCGGAAGGTCGAGGAGGCCGGGGTACTGGACGCGGTGGGCGACACCCAGACCAGCCTGATCGCCTACTCGCCGCTCGCCCAGGGCCTGTTGACGGACCGCTACCTCTCCGGACAGGTGCCGGTCGGGTCGCGGATGTCGGTCGGCAAGTTCCTGAAGGAGGAGGCACTGACCGAGCAGAAGCTGGAGCAGCTGCGGGCGCTGAACAAGGTCGCCGAAGGACGCGGGCAGAGCCTGGCGCAGCTGGCGCTGTGCTGGGTGCTGCGGGACCCGCGGGTGGTGTCGGTGATCATCGGGGCGAGCAGCGTGGCCCAGCTGGACCAGAACCTCGACGCGCTGGCCGGGGGGCCGCTGACGGAGGAGGAGCTGGCCGAGATCGACCGGCTGAGCCTCTGAGGGTGACAGTGGCGGGCGGGTGACGAATGACGGATGACAGCTGACAGATTTCGAAATCTGTCCGCTGTCATCCGTTCGCTGTCATCTGTTCGCTGTTCGCTGACGTTTCGCCCTCGGTCGGCGGATCGGCGGATCGGCGGATCGGCAGGTCAGCGCCGGATGCCCAGCGCGGGCAGCACGGTCTCGGCGACCCGGTGGGCCTCCTCCAGCAACGGGTTGCCGGAGAGGATGAAGGTGTCGACCCCCAGGCTCTCGAACTCCTTCAGCCGTTCGACCACCTGGGCGGTCGAGCCGACCACCGCCGTTCCCGGCCCGGGGCGGAACAGGCTCATGCCCGGCCAGAGGTTGGGGTAGGCCTCCAGCTCCCGGGCGCGCGCCGGGACCTTGCCGCCGTGCTGGCGGAACTGGCGCTGCCAGCCGACGCCGTCCTCCCCCTCGGCCGAGCCCAGCTGTCGGGCGTACGTGGCCTGGCTGGTCACGTCCAGCAGCCGGTCGGCGGCCGCCCAGGCCTCGTCCTCGGTGTCCCGGACGATCAGGTGCAGCCGCAGGCCGATCCGCAGGGTCCGGCCGTGGGCGGCGGCGCGTTCGCGCACCAGGTCGAGCTTCTCCCTGAGCAGGTGCGGGGGTTCGCCCCAGGTCAGGTACACATCGACGTGCTGGGCGGCCATTTCGATGCCGGCCGGCGAACTGCCGCCGAACCAGAGCGGGATGCCGCCGGACTGCACCGGGGTGAGCTCGCGCAGGCTCGCGCCGGCGTTCGTCAGCTGGTAGAACTCGCCCTCGTGGTCGAAGACTTCGCCGCTGGTGAGGCGCCTGACGATCGACCAGTACTCGGCGCTGAGCCGGTAGCGGTCGTCGTGCTCGACGTTCAGGCCGTACTCACGCAGCTGCGCGGTGGAACCGTTGACCACGTTGAAGCGCAGCCGCCCGCCGTACTGGTGGTCGAAGCTGAGTGCCATCTTGGCCAGCAGGGTCGGCGAGACCAGTCCGGGGTGGACGGCCAGCAGCGGCTTGAAGGCCGGTCCGGTGGCGGCGGCGAGCGCGCTGCCGAGCGTCCAGACGTCGTACAGGTCGGTCGCGAGCAGCGCGCCCGTGTAGCCCAGGCGCTCGACACTGCCCGCGAGTTGCTGGAGGTAGCCCAGGTCCACCGGGCGACGGCCGGCCGGCTCCCAGGGGTAGTGGCCCTCGCGCGGGATGATGTACCAGAGGACTTCGGAGGCCACGGCTCAGCTCTCCTTCCCGAGCGCGGCGGCCACCGGGGCCTCCAGGGCGGGCAGATGGGCGTCGGCGACGGTCAGCGCGCGGTCGATGAAGCCGACCCGGTGGAAGATGTCCGCGGCCTCCTGCTGCTCGGCGATGAACTCGGCCGTGGCGGGCTCCAGTTGCCAGGGCAGTGCGGCGAACGCGGTGCGCCAGTCGGCGACCGTCCCGCCCAGTTCCCCGGCCGCGATCGCGGCGGCCTCGGCCGGGTGGGCCGCCACCCAGGCGTCCGCCCGGCGCAGTGCGGTGGCGACGGCGGCGACCACCTCCGGGCGCGTGGCGGCGAAGTCCCGGCAGGTGAAGAAGACCGAGCGGTCGGTGATGACGTCACCGGTGCGGATAAGCTCGCGGAACTCCCCGCTGCGGCGGGCGGCGGCGAGCTCGGCGCCCTGGGCGATCCAGCCCGCGATCCCGCCCTCGCGCAGCCGCCGGGCCTGGTCCTCCCCCGCCGTCGGACGCTCCGGGGTGACGTCCTCGCCGTACGAAAGTCCGTGCGCATGCAGGGCCTTGGCGAGCAGGTGGGTCTGCCAGGAGCCGACGCCGAGGACGACGGTGCCGCCCTTGAGGTCGGCGACCGTACGGACCGGTCCGCCGTCCAGCACCAGCAGCGCGCCGTGGTCGGGACGGGGCGCGGAGACGACCGCGTACACCAGGTCGTGTCCGGCCGCCTGGGCGGTGATCGGCGGGGTCGAACCGGTGCCGCCGAAGTCGATGGTGCCGTCGGCGAGCAGCTCGCCGGTGCGGGTGCCGTCGGTGTAGTGGTGGAACCCGCCGGTCTCGCCGAGCGGGGACAACTCCTCGTCCAGATAGGGCAGTCGGGCGAGGTAGTAGAGCGAGGGGTTGCTGGCGTGGACGCCGAGGGTGACGGTCATCTGGTCAACTCCGGTGGTGCGTGCGGTTTCTGCGGGAGGACTGCGAAGGCATGCGCGGGGTGGCGGGTTACGCGGGTTACGCGGGTTACGCGGGTTACGCGGGTTACGCGGGTTACGACGGCCCGCCGCTCAGTGGACGCCCAGGTCGGCGAGCAACCGGCGGCGCAGGTCGGCGAAGGCCGGGTCGGCGGGGTCGCGGGGCCGGTCGACGGCGACCGGCTCGTCCCGGACCAGAAGGCCGTCACGGAGCACGGCGACCCGGTCGGCGAGCCGAACGGCCTCGTCCACGTCGTGGGTGACCAGCAGGACGGCCGGACGGTGGCGGCGGACCAGGTCCCCGACCAGGTCCTGCATGCGCAGCCGGGTCAGGGCGTCCAGGGCCGCGAACGGCTCGTCCAACAGCAGGAGTTGGGGCTCGCGGACGAGCGCCCTGGCCAACGCGACGCGCTGCGCCTCACCGCCCGAGAGGGTAGCCGGCCAGGACTCGGCGTGCCGCTCCAGGCCGACCTCGGCGAGCGCCTTCAGCCCGGTCGCCCGGGTCGCGGCGCCGCGCGGCAGGCCGACCGTGACATTGGCCAGCACCCGCTTGGACGGAACGAGTCGGGGTTCCTGGAAGACCACCGTACGGACCGCCGGGACGAGCACCGTGCCCTCGTCGGCCCGGTCTAGCGCGCCGAGGATGCGCAACAGGGTGGTCTTGCCGGTGCCACTGGCCCCGAGCAGGGCGACGAACTCGCCCCGGGCGATGGAGAGGTCGACACCGTCGAGGACGGCCCGGGTGCCGAACACCCGACGCAGGCCGCGCAGATGGACGGCCGGAGTGGCGGCGGTGGTCGCGGCGGGAGTGCCGACCGGAGTGGTGGGGGACGTCATCGGGCGCCTCCTGGGACGGCCCGGCGCCACGGCATCAGCAGGCGTTCCAGGACCCGGACGACGCCGTCGGCGACAAGGCCGAGCAGCCCGTAGATCAGGATGCAGACGGCGAGGACGTCGGTGCGTGAGTAGTTCTGGGCCTGGGCCATCAAGTATCCGATGCCTTCGGTGGAGTTGATCTCCTCGGCGGCGATCAGGGCGATCACGCTGAGCGTCATGGAGAGCCGCAGCCCGGAGAGCAGCGAGGGCAGCGCACCGGGCAGCACGACCGTGCGCACGATCGCCCAGCGGCCCAGGCCGAAGCTGCGCATCGCCTCGACCAGCTTGCGGTCGGTGGCGCGGACGCCGCCGGAGGCCGAGACGTACATCGGGAAGCTGGTGGCCACCCCGATCAGGGCGACCTTCGCGGTCTCGGTGATGCCGAACCACACCATGAACAGCGGGACGAGCGCCAGGAACGGCACGGTGCGCAGGACTTGGATCGCCGAGTCGAGCAACTCCTCACCGAGCCGGGTGAATCCGGTGACCACGCCGAGGACCAGGCCGGTGCTGGCACCGAAGAGCAGGCCGAGTCCGGCCCGGGTGAGCGAGACGGTGAGGGCGTCGGTCAGCTGCCCGTTGCCCCACAACTCGCCGACGGCTTCGGCGACCTGGGCGGGTGAGGCGAGCACGTCCTGGGTCAGCGCCCCGGTGGCGGAGGCCAGCGCCCAGCCGCCGAGCAGGGCCAGCGGGCCGAGCGTGCGCAGGAGAGCGGCGAGCGCCCGGGGGCGGGGGCGTCGGCGCTCGGCCCGTGGGGGCACCAGACCGGCGGCTAGGGCGGCGGCCAGGGCGGCCCCGGTCTCCTCGGCGGCGTGCGCCGGCTGCGGTGGGCCGTCCGCTCGTCCCGTTGCCGGGGCGGTCACTTGGCACCGTCCCCGAGCTTGTCGATGTCGATCAGATAGGGCTTGACGTCGACCAGTTGCTTGGTGACCTTCTGGTCGGCGAAGAACCGGGCGACGGTGCCGAAGCGGGCGGTGTCCGCCTCGGAGATGGCGGCGGCCGCCGCGCCCTGCCGACTGACGTTGACCGCGACGTCCTTCTCGGCCGCGGTGACGGCGGTCGGGCCGGAGTCGGTGAACACGTTGAGGTAGGCGGCCGGGTCGGCCTTCTCCTTCAGGCCGTTGTCGCGCAGGTACGCGTAGAAGGCCTTGACCACCTCGGGGTGCTTGTCGGCGAAGCCGTTGCGCACCGCCCAGACCGCGTAGTTGTCGGAGCCGATCGCCTTGCCGTCGACCAGGAAGTGCGCGCCGGCGTTGGCGATCGTGGGGGTGGAGAAGATGTTCCAGGTCGCCCAGGCGTCCACCTGGCCGGAGTTGAAGACCCCCGAGGTCTGGTCGGCCCGCAGGTAGACCCGCTGGACCTGGTCGGCGGGGACGCCGTTCTTCTCCAGCGCCTTGAGCAGGAGGTACTCGCTGGTGCCGCCCTGGGACACCGCCACCTTCCGGCCGACCAGGTCCTGCACGGTTTTGACGGCGGAGTCGTTCTTGACCAGGATCCCCTCGCCGACGCCGTCGGGAGCGGTCTGGGCGAACAGCTTGAATCCGGGCTTCTGGGCGAGCGCGGCGACGGCCGAGGTGATCGAGCCCTGGGCGACGTCGAGTTGGTCGGCGGAGAGCGCCTGGGCGGCGGGGGCGAAGGGGCCGGCACTGCCCGTCCAGGCGACCTTGGCATGGACGGCCGCCAGGGCCTGGTCCAGCGAGCCGTCCTTCTTGCCACGGGCGAGGAAGCCGTTGTTGCCGGGGTCGGGCAGGCGGAGCACGACGTCCGCCGTACCACCGGACCCGCCCTCGGCGGAGCCCTTGGCCGCGTCGGCGGTCGAGCCGCAGGCGGCCAGGGCGGTGGAGGCGAGCAGCGCGGTGGCGGCGAGGGCGAGGCGGGCGGTGTTCACGGGGTCTCCAAAACAAGTGACAGATGACGGCGAACAACTTTCAGATGTTGTTCGCTGAATTCTGTTGTCTGAACTCTGTTCGCTGAAAGCTGTTTGCCGAATGCTGTTTGCTGAAAGCTGTTTGCTGAAAGCTGTTCGCCTGCGGCCGTCCACTGGGGGACGTTCGCCGACGGCCGTTCGCCGAGCGCTGCCGATGGAGCGAGGCCGGACCGCCGGGCGGACGAACGACCGGACGAACGACAGGACGGTCAGCCGGTCACGCCCCGCCGTTCGCGCAGCAGCGCACGGGCGGCCCGGAGCGGCTCCGGATCGGCCCAGGAGCGGACGTCCACCGACGCGGCGAGGAACCCCTGCCCGCCGAGGAATCGTTCCTGTTGCGCCAGCAGTTCAAGCCGCTCCTCCGAGAGATCCAGGTGCAGGGTGCGGTGACCACCCGCCGCGTACGCCCCCGCGACGCCCTCCGCGCCGGCCCCCGTCTCGGCCTGCAGGATGCGGGCCACCTCCGCCGGGCGCTCGGCCGCCCAGTCGGCGGCCTCCAGCAGGACGGCCAGGAACCGGGCGACCAGCCGCGGGTGTTCGTCCAGCAGCCGCTGGTGGACGGTGACCGGCCGGGGCGTCCCGTTGTTCACCCGGGCCCGGCGGTCCGGCGCCGTGTCCAGTTCCACCGCCACCTCCGCGCCGATCCGGCGGGCGGCCTCGACGGCCAGCGCCCCCTTCACGTACACCGCGTCCACCACGCCGTCCCGCAATGCGGACAGTTCGGCGGACCACTGCCCGCCGCCCCGGATCGCCGGGACGTCGACCAGCTCGACGTCCGCCAGCCCGAGACCGGCCAGCCCCAGGGCGCCACGGAAGCCCGCCAGTGCCATCGCCCGCCAGAAATCGATGCCAATCCCATGACGTGGGATCGCCAGTCGCAGCCCGCGCAGCTGACCCGGCTCACCGATCCCACTCCCGGCCCGGACCAGGACGACCTGCCGCTCCTCGATCCAGGTCAGCCCGATCAGCCGGGTCGCCTCGCCCCGCGAACGGGCCCACAGCGCGGGCACATTGCCGCCCTCGCGGAACAGCCCGGTCAGCGCATGGGTGTAGTGGTGGTCGGCGGCCACCTCCGGCGGGGCGTCCTGGAGCGAGCGGACGGCGATCCCGTCGGCGGCGAACTCCCGGGCCAGCCAGCCCTGGTCGGCCGCGATCCCGGTCGCGGTGGGCACCGGGCAGCGGGTGAACCAGAGCGTCTCGGGGAGGGCGGGCGAACCTGGCGAACGACTGGACACGGGAGTTGTTCCTCTCCGGGGGCTCCGGCGGCGGCCGGAAGCAGCGGCGATCGAGTACGTCCCGGGCCATCGGGCTTCGGGCGCAGCGGAGTTGTGACCTGCGAGCGGTGGCAGGAGCGGGTGGCGCGGGGTGCGTCAGCGACAACAGGCACAGGAGGGGAGACACCGGTGGGACATCACGGCGCCGCTCCTTCCTGTTCGGGCGCGCCCCCGGACCGAGGAGTTGGGCGGCGCGATGCGAGGAGCGTTCCACGGTGGCCGAGCCGGAGGCAAGCCTTTGCCACATGGTGGGATCAGTTGTTCATCAATGCCTTCCCATTGCAACACCGTTGACACATTCCCGCAGCACCGGCTGCCCTACGCTGAGACTCCCTCCGGCGGTCCGCCCGGAGCCACCCGACCGAACGCGAGTTGCCATGGCCGAGGCCGCCACCGCCGTCCAGAACCCGCCGGCCGGTGCGCAGGCCGTCCAGCGCGCCCTCGGGCTGCTGCACTGCTTCCATGACAACGGCCCGGACCTGAGCGCCTCGGACCTGGCCCGACGGATGGGGCTCCCGGTGTCCACCGCGCACCGACTGGCCCGCACGCTGGTCAGCGCCGGGTTCCTGGAACAGGACGAGCAGACCGCCCGCTACCGGCTCGGCCCGGCCGTCGCCGAACTCGGCCAACTCAGCTTCCACCAGCGCGGACTGCACCTGGCCGGGCCCGAGCTCGACCTGCTCGCCCGGCGCACCCAGACCACCGCCGACCTGGCGATCCGCAGCGGTCCGCACGCGGTGATCCTGGTGGGCGGCTCGGTCCGCCCGGACACCGGCCTGGGCCTGCGCCGGCCACTGCACTCGACGGCGCTCGGCAAGGTGCTGCTCGCCTGGCCGCGGTCGGGTGAGACCGCGGTGGCCGCACTCGGCCCGCTGGCCTCCTTCACCGACCGCACGATCACCGAACCGGCGCTCCTGGAGGAGGAGTTGGCCAAGGTACGGGCCGCCGGTCACGCCCTGAACGACGGCGAGTCGGCCGCCGGGGTGCGGACCGTCGCGGTTCCCGTCCTGGACGCCGCCGGGCAGGCCCGGTTCGCGCTCGCGGTCCGCTCGACTCCCGCGCACCTCACCGACGACCGGCTGGGCTGGTTCCTGGGCCACGCCCGGACCTGCGCCGACGCCCTGGCCGTCCTCCTGCTGCCGCCCGACCAGCGCCCCTGAGCATCCGGCCCGACCGCCCGGTCCGACCGCGCCATGACATGCCGACAGGCCGCAGCGGGTTGTCCGTTCACGGAACGAACGGACAACCCGCTGCGGCGCTGGACGACTCGGCGAATCGGCGAATCGGCGAATCGGCGACGGTCAGTTGACCGGCGTGTACTTGTACCCGACCCGACGCACCGTCACGATCGAGTCCCGGTAGGCCGGTCCGAGCTTGCGGCGCAGCCGGGCGACGTGGACGTCGACGGTGCGGCCGTCGCCGACGTGGCCGTAGCCCCAGACGGCCGAGACCAGGTGGTCCCGGGTGTGCACCCGCTGCGGGTGCTCGGTGAGGTGGGCCAGCAGCTCGAACTCCAGGTAGGTGAGGTCGAGCAACCGCCCGTCGACGTAGGCGTTGCGCCGCTCGGCGTCGACGCTGATGCCGCGGCCGGCGGGTCGGACCGGGCGGACGGCGCCCGGAGCGCCGCCCGGCAGGGCACCGGTCGCAGCAGCCCCGGCCGCACCGGGCACGCCGGCCGGGGCGGACAGGCCCTCGGCCGGCACCAGCACCAGGTAGCCGACCATCGGGTGCCCGGCGGCCGCGCCGGCCTGCGCACCGTACTGGGCGAGCAGGCCCTGCGGCAGCAGTCCGTGGGGCAGCGCGGCGACGACGGTCGCGCCCTCCGGCAGTGCGGCGAGCAGCGCGGCGGGGGCCGGCGGTGCGACCGCACCGGGCTGCGGGCCGACGACCGGTCCCACGCCGCCCTGGCGGTTCGGCGCGAGGGCCTGGCCCACGCCCGGGCGGTGCGGCCCGACGGCCGGGGTGTGCGGCGGGACGGCGGAGACGGACGGGAGGACGGAGACGGGGTGAACGGACCGGACCGCGCGCAGGTGCGGGGTCGCGGTGGGCAGGGGCAGGGTGGCCGTGGAGGAGGAAGACATGGTGTGCCGCTCATTTCGCGCGTGACGGACGGGGTGGAGTCGTCTGCGCGTCGACCGGGCGTACTGCCGGAGCTGGACCGGGTGGGCCGGTGTCAGCGGGCGGAGGGCCGGGACGCGCTGGGCGAGCCCGGACACGTCTGATCGAACAGGTGCGGCTGCCGCGACGGCCAGAACGGTTCGAGGTCGAGGTGACCCCGTCGGCCGTCCCGGGTGAGACCGTCGACGCCGGGGGGACCGGCGACACCGGGGGATTTGCTGGGGCAGGCGATGTTCACTGGTGGTTTCTCCGCGGGGCGGGGCCGGATCGGTCGGCCGCGGACGCACCTGACGGGCGATCCGCTACGGCCTGGTCGACGGGGTCGGCGGTGCGTCGGGCGGCAGCGGCCCGCGTGGGCCGGAGGTGCCGGGGACGTACCGGGTCGGGGCGAGGCCGGTCAGCGACAACAGGCGCTGCAGATCAGCGCGTGGTCGATGTAGCGGCGGACGGTGAGCACCGGCATGACGGGGCCGGGCACGGCGGTGATGCGTCGCTGGCCGACGGTCATCCCTGCTGCCCTCCCCCTTCGTCCTGCCTCGTCGTGCTGCGGGTGCGCGGCGACCTGCCGCGCTCCGGTGTGCGGCGACGGTGCCGCGTCGGATCGTCGAAGGCCGGTGGCCGGTCGGCGGCGCCCGTACGGACCCACCGGCCCGAACGGACCGGCGTGAACAGGACGTTCCCGACCTTCCCGACGGCATGGCCGGGACGGCTTTCGTCCACAGAGCCTTCCACGCCCGAGCCTGTCTAGGCAACCTTCCGCACGACGAGCGTCCGACATGTGGACGGCCGAATGAGACGTCGGGTGCGTGAAGCATTCCTGACCAGCGGCGATCCCACGGAGTCTCAGGTCCGCGCGGCGGCCCGGCGACGGCGGTCGGCGGCGTGCTCGACCAGGGCGACCAACAGTTCCTTCCCGTCCTCCCGCAGCCGCGCGTCGCACAGCATCACCGGGATCCCCGGGTCGAGGTCCAGCGCGTCCCGGACCTCCTCCGGGGCGAACCGCTCGGTGCCCTCGAAGCAGTTGACCGCGACCAGGAACGGGATGTCGCGCTGCTCGAAGAAGTCCACCGAGGGGAAGCAGTCGGCCAGCCGCCGGGTGTCCGCGATCACCACCGCGCCGAGCGCGCCGCGCGCCAACTCGTCCCAGAGGAACCAGAACCGGTCCTGCCCGGGCGTGCCGAACAGGTAGAGCGCGAGGCCCGGCCGCAGGTCGATCCGGCCGAAGTCCATCGCCACCGTGGTGGTGCGCTTGGCCTCCACCCCCGAGGTGTCGTCCACCGGGCGGCCCAGTTCGCTGAGCTCCTCCTCGGTGCGCAGCGGCCGGATCTCGCTGACCGAGCCGACCAGGGTGGTCTTGCCCGCGCCGAACCCGCCGGCCACCAGGATCTTCACGGCGACGGCCGGGCCACCGCGCCAGCGCGGTTCGGTGGCGCTCCGGCCCGACGCCGGCGGGGCGCTCGGAGCAGCACTTCGCGTGGGACTCGGCGGGGTGCTCCGCGGAGCACTCGGCGGGATCGGGTCAGAGCGCACGGAGTCCATTGATCACGTCTCGCAGCAGGCGCTCGTCCGGCAGCTCGGCGAGCGGAACGGGTCGGGTGACGCTGATCAGGTCGGCGTCGTAGAGGTCGCCGAGCAGGACGCGCACGACGCTGACCGGCAGATCGGTGTACGAGCCGAGCTCGGCGACGGACAGCGGCTCGTGGCGGCACCAGGCCAGCAGCGTGTGGTGCTCCGGGTCGAGCACGTCCGCGGGCACGGCCCCCGCGTCCGGCCCGGGCTCCTTGGCGGTGATCAGCGAGATCAGGTCGAACAGGCCGTCCTCGACCGGCCGGGTACGGCCCCGGGTCATCGAGTAGAGCCGCACCACCGGGCCGGCCTCGTCGTCGAACCACCGGTCGTCGACGGGGGTGCGCGGACGGAACAGGTCGACCTCCGGGTCGTCCGGGGTCCCCTGCTCCGGCTCCGCGCCGTCGCTCCCGCCGCTGCTCGCGACGCCGCCGACACCGCCCTCGACGGGGCCCTCCGGCGCCGCCGGGGCCGGGTCGTAGAGCGCCGCCGGGCCGTCGTGCCCCACGGAGCCGTCGAGCACCGCCCGGCCGTCGTGCGCCGCGGGGCCGCCCGGCCCGTCCGCCTTGGGATCCGCCATCGGACCGCTCAGCCCCTCGGCGCGGCGGTTTCGGTGCGCGGTTCGGCGGCCAGGTGCTCGCCGACCCGCTTGACCAGCAGGGCCATCTCGTAGGCGATCTGGCCGATGTCCGCCTCGGCCTCGCTCAGCACGGCCAGACAGCTGCCGTCGCCCGCCGCCGTGATGAACAGGAACGCCTCGTCCAGCTCCACCATGGTCTGCCGGACCCCGCCGACCTTGAAGTGCCCGCCCGCCCCCTTGGCCAGGCTGTGGAACCCGGCCGCGACGGCCGCCAGGTGCTCGGCGTCCTCACGGTCGAGGTCGCGCGAGGCGCCGGTGGCCAGCCCGTCGCTGGAGAGGATCACCGCGTGCCGCAGGGCCGCGACGCGGCCCACCAGGTCGTCCAGGAGCCAGTTGAGGTCCCCGGACGGCTGCGTCGAAGTGGTCATGAATCAGTTCCTTCCGCTGGAGCGGGTGGTGCGGGTGGTGCGGGTACTACGGCCACTGCTGGTACTGCGGGTACTGCGGTCGTTCCGGGTCCTGCCGGCGCTACGGGTGTCGAGGGTGTCACTGGTGGTACGGGCGGGACCGTCGCAGGGTTCCGCCGGACCGGCTGGCCGGGCGGGATCCGACGGGCCAGCGACGCCCGGTCGGAGTCCCCGGGCGCGGGTGCGGGCAGCGCCGCCGGGGCGGGCGCCGGACTGATCGCCCGCCGGGACGGGTCCGGCGGCAGCCAAGCGGGTACGGCGGCGGGCCGGGCGTTCGACGAGCCCACCGAACCCGACGAACCCTGCGAAGCCGGCGGACCCGTCCGGCCGAGCGAGCCGGGCGAGCCGACCGGACCGGTGGCCCCGCGTCCCCGGGTGAAGCCGCGCTGGAACGAGGCGAAGGTGGCCCTGGCCTCCTCCGGCGAGCGCTCCCGGGCCTCCCGGGCCTCCGCCGTCTCGGCCGACTGCGCGCCCGACCGACCGGCCCGGTCCTCGGGCCCGGCCTCGCCGCGGAGCCGCTCCTTCGCCTGCTCCTTGAGCTGCGGCGCGAGGTTCGCCTGCCGGACCCGCCGGGGCAGGCCACCGGGTGTCCGGGGCACCACGTCCACCGGCACCGCATCCGCCGGCACCACGTCCACCGGCGCCCCATCCGCCGAAGACGGGTCCACCGAGGACGGGACCACCGGCCCCACGTCCACGGGAGCCGCGTCCGGGAACGCCGCCGCCTCCACCAGGTCCCGCCGGTGCCGCCCCGTCCCCGCTCCGCCGTCGACGTCCGCCCCCGGCGCGGGCACCAGC
Source organism: Kitasatospora sp. NPDC096077 (assembly GCF_040303245.1). Taxonomy (NCBI): domain Bacteria; kingdom Bacillati; phylum Actinomycetota; class Actinomycetes; order Kitasatosporales; family Streptomycetaceae; genus Kitasatospora; species Kitasatospora sp. NPDC096077. The sequence goes on along the minus strand of NZ_JBEOSV010000013.1, from coordinate 135,251 downwards.
ACCGGTCCGCCCTTGGTCCGCGCCGCCCGGCGCGGCAGCCCGTTGGCCGTGCGCCCCGGCTCGGGCGCGGACGGTCGCGGACCGCCGCTCCCCCGGTGCCGCCCGCCCGTCCCCGCTGCGGACGCCGAGCCAGCCGGCGCGTCCGTGGCCGTACCGGACGAGGCGGAGGAGCCCGGGTCGGGCACCGCGACCAGGTCGCGCCGTCCCGCAGTCCGCCCCGCCGGGCGGCGTCCCCCGCCCCCGGTCGCACCGGCCGCGGGCGGCTCGGGCAGCCCGTCCGGCGCCTCCGCCAGCAGTTCGCGCGGGATCAGCACCACGGCCGTCGTCCCGCCGTACGGGGAGGGCCGCAGGTGGACCCGGATGCCGTGCCGGCGGGCGAGCCGGCTGACCACGAACAGTCCCAGCCGGTCGGTGTCGGCGAGGTCGAACTCCTGCTCCACCGTGAGGCGTTCGTTGATCTCGGCGAGCAGCTGTTCGCTCAGTCCGAGGCCGCGGTCGTCGATCTCCAGCGCGAAGCCGTGGGCCACCACCTCGCCCTGGACGGTGACTTGGGTGGTCGGCGGGGAGAACACCGCGGCGTTCTCCACCAGTTCGGCCACCAGGTGGGTCACGTCCGCGACGGCGCTGCCGAGCAGGCCGGTGCCGGGGAAGGGCCGGACGATCACCCGGGCGTACTCCTCGACCTCGCCGATCGCCGCCCGGACCACGTCCACCATCCGGACCGGCTTGCGCCAGGCCCGCCCCGGCGAGCCGCCGGCCAGGATGATCAGGCCCTCGGCGTGCCGGCGCATGCGGGTGGTGAGGTGGTCGACCTTGAAGAGGTCCTCCAGCTCGGCCGGGTCCTCGGTGCGGCGCTCCATGGTGTCGAGCAGGGTGAGCTGCCGGTGCAGCAGCACCTGGCTGCGCCGGGCCAGGTTGACGAAGACCGCGGCGACGCCCCGGCGCAGTTCGGCCTGCTCGACGGCGGCCTCGACGGCGGCCCGCTGGACCGCGTTGATGGCCTGCCCGACCTGCCCGATCTCGGCCTGCCCGAAGCGCAGTTCGGGCGTCTCGGCGGCCACGTCCACCGGCTCGCCGCGGCGCAGCCGGAGCATGACGGACGGCAGCCGGGTGGTGGCGAGTTCGTTGGCGGCGTTGCGCAGGCCGATCAGTTCACGGGCCAGGCCGCGGCCGATCCGGAACGAGATCAGCACCGACAGCACCACGGCGACCAGGCCGACGGCGCCGGCGATGCCGCCGCGCCACAGTGCCGTGACGGCCGCGGAGCGACCCCGGTCGTCCAGCCCGGCACCGATCCGGGAGTTGATGGCGGAGAGGTCGCCGAGCGACCGGTCGGCGGTCTGCCGCCAGTCGTCGCCGTTGAGCGCCTGGACCACCCGGTCGGGGCCGCCGGCGCCGACGAAGTCGGCCTCGGCACGCGCCAGCGCGCCCCAGGCCTCGCCGCCGCGCAGGGCGAGGTAGTCGGACTGGTCGGCGGGTTCGAGCTCGGCGATGTAGACGGTGAAGAGCGCCTGCTGGTTGTGCAGGGCGTCCAGCGCGGTCTGGTACTGCTCGCCGGTGGGCCGGGTCGCGCCGGTGCGCAGGCCCTCCATCGCCGCGTCCTCCTGCGCCAGGTACTCGCGGGCGCGCACCAGCTCGATCAGGATGGTGCCCTGCCGAGGGAGTTGGCCGCTCTGCCGGGCGACGTAGGCGGACCGGAAGCCGAACACCGGCCTGACCAGGTCGTTGTACTGTCCGAGCGCGAACTCCCAGTTGAGCGCCAGCCGGCCGACCTGGGCCCGCAGCGGGCCGAGCTGGTCGGCGGCGGCGATGATCTGCATCAGGCGGGCCCGCTGGGCGGTGGAGAGCCGGTCGCCGGCGCCGTCCTTCTTCTGCCGCAGCACCGCGAGGCTGCGGTCGGTGGCGGTGGTGGCGTGCTCGAAGGCGTCCCGGGCGACCGGTGAGTTCGGGTCGGCCAGGTGCTGGACGGCCGCGCGGCGCTCGTTCTGCAGGTCGCCCGTGTACTGGTCCACCGCCGCCCCGTACTCCTTGTACGTACGGCTGATCGCCAGCTGGTTCCAGGCGTCCCCGGTGGCGGCGAGCGTCGCGTACGCCCACAGGGCGACGAGCGCGACGATGGGCACCAGGAGCAGCGCGATGATCTTCGCGCGGATCGAGCTGCTGCGCAGACGCATGGAGTCCTCGGTCGGGAAGTGCCAGGCGCGGACGGGGAGCGGTTCGGAGGGTATCCGGGCCGCTGGAGCGGCCGGTTCGGCGGGGCGTGGGGAGCCCTGGGGCAAGGGAGCCGGAGGAGGTCCCGGCCACAGGTCTGCGAGACTCTACTACGCCCTGACCACACGTTCGAGGGCCGAACCATTCCACTTCTTCACCACATTCTTACCTTGCTCCGATCCCGTGCCCCGCCCCGCGATCGCCCCGTGCCCCGCCCCGCGATCACCCCGTGGTCGCTCCGCGGTCGCCCCCCGGCCCGCCGCCCGGACGCCTCCTCGACTCCTCCCCAACTGCGACACCATTCGTACGGGCCCGTGCCGATCTCGTCGCGTCGCCGTCACAACCCTGGGCAGTGACAGGGCGATCCGATAGTTTCGCTCCACCCCGCGCGACCGGGCGCCGCCCTCCGGTGCTCGCGCGCCGGGTCGGCGGACAGCGCCGAGAGACGCGAACCGGGGAGGAATGTGCGCGAGTTCACCACCCCCGCCCCGGCCGGGCCCGAGGCCACCGGAGGACTCGCCGACTCCCTGTACGACACCGCCGACCGCCTCCCCGACCTGGTCCAGCTCTCCCGCCGCACCGGCGAAGGACGCTGGCAGGCCGTCACCGCACGGGAGTTCCGGGACGAGGTGCTCGCCCTCGCCAAGGGCCTGCTGACCCGCGGCGTGCGCTACGGCGACCGGGTCGCCCTGATGTCCCGCACCCGCTACGAGTGGACACTGTTCGACTACGCCCTCTGGTCGATCGGCGCGATCACCGTCCCGGTCTACCCGACGGCAGCACCCGAGCAGGTGCGCTGGATCCTCGCCGAGACCCAGACGGTGGCCTGTCTGGTCGAGGACGAGGACGCCGCGATGACCGTCGGGGCGGTCTGCGACGCCCTGCCCGACCTGACCGGGATCTGGCAGCTGGACCGGGACTGCATCGCCTCGATCACCGAGGACGGCCGGGACGTCCCGGACTCCCTGGTGCACCGCCAGCGGCTCGGCGTCACCGCCGACAACATCGCGACCGTCGTCTACACCTCCGGCACCACCGGACGCCCCAAGGGCTGCCTGATCACCCACGCCAACCTGGCCGCCGAGGCCGACGCGCTGCTCGCCGGCTGGGGCGAGGTGCTCCGCGACACCGGCGGCTCCGGCCAGCCCGCCACCCTGCTGTTCCTGCCGCTGGCACACGTCTACGGACGGGCGGTGCAGATCGCGGCGATCCGCGGCGGCTTCCGGATCGGCCACGTCCCCGAGGTCTCCACCGACGCCCTGCTGCCCGCCCTGGAGAGCTTCCGGCCGACCTTCCTGCACGCCGTCCCGTACGTCTTCGAGAAGATCTTCCAGCGGGCCCGACGCGCCGCCGAGGCGGCCGGTCGCGCCGAACTCTTCGAGCAGGCCCGGCAGGTGGCCGTCGAGTGGGCGGCCGCCCGGGAACAGAAGGCCTTCGGCCGCGGCCCCGGGCCCGGCGCGGCCCTACGGCTGCGCCACCTCGCCTACGAGCGGACGGTCTACCCGAAGCTGCGCGCCGTGCTCGGCGGCCGGGTGCGCACGGTGATGTGCGGAGGCTCCTCGCTACGACGGGAGTTGGGCCTCTTCTTCACCGGCGCCGGGCTCCACCTGTACGAGGGCTACGGCCTCACCGAGACCACCGCGGCGATCACCGCCAACCCGGCCGGACGACAGAAGCTCGGCACCGTCGGACACCCGGTGCCGGGCGCCTCGGTGGCGATCGCCGACGACGGCGAGGTGTGGGTGCGCGGCGGATCGGTGTTCGGCGGATACCTCAACCATCCCCAGTGCACGGCCGATTCACTGATCGACGGCTGGTTCGGGACGGGCGACCTGGGCCGGCTGGACGAGGACGGCTACCTCACCATCACCGGCCGCAAGAAGGACCTGATCGTCACCAGCAGCGGCAAGAACCTCGCCCCCGCGGCCCTGGAGGAACGGGTCGAGGCGCATCCGCTGGTCTCCCAGTGCCTGGTGGTGGGCGACGACCGCCCCTACGTGGCGGCCCTGATCACGCTCGACCCGGGCGCGCTGGCGCACTGGCTGAAGACCCACGGACGGGAGCAGCTGGACGCCTGGGCGGTGCTCGCCGACGAGCAGCTGCACGTGGAGGTCCAGCGCGCGGTGGCGGCCGCCAACACGGCGGTGTCGCGCGCCGAGTCGATCCGCGCGTTTCGGCTGCTGCCACGGGAGTTCAGCGTGGAGCAGGGACTGCTGACCCCCTCGCTCAAGCTGCGGCGGGCGGCGATCGCGGAGCACTACGCGTCGGACATCGAAGAGCTGTACCTCTCCTGAACCTCACCGCTCCACACTGTTTCTGACGTGACGTCTTGTCCCGTTTGGGGCTGGTGTGTTCGGCCGCCGGTTCACCTGCCGTTCCCTTGACGGGTCGATTGGTCCAGTCCATTGTTGCTCTTCGGTCCGAGTGCGGCGCACCAGCACCACCCGCTCCCGCCCCTCCGGGAGCGCCCCGGTTCCACGGTTCAGATTCCCGTTCACGCCCTCCCCACGGGCGTGCCCCCACCTGCTGGAGTCCTCACGTGTCGATGTCCACGCGCCTGCCTGCCCGCCTGCCTGCCCGCTTGTCCGCGGTGGCCGCCTCCGTCGCACTGCTCACCGCCTTCGCCGTCCCGGCCGCCTCCGCCGGCGTCGCCGGTGCCGGTGCCAGTGCCAGTGCCCCGACCGTCAACCTGGTCACCAACCCCGGCTTCGAACTGCCCTCCCCCAACCTCGCCGATTGGGGCAGCATCCCCGGCTGGAACTGCACCGGCGGCCCGGCCGAAGCGGCCGTCGCCACCACCGCCGCCCACTCCGGCACCTCGGCCCTCACCGTCACCCCGGCGAACGCCGACTCCACCGGCGAGTGCGCGCAGACCGTCGCCGTCCAGCCCGACACCACGTACACCGCCTCGGCCTGGGTGCGCGGCAACTTCGTCTACCTGGGCGCCACCGGGACCGGCCGGGACGTCGCCCCCGCCTGGACCGAGACCACCTCCGGCGGCTGGCAGCAGCTGACCACCCGTTTCACCACCGGCCCGAACGCCCACAGCATCCGGCTGTACGTGCACGGCTGGTACGAGCAGGGCCCGTTCTCGGTGGACGACGTCCGGATGGACGGCCCGGCACCCGCCCCGGCGACGGCGGCCGGCTCGATCCCGACCACCGACAAGGTCGTCTTCTTCACCGTGGACGACGGCTGGACGCGCACCCCCGAGGCGGAACGGTTCATCGCCGACCACCACCTGCCGATCACGGCGTTCCCGCTGCCGATGCCGGCCGGCACCGACCCGGACTTCTTCCGGCGGGTCACCTCGGTGCCCGGCTCGTCCATCCAGGACCACAGCGTCTCGCACTCCGACCTCAGCAAGCTCCCGCTGGAGCAGCAGCAGGTCGAGATCTGCGACGCGCGGGACGCGATGACCCGGCTGTTCGGCACCGCACCGGTGGTGTTCCGCCCGCCGTACTTCGCCTGGAACGCCGACACCCTCCAGGCCGCCGCCAACTGCGGCATCCGCACCGTGCTCACCGCCGACGCGGACTTCAGCTGGGGCGCCTCCAACATCTGGCACCCGGGCCCGCTCCAGCCGGGCGACGTGATCCTGATGCACTGGACCGACACCCTTGCCACCGACCTGCCCCGCGCCCTCGCCGCCGCCGACGCCGCAGGCCTCAAGCCGGCCGGACTGATCGACTACCTGCGCTGACCGCATCAGGTCGCGGCTGACAACAGACGGATTTCAGCGAACAGATTTCGTCATCTGAACTCTGTTCGCTGAAATCCGTTCGTTGACATCTGTTCACTGACATCTGTTTGCCGACATCTGTTCGCTGAGATCTGTCAGCTGTTCGCCGCGGCCCGATCAGCCGCCGAACACCTCGCCCGTCCAGGCGATCAGCCGCTCCTCGAAGTCGGCGTCGGAGACGATGCCCTGGGCCGGAAGCACCCCGACGCCCGCCGTCTCCCCCTCATGCGCCGCGCTTCCCTCGACCGCCCAGTCGCGCGCCAGGTAGTCCACGTCCGCCCAGCCACCGCGGAACAGCACCACGTGCAGTTCCGCACCCGTACGCGGATCCACCACCTCGACGCCGACCGAATCCGGATCGGCGACCCTACTCCGGTCCGTCTCCAGCGGCTGCGGCCAGGGGGCGCCGTCGGCCCGCCAGGTCAGTGCGCCGACCACCAGGCCGGCCGCGTGCCAGTGCGGGGCCCGGGCGGTGATCCGTTCGGCGGCCCGGTCGAGATCGACGATGTGCTCCACCGCGGTGCCGGCTTCCCTTCGATGGTGATCATGCTCGTTGACAGGGCGTCCGCGGCTTGGCTCTAATGGGGGCGTGCAGCGCGGCGTCGGCCACAGAGTAGTGGGCCGGCCGGCAGCCGAGCCAGCACCTGACGTGTAAAGGGACGATGCGCGATGAACACCTTCTCCGCTGCCCTGATCTGACCTCGGCGGTCACCGCGGTGTCCGCCCGTTCGTCGCGTGGTACCGCGTGTGGCCGCGAATCCCCGAATTACCAGGAGACTTCACCACACACCTATGTCCATGTCCTTCAATCTGAACGTCATCGAAGAGTTCCGCGCCAACGGCGGCCGGGTCGGCGGCCCGTTCGAGGGCGGAGACCTGCTCCTGTTGACCACCACTGGGGCCCACTCCGGTCGGCCGCACACCGTACCGCTCGGGTTCGTCCGAGCCGAAGGGCTGCTCCTGGTGGTCGCCTCGGCCGCCGGGGCGCCGGAGCACCCGCAGTGGTACCGCAATCTGCTGACCCACCCCGTGGTCCGGGTCGAACTCGGCACCGAGGCCTTCGAGGCGATCGCCGTCCCCGCCGAAGGCCCCCGCCAGGAGCGGTTGTTCGCTGCGGTCGTCCACGCAGCGCCCGGGTACGGCGACTACCAGGCACACACCGAGCGGGAGTTGCCGGTGGTCGTACTGGAGCGGCCCGCAGCGCCACCGGGCCGGCCGCACGAGGTACGCAGCCTGGCCGACAAGCTGTTGGAGACCCACGGCTGGCTACGCGCCCAGCTGCGGCACGTCCGGACGGAGGCGCGGTCGCACGTCCCCGGGCGTCCGGCCGGGCTCGGGCTGCAACTGCGCCAGCACTGCCTGGCGTTCTGCGCCGGACTGACCCACCACCACACCGGGGAGGACTCGGCGATCTTCCCGGCCCTGGCACGTAGCCACCCCGAGCTCGCCGCCGTGCTGGAACGACTCGGCGAGCAGCACCGGGCGATCGGACGGATCAAGGAGGAGCTGGTGGCGCTGCTGTCCGACATCGAGATCGCCGAGCCGGAGCGACTCCGGGCCGAACTGGACCGGATGGCCGACGAGTTGGAGTCGCATCTCGACCGCGAGGAGGCCGAGCTGCTGCCGGCGCTCGCCGCGATCCCCTTCCCCCCGGTGCGCCCGACACCCGACCGGCGCTGACGCGGCGGTGCCGCCGTCCGCTCCGGTGGAGCGGGAGCGGACGGCGGCACCGGTGTCACGCCGGGACTCCGACAGGACTCCGACGGGACGGTGGAACCGGGGGCCTCAGGACTGGCTGAAGACCGGGAAGTAGCCGTTGGCCTGGCCGGCCGCGTTCGGGTGGTAGCTCTCGTCGATCGGCAGGGTGGTGCTGTGCAGCCAGGTGTCCAGCGAGCCGCAGATCTCGTGCCCGGAGAAGGCACTGCGGACGTCGCCGAAGGTGAAGCCGGCGTTGGCGACCTCCTTGGCGATCACGCCGTCCAGCGTGTCGGAGGCCTCGTTGATCGCGGCGCGCTTGGTGTCGCCGATGCCGAACAGGCAGTCGCCGCCGACCTGGTAGAGGTGCGGGTAGCCCATCACGACGACGTGGGCGTTCGGGGCCGCCGCGCGGATCGCGTTGTAGACCTGGTCGAGCTGGCCGGGCAGGGTGTTGGTGGCGTAGCTCTCGGCCGTGTTGACGGCGTTGAGGCAGTCGCTGTCGGAGCTGAGTACGCAGGTCTTCATGGTGCTGGAGAAGCCCGCGTCGTTGCCGCCGATCGAGAGGCTGACCAGCGTGGTGCCGCTGTTCAGCGCGGAGATCTGACTGTTGAGGACGTCACCGGTTCTGGCGCCCGAACAGGCGACGAAGGTGAAGGAGGACGGCGAGTTGGCGTTCGCCCAGAGGGAGGCGTACGCGTTGGCGCTGCGCTTGCAGCTGCCGCTGTCGCCCAGGTAGTTGCCGGCGCCGACGCCGGCCGAGTAGGAGTCGCCGAGGGCGACGTAGTTGACGCCGTCGGCGTTGGCGGTGGATGCCGTGAAGAGCGTCGTCATGGTGAGGACGGCGGCTATCGCGGCGACGGAGAGAGCACGGGCGGGGCGGAACATTGCACCTCCAGGTATGACGCGGGTCACAGAAAGGGATACCAAGCGGTAATCGAACACGGAAGCGTTCATGCCAAGGCAATTGACGGATCGTCAGTTGTCGCTTGAGTGAACTGCCGTTGCGGTGGCGCTGGTTCGACTGACATGGCGCGGGACTGCGTCCGTGCGCGCTCCGATGACGACGGCGCACGTGCGCGCACGCCGATGCAGGGCAGGTCGTGCGGGAGCAGGGCGGGGCGGGGCAGGACGGAGCGCACCCGGGCAGGACGGGGCAGGACGGAGCGCACCCGGGCAGGACGGGGCCCGTCGGGGAAGGCCGACCGGGATCAGAAGGGGAGCGACCCCGGCGCCGCCACCCCTCCCGCATCGCGGGAAGGCACGGCGACTCCGGCCACGGTCAGCGGCGCCGCCCGGACGACCGGACGGCGGCCGTCACGACGGATCCACTCAGGAGCGGCTGAAGACCGGGAGGTACCCGCTGGCCTGGCCGGCCGCGTTCGGGTGGTAGCTCTCGTCGATCGGCAGCGTCGTACTGTGCAGCCAGGTGTCCAGCGAGCCGCAGATCTCGTGCCCGGAGAAGGCACTGCGGACGTCGCCGAAGGTGAAACCGGCATTGGCGACCCGCTTGGCGATCACGCCGTCCAGCGCGTCGGCAGCGCCGTTGATGGCGGCGCGCTTGGTGTCGCCGATGCCGAACAGACAGTCGCCGCCGACCTTGTACAGGCGCGGATAGCCCATCACCACGACATGGGCCTTCGGCGCCTTGGCGTGGATCGCCGAATACACCCGGTCGAGCTGGCCGGGCAGGGTATTGGTGGCGTAGCTCTTCGCCGTGTTGACGGCGTTGAGGCAGTCGCTGTCGGACCCCAGCACGCAGGTCTTCATCGTGTCGGCGAAGCCCGCGTCGTTGCCGCCGATCGAGAGGCTGACCAGCGTGGTGCCGCTGTTCAGCGCGGAGATCTGACTGTTGAGCACATCGCCGGTTCTCGCACCCGAACAGGCCACGAAGGTGAAGGAGGACGGCTTGTGCGTGTTCTTCCAGAGATACGCGTAGGCGTTGGTGCTCCGCTTGCAGCTACCACTGTCGCTCAGGTAGCCACCGGCACCGACGCCGGCCGAATAGGAGTCCCCGAGGGCGACGTAGTTGACGCCGGCCGCATTGGCGGCCGACGCCGTGAAGAGCGTTGTCATGGTGAGACCGGCCGCTATCGCGGCGACGGACAGGACACGAGCATGGCGGAGCATGGCACCTCCTGATATGACGCGGGTCACAGAAGGGATACCAGGCAGTAGCCGTACGGGGAAGCGGTCATGCCAAGGACATTGACGGACAGTCTGATAGCGGAGAAGTGAACCGACCCCGACGGAGCGTGAGTTCGCCCAGGTGGGTGTGGGTCTATGTCGACACACATCGGTCATCGCGTGTAGATGAGAAACTTTCGAGAAGTCAGCTCGGCGTCGACCCGTGGTCAGCGTACGGCCGCCGGTGCGTCAGTTCGGCGGCGCGAGTCCCCTCCGTCGAGGCCGCCCCGGAGCGCCGTTCGAACACCCGCCGTGGGCACGGCTCAGCGCCCCGGGGGCGCGTCCGCCGCCCGCGTGGACGGGGCCCGGTTAGACCGAGCCCGGGTGGACGCCGCCCGGGTAGACGGAGCCCGGCAGGACCGTGCAGCCATCGACCGGGAGCTCCTCGATCGTCTCGTTCGCGACCTCGGGCACGCCGAGCCAGTGGGCGGCCATGGCGACCGCCGCCCGGGCCTGGCGCAGCCCGGGCGCGCCCCAGCCCAGCAGCTCGACCGCGAGGCCCGGCGCGACCAGCAGCCGCCGGTAGTGTCGGCCCGAGGCCGGGTCGGCCGTGCTCGGGCCCACCGACCGCAGCGCCGCCGCCATCCGGACCCGCGCGCACTCGTGCCCGCCGTTCGCCGAGCCGACCCGGTCGTAGAGGTAGCCGAGGTAGTACGGCCGACCGATCACGGCCTGGGCCTCCTCGCCCGCCTCCCGCGCCAACGCGGCCGCCGGGTCACCGTCGTCCTCCGGCTCCAGCGAGCCGCCGGGCAGTGAGCAGATGCCGTCCCGGGGGTTCACCAGGGTCAGCACCCGCCCGTCCGGGGCGAACAGCCAGCCCCAGGACTGCTTCACCGGCAAGCCGTCCGGCACCTGCTCGCCCGGCCGCCACGGCCAGCCCGCCGTGGGACGTCGGCGCACCTTCCCGAGCAGCTCGGCGATCTCCGCCGTGAACTCGATCCGGCTCATGCCGCGCGCCCCCTCTCGCTGTCGGGCTCGCCGGACCTGCGGAGCACGGTTCGGAGCGGAGCGACCGGAGCGGCGGCGTGGGGTACCGCGCGCTCCTGCTGTTGATCTTCTCCGATCTTCCCCGAACAGGCGGTCGATGAACAGTCCCCAGCGCCGCATGGTGGATGCCGAGGCCACGAACGCCCTGATCACCCCAGCGGCCCACCTCCGCCCCCGGCCTCCGGGAAGCCCGGCAACGGGAACCCCGGCTGCGGGACCACACCGGGCGGGAAGGGCAGCCCACGCGCCGCGTCGTCGGCCAACTCGTCGAACACCTCGTGAGCCGTCATCGGCCGCAGACGTCCCCCGGCCAGCGCCCAGCCCCGCACCCTCGGCCCGGACCCCGCCCCACCCGACGGCCCGTCCGACGAGCGCCCCGCCGGGAACCCACCCGACGGCCCGTCCGGGTCGCCGTGCAGCAGCAGCGCCCCTTCGCCACCGGAGACCGCCCCGGCCGCGAGCGTGACGCAGAACGCCTCGACGTCCCGCCCCGCCGGCTGCAGGCGCCCCGCCTCCACGCAGACGTCCACCGCGGAGGTCAGCTGCTCACCGTCCTCCGGGCCGTGGCAGCGCAGCGTCAGCAGGTGGCAGCCCTCCCCCGCCCCCTCGGCCAGCGCCAGGTAGACCGAGGTCACGTACCGCATCACCGCCGCCATCCGCCGCTGCCCGACCGGGTCGTCGCCCAGCGCCTCCAGCAGCACGGCGCAGGCCACGGACATCCGCACCCGCGCCCGGTGGTCGTCCAGCAGCACCGGGGCGAGCTCCGCCAGCCGCTGCCCCGCGTAGACGAAGGGCTCCCCGGCCAGCTCCGGATCCCCTGCGTACGCGACCCGGGCGGCCGACGACCGGGGATCGAGGCCGAGCGCGGAGCAGTAGTCCTCGAAGTCGCCCGCCTCCAGCACCCGCAGGTGCACCTCCAGCCCCTGTTCGTACAGGGCCCTCAGATGCCCCTCCGCCCGCCTCAGGTACTCCTCGTGCCCGAGCGCACCGAACAGCCCGTACCCCGCCAGGCCGGCGAAGTTCGCCGCCTGCACGGCCAGCGCCAGCGCCACCGGCTGCGGCGGCGCGCCCCGGGCCCGGCCGCCGCGCCGCCCACGGGCACCGCCGGAACCGCCGCCGAGGGCGCGCGCCCCCGGCGCCCGACCACCCCCGGGCGGCGGAGCCCCGCCGAGCACGCCCGGCCCTCCTCCCGGCAGACCACCGGGACCGAACCCCGACCCGGGACCGGACCCCGGCCTCCGCCCGCCGAACAGCAACGCCCGGGGCGTCCGCGGCCACCGCCCGCGCACCATCACGACGCCCGGCACCTCGTACACCGACTCCCATCCAGTCATGGGGTCCTCCCATCCACTCGACCAGCACACAAAGAAAGAACAGAACGGAACAGCACGAACCAGCACCAACCACCCCGGATCCCGGAGTCGCCGACATCACGGAACCTACACAGAGCCACTGACAATCCACCCCGAGTAATCGAACACCCTCGTCCTTAGGCCTCCCCGAGGCCGTCTGGAGAGGCGATCAGGGCCGCCCCAGCGGGCCAAAATGTGCCCTTCACAGCCCCGTCGCCCGCCCACAACGCCGCGCACCCGAGCATCGAGGGAACAAAATGTGCCCCTCACGTGGCCACCGGACCGGCACGGGCACCGGGGCTCGAAATTCCCGGCATCCCCGGACTCCTCGAAATCCCCGGGAGCCCCCCTGAACCCCTGTGGCCACTGCGCCCACCGGGATTGTCGGTGCCGGGCGTTAGGGTCGGGGACCATGCGACTGCTGCATACCTCCGACTGGCATCTCGGGCGATCGTTCCACCGGGAGAGCCTGCACGACGCCCAGCGCGCCTTCCTGGACCACCTGGTGGACGTGGTCCGGTCCGAGGGCGTGGACGCCGTGCTGGTCGCCGGGGACGTGTACGACCGGGCACTGCCGAGCCTGGACGCCGTCGCGCTGTTCGACGACGTACTGCACCGACTGGCCGACCTCGGGGTGCCGACGGTCTTCATCAGCGGCAACCACGACTCGGCCCGCCGCCTCGGGGTCGGCGCCGGTCTGATCGGCCGGGCCGGGATCCACCTGCGGACGGATCCGGGCGCGTGCGCCGAGCCCGTGCTGCTGGCGGACGAGCACGGCCCGGTGGCGGTGTACGGGCTGCCGTACCTGGAGCCGACGCTGGTGCGCGAGCGGTTCGGGCTGGCCAGGGGCGGGCACGCGGCCGTGCTCGGCGCGGCGATGGAGCAGGTCCGGGCCGACCTGGCGGCGCGCCCCGAGGGCACCCGCGCCGTGGTGCTGGCGCACGCCTTCGTCACCGGTGGCGAGGCCAGCGACAGCGAGCGGGACATCGCGGTCGGCGGGGTCGCCTCCGTGCCGACCTCGGTGTTCGACGGGGTGCACTACGCCGCGCTGGGCCACCTGCACGGCTGCCAGACCCTGGCCCCGCACCTGCGCTACAGCGGCTCCCCGCTCGCCTACTCCTTCTCCGAGGTCCGCCAGCGCAAGACCATGTGGCTGGTCGACCTCGCCGCCGACGGCTCGGTGGCGGCCGAACGCGTCGACTGCCCGCAGCCGCGCCCGCTCGCCACCCTGCGCGGCCCGCTGGAGGCGCTGCTCACCGAAGAGCGGTACACCGAGCACGAGCAGTCCTGGGTGCAGGCCACGCTCACCGACCCGGCCCGCCCGAGCGAGCCGATGGAGAAGCTGCGCCGCCGCTTCCCGCACACCCTCCAACTGCTGTTCGACCCCGAGGACGGCGAGACCGAGCCGACCCGGTCCTACGCGGCCCGGGTCAGCGGACGGGGCGACCTGGAGATCGCCGAGGGCTTCCTGCGGCACGTCCGCCCCGGTGCCGCGCCGGAGGCGGACGAGCTCGGCTGGCTGCGCGAGGGCTTCGAGCACGTCCGCGAGGGCGCCGACCGGAAGGCGGACCTGCCCCGATGAGGCTGCACCGGCTGACCGTCACCGCCTTCGGCCCGTTCGCGGGCAGTGAGACGGTGGACTTCGACGCGCTCGCCGCCGGCGGGCTGTTCCTGCTGCGCGGCGCGACCGGCGCGGGCAAGAGCAGCGTGCTGGACGCGGTCTGCTTCGCCCTGTACGGCGAGACGCCGAACGCCCGCCGGGCCAACCGGCTGCGCAGCGACCACGCCGATCCGGGGCGGCTGACCCAGGTGGAGCTGGAGCTGACGCTGGGCGGGCGGCGGCTGCAGATCACCCGGCTGCCCGAGCAGCGCCGCCCGAAGAAGGTCGGCACCGGCACCACCGTAGAGCGGCCGCAGACCCTGTTGCGTGAGTGGGCCGTCGACGCGGGCGACGGCGCGCCCGGCTGGCGGCCGGTCAGCACCTCGCACCAGGAGGCCGGGGAGGAGATCCACCGGCTGATCGGCATGAGCCGCGAGCAGTTCTGCCAGGTGGTGCTGCTGCCCCAGGGCGACTTCGCCCGCTTCCTCAAGGGCGACTCCGAGGAGCGCGGCAAGCTGCTGCGCCGGCTGTTCGACACCGAGCACTACGGACTCGTCGAGGCCTGGCTCGCCGAACGGCGCCGCGCCCAGGAGAACGCCGTCCTGGCCGGTCGGCGCCGGCTGCGCGACCTCGCCAGCAAGGCGGAACAGGCGGCCGGGCCCGGCGCCGAGCCCGCCGAGGAGTGGGTGCCGAGCGAGGACGGCGACGCCGAGCTCTCCGCCGGGCTGCTCGGCTGGGCGGCGATCCTGCGCAGCGGCGCGGCCGAACGGCTCGCCGTCGCCGAAGCCGCGCTCACGGGCGCGGAGGCGGCGCAGCGGTCGGCCCAGCAGCGCCGGGAGCTCGCCGAGGAGCTGGCCGGACGGCAGCGCCGGCACCGAGAGGCGCTGGCCGAGGCCGAGCGGTTGGCCGGTTTCGAGTCGGCCGCGGCGCGCGACCGGCAGCGGCTCGCGGCCGCCCAGGCGGCGGTCGGGGTGGAGTCGGCGCTGCGCCTGCGGGAGAACGCGGCCGAGTCGCTCGGACGGGCCCGGGCCGCGGAGCGGCTACGGCGGGAGGCGCTCGCCCACGCCAACGGTCTTGGCCACTCCAACGGTCCCGCCCACGCCAACGGCCTTGCCCACTCCGCCGGTCCCGCCGGCCTGGCCGAGGCGGGGGCCGCCGAACTGGCCGAGGCCGAGCAGTGGCTGCGCGCCGAGGTGGTCCGGTTGGAGACGGCCCGGGCGGAGGAGCTGCGCTGCGCCGAACTCGCCGGCGAGCAGCGCTCCTTGACGCAGGAGCGGCGGGGTGCCGAGGAGCTGGCCGAGGAGGCCGAGGACTGGCTCGCCGAGTTCGACGGCGAGCTGGCCCGCCTGGAGGAGCAGCAGACGCGGGCCCAGGCGGCGGGCGCCCGGGTCGAGCAACTGGACGGTCGGCGCACCGAGTTGACCGCCCGCCTGGGTGCGGCCCGGGAACGGGACGGCCTCCGGGTGGAGATCGCGGCCGCCGAGCCGAGGGTCGCCGAGCTGCGCACGGCCGCGCTGGACGCCCGCGAGTTCGGCCTGGACCTGCGGGACCGCCGACTGGCGGGCATGGCCGCCGAACTGGCCGAGCAGTTGCGCTCGGGCGAGGCCTGCCGGGTCTGCGGTTCGCCCGAGCACCCGTCCCCCGCCGAGGCCGCCGAGGGCGGCCGGGTGAGCGCCGAGGACGAGGAGCGGGCCGGCCGGGCCCAGGCCGCGGCCGAGCGCGTCTGGGGCGAGGCCGACCAGGCGTTGACCGCACTGCGGGTGCGCGAGGCGACCGCCGTCGGCGCGGCCGGTCCGGAGCCCACGGACGTGCTCGCGCACGCGCTCGCCGGGCTGGAGCAGCAGCACCGCACCGCGCTGCACGAGGCGGAGGCGCTCGGCCGGGTCGGACAGGAGATCGCCCGGCTGTCGCAGGACCGCACCCGTCGGCTCGACGAGCTGCGCGAGGCCAAGGAGCGCGCCGCCGTGCTCACCGACCGACTGCTGCAACTGAGCGATGAGCAGCGGGAGTTGACGGCCAAGGTCGCGGTCGCCCGCGGCGAGGCCGGCTCGGTCGCCGACCGGGCCGCGGGGCTGACCGCGTTGGCCGAGGCGGTCGCCGGGGCCGCCGGGGCCGCGCGGGCGGTCGCGGAGGCCCGGGCCCGGCTGGACGAGAGCGAGGAGGAGCTCGGCAAGGCCGCCGCCGGAGCGGGCTTCCCGGACGCCCGGGCAGCCCTCGCCGTCCTGCTGCCGCGCGAGGAACGGGAACGACTGGAGGCCCGGCTGGAGCGGCACCGCGCGGAGTCGGCCGCCGTCCGGCACGAGCTGGCGCTGCCCGAGCTGGTCGAGGCGGCGGCCCGTCCACCGGTCGACCTGCCCGCCGCCGCGGCCACGCTCGACGCCGCCACCGACCGGCTCGGCCGGGCACACGCGGCCCGGTCGGTGGCCCAGGAGCGCTGCGCGGCGCTGGCCTCGATCGGGCAGGGCCTCGGCGAGCTGGCCGCCGAGCTGGCCCCGGTGCTGGAGCAGTACGGGCGGATCAACCGGCTCGCCGCGCTGGCCGCCGGCACCTCCACCGAGAACCGGCTGCGGATGCGCCTGGAGTCGTACGTGCTGGCGGCCCGGCTGGAGCAGGTCGCGGCGGCGGCCAGCGCCCGGCTGGTCCGGATGTCCGGCGGTCGCTACACCCTGGTGCACAGCGACGACCGGGGCACCGGCAACAAGCGCTCCGGCCTGGCCCTGCGGGTGGTCGACGCCTGGACGGGCACTGAGCGGGACACCGCGACCCTCTCCGGCGGCGAGAGCTTCTTCGCCTCGCTCTCGCTCGCCCTCGGCCTCGCGGACGTGGTCACCGACGAGGCCGGCGGGATGCCGCTGGACACCCTGTTCATCGACGAGGGCTTCGGCACCCTGGACGAGCAGTCCCTGGAGGAGGTGATGGACGTCCTCGACGGCCTGCGCGAGCGGGACCGCGCGGTCGGCATCGTCAGTCACGTGGCCGACCTGCGCAGCCGGATCCCCACCCAGCTGCTGGTCCGCAAGGGCCGGCACGGCTCGACCCTGGCCCTGGCCGGACGGGAGGACGCCTAGAGGACGCCCAGGCCCCGACCCCGCCCGCCCCGCCCCGCCCGCACAGGCAGAGCCCGAGGAGGCTCAGCCGGAACAGGCGATCCGCTGGGCCTGCTGCCAGGCGCAGGTCGGGCACAGCGTGCTGCCCGGCTGATCGGCGGGAAGCACGGTCGGCTCACCGCAGAGCACACAGTCGGCGCGCGGCCCGACCGCCGCCGGGTCCTCCCGCAGTGCCGCCTCCGCCGAAACGGCGGGCGCGAGGTCGCAGACCGCCGCGCCCTCGCTCACAACGGCCTCGTTCGTCGGGAAATCGCTCATGCCGCCTTCCTACTCCCCGCCCCCACCCCGCCGCAAGGCGCCCCCCCGACCCTCGCCCCCGCCCCCGCCCCCGCCCCCGCCGAAGGCCGTACCCGACGCCCGGGCTACCGTGGCCGACATGGTTGGCGATCTTCAACAGCGACTGCGTGCCGCCCGAGCCGCCGAGCCCACGTACGCCGAGGTCGGGGCCACCCGGGGCGGGCGGCTGCCGGACGGGTACGCGCACCTGCGGCGGCGGGTGCACCTCGGGCGAGGGCCGGAGGTGCTGGAGCGGGCCGGCCGGTACGTGCTCGGGTGGGGCAGCCAGCTGGGGACCGGCTTCGCGGTGCACCCCGCCGGCCCCGCCCGGGAGGGGGCCACCGTACTGCTGCGGCTGAGCCTGCCGGGCAGCCGCTGGCCGCGGTTGGTGATCCCCTGCCGGGTGGTGTGGACGGTGGCCGAGCCGGACCGGATCGGCTTCGCGTACGGGACGCTGCCGGGACACCCCGAGTGCGGCGAGGAGTCGTTCCTGGTGTCGACGGACGCCGAGGGCGAGGTGTGGTTCGAGGTCGCCGCGTTCTCCCGGCTGTCCGCCTGGTACGCACGGTTGGGCCGCCCGGTCGCGCTGCTCTGCCAGTACCTGGCGATCGAGCGCTACCTCGCCGCCGTGGCCGAGCACGTCCGGCAGTCCGGCTAACCGAGGAAGGACAGCCGGACGGTGCGGCGCGGATTGTCCCCGTTGGTGTCGATCAGCACCACGGACTGCCAGACGCCGAGCGCCAGTTGACCGCCGAGCACCGGCAGGGTGGCATGCGGGGCGACCAGGCCGGGGACCACGTGGTCGCGTCCGTGGCCGGGGCTGCCGTGCCGGTGGCGCCAGCGGTCGTCGGCCGGGAGCAGCTCGCGCAGCGTGGCGAGGAAGTCGTCGTCGCTGCCGGAGCCGGTCTCCAGGACGGCGATCCCGGCGGTGGCGTGCGGGACGAAGACGTTGAGCAGTCCGTCCCGTCCCGGGGCCCGCTCGTCGAGGAACGCGGCGCAGCGGTCGGTGATGTCGAGCGCGACCTCGCGGTTGCCGGTGGTGATCTCCAGGATGGTGGTCTGGAACGACCCGGTCGATCCGGTTGACGTGGAGTGGTTGTTGTCCGCCATGGCGCCATCCTGACCCAGCTCAGCGAGCCGGGCGTACTGCCTCGCCGACTGCCCGCGCCGGAGCGGCGGCCTCGCATAGGCTGAGAGGTTCAGACCAAAGTGGCCTCCCGGTCGCCGGATACGCCGACGACCCGACGGACCGAGTGGTCCACCGGGTCGTTCGGAAGTCGACGCCAGGACCGGAGCCCCGGAAGCCGATGTTCCGGAAAGCCGATGCCCCGGAGATCCGGAAGGCCGGAGCTCCGGTGACCGGAACCCCGGGCCGGAACCCCGGACCTAGCCGCGTCCGCCGAAGAGGCTCCGCCGCAGCCGGCGCAGCGGCGCCAGCAGGGAGACCCGCGTGTGGCGACGACGGGCCGGCGTCGGGGCGTCGGCGCCACGCGGCGTCAACTCCCTTATCAGCCCGAGCGCCTCGGCGGTGTCCACCGCCGGGAGCGCGGGCGCGCCGAGCACGGCCAGGTGTCGGTCGATCCGGCGGCCGGTCGCGCCGACACCGCACTGGATCGCCGGCACACGGGGCCGAGTCCGCACTTGCATGTGTTCCATCAGTTTTCCCACCCCTACGAGGCGCCAGGGCCGTGAGGCGAAGACTATCCGTGAGAGACGGCCTTCGCGCAACCGTCCATGGTGTTGTGCCACCGTACCGCGCGACGTCAACTGACGATGCACCAGGGGCCACCAGGGCGGTCACGACTAGGCATCAATGATGGTGCACGACCGGCCGTCCGTCACCAGGGCCAGGAGGCGCGGGCCCGGCGCCCGTTCGCGCCGCGTGCGCCGGGCGCGGGAAGGCGCCCGGGCGAAGCCGTGGCCGTGTCGACGAATCGCTCCTATATAGGGGACAGCCGCGAGGTCGACAAAACGATCATCAGCGCCCTGCGGCACCCGGTGACCGGCCCATCGGACAACTTCATGAAGTGAACACATTCGAGGGATTGACTCGCGTCAATCCTCCAAGCAATATCTGATGCAACACGCAGGTGCCCGCATCGCACCGACCGTGTGTTCGAGTGGTGAATGGCTCGAACGAAAAACCCCGGCTCCCGCGGGCCACTGCCCGGTCACCTCGACGCTGCGGTGGCCAGGTCCGCGCGGTGCCCGGACCGGCGGCCGGCCGTCGAGGGTCGGCCGGGCCGCCACCTGACTGCCGGTGCCGCCCCACTCGGGGCCCGGCACCGGCGGTTCCGGGTCCCGGCCCCCACGCAGCCACCCCGCCTCCCGCCCGGCGCTCGAACAGCCGGACGTCCCCGCAGGTCGCACCGTGTGGATCGGTAGACTCGGCCAGCGTGTCCCTCCTCCTCAGCATCGTGCTTCCGGTCCACGGCGTGGAGCGGTACCTGCCGCGCTGCCTCGACTCGATCCTCGGCGAGACCCCCGCCGCCGAGACCCGCTTCGAGGTGATCGCGGTCGACGACCTCTCCCCCGACGGCTCCGGCGCGATCCTGGACGCCTACGCCGCCCGTGACCCCCGGCTGCGCGTGATGCACCTCACCGAGAACCAGGGCCTCGGCGGCGCCCGGGCCGCCGCCCTGCCGCAGGTGCGCGGCGACTACGTCTGGTTCGTGGACAGCGACGACTGGCTGCCCGAGCGGACGGTCGGCGTGATCCTGGACGAGCTGGCCCAGGAACGGCGCCGCGAGGTGCCCGCCGACGTGCTGCTCACCGACTTCACCCACGTCTACCCGGACGGCGGGAGCGAGCCCAACCCCTGGCGGCACGTGCTGGTCGGCTCCCCGCTGGTCGAGGGCTGCACCGCGGCCGAGCACCCGGCGCTGTTCCAGACCGTGATGTCGGTGTGGAACAAGGTGTTCCGCCGCGCCTTCCTGGAGGGCCTGGACGTCGCCTTCGGACGCGGCTACTACGAGGACATCTCGGTCACCTACCCGGCGCTGCTGGCCGCCGAGCGGCTGCGCTACCTGGACCGGCCCTGCTACTTCTACCGGCGCGGCCGGGACGGCGCGATCACCGCCACCGCCTCCCCCAAGCACGCCGACGTGTTCGCCCAGTACGACGCCATCTTCGCCTTCCTGGACCGCTGCGACCGCCCGGGCGGCCCCGCCCGGCCCGTCCCGCAGTCGCTGCGCACCCTGGTCTTCGACCGGACCGTCCGCCAGGCGCTGAACGTCTACGACACCCCGGGACTGATCCCCCTCCACCGGCGCAAGGACTACTTCCACCGGCTCGCCGTGCACTTCGAACGCCACCGCCCGGCCGACTACCGCTTCCCCGGCGGGGTGCGCGGCGTGCAGTACCGCCTGGCCGCCCGAGGCGCCCGGATCGCGTACGCCGAGCTGCGCCGCACCGGCCGGCTGCCGCGCGAACTCAAGCGCGGGGCACGGGCGGTGGCACCGGCGGTGAAGAAGGGCATGCGCAGCGGCGCCCGGTTCACCGCGTACAACGCGTTCCGCCGCCTCCCGCTGGACGAGCACCTGGCGGTCTACGCCGCCTACTGGCACCGGGGTTACGCGTGCAGCCCGGCGGCGATCTACGAGAAGGCGAAGGAACTCGCCCCGCAGATCAGGGGCGTGTGGGTGGTGGAGAACCGCCGGCAGGCCGAGGCCATGCCGCCCGGCGTGCCGTACGTGATCGTCAACACCCCCGCCTACCTCAAGGCGATGGCGACCGCGAAGTACTTCGTGAACAACGTCAACTTCCCGCGCACGATGGCGAAGCGCCAGGGCACGGTGCACGTCCAGACCCAGCACGGCACCCCGCTCAAGGCGATGGGCATGGACCTCCAGGGCCGTCCCGAGGCGGCCGAGGGGATGGACTTCGACCGGCTCCGGGAGGCGATCGACCGCTGGGACTTCCTGGTCTCCTCCAACCCGCACACCAGTGAGCACTTCACCCGGGCCTTCCCCGGCCGGTACGAGCTGCTGGACACCGGCTACCCGCGCAACGACCGCCTGGCCAACGCCACTTCGGCGGAGGTCCGGGCGATGCGCGAGCGGCTGGGACTGCGCCCCGGCACCACGGCGGTGCTGTACGCGCCGACCCACCGCGGCGGCAAGGGCGGCTACGTGCCGCTGCTGGACGTGGCGGAGCTGGCCCGTCGACTGGGCCCGCGGTTCACGCTGCTGGTGCGCACCCACTACTTCCACACCGACGGCCCGGGCGACCTGACGGCCGGTGCGGACGCGGCGGAGATCGTCGACGTGTCGGAGCACCCGGTGGTCGAGGACCTCTACCTGGCGGCGGACACGCTGGTGACGGACTACTCGTCGATGATGTTCGACTACGCGGTGCTGGACCGCCCGGTGGTGATATTCGCGCCGGACTGGGAGGAGTACCAGCGCGAACGCGGCGTGTACTTCGACCTGTTCGCCGAGCCGCCGGGCGCGGTCACGGTCGACCTGGACGGGCTGGCGCGGGCGCTGCGCGCGGGCGATCCGGAGCCGGCGGCGCGGGAGCGGTTCCGGGCGAGGTTCTGCGTCTGGGACGACGGCGGGGCGGCGGAGCGGGTGGTGCGCCGGGTGTTCCCGGTGGCGCCGGCCGACGAGTGACCGGGCGGTAGCGACCCCTGGCGGGCGCTCCGGGGCCTTCGAGGGGCCTCAGGAGGCCGGGGGCCTTCGAGGGGCCTCAGGAGGCCGGGGGCCGTCGAGGGGCCGCCGACGGGAGCCGGTGCCGCCGGTACGGCGACCGGCCCCGTCGGCGCGCGCTCAGCGCTGGCGGGCGGCCAGGAACTCCTCGAAGTCCAGGTAGCCCTGGTGACGGGTGTCCATCGCGTGGATCAGCGCCTCGGCCATCGAGAGGGTGACGCCGTGGTCCCCCATCTCGTTGGCGGCCAGCGCGTACTCGGCCGCGGTGATCTTGCCGTCGCCGTTCCTGTCGATACGGTCGAACATCTCCTTGATGGCCTCGACGCTCTCCATCGTTCCCTCCTGGGTACTGCGGGGTCTTGCTCGGTTCGGACGGACGCACCCTACCCGGCCGTGGTGTTCGCCACGGTCGCCGGGAGTGGACGCCCGCCGGGGTGGGTGTCGTAGTCTGCGGATCTGATTGCTGACCCGGGCTCCTCCCGGGCGGTCGTTCGTCCAGGGAGGGAACCGTGCTCGACCTCGCCACCAAGCTGGTGCTGAAACCCGTGTCGCGCGGGATCTGGCGCCCGGTCATCGAGGGCATCGAGAACGTGCCGCGCAAGGGCGGGGTGATCCTGGCCAGCAACCACCTGTCGTTCATCGACAGCGTGGTGATCCCGCTCACCGCCCCGCGCCGGGTCCACTTCCTCGCCAAGGCCGAGTACTTCACCGGCACCGGGCTCAAGGGCCGGCTCTCCAAGGGCTTCTTCGAGGCGATCGGCGCGGTGCCGGTCGAGCGCGGCACCTACCGTTCCGCTCAGGCCTCGCTGGAGTCGGCGCTGGAGATCCTGGAGTCCGGCAAGGCCTTCGGCATCTACCCCGAGGGCACCCGCTCGCTGGACGGGCGGCTCTACCGGGGCAAGACGGGCGTCGCCTGGCTCGCGCTGACCGCGGGCGTCCCGGTGGTGCCGGTGGCCCTGGAGGGCCCGGAGCAGATCCTGCCGGTCGGCAAGCGCGTACCGCGGCTCAAGAAGGTGACCGTCCGCTTCGGCGAGCCGCTGCACTTCGACGAACTGCACGGGCAGGCCCGGGCGTTGAAGGCCCGCCGCCAGGTGACCGACGAGGTGATGGCGGCGATCCAGCGGCTCTCCGGCCAGGAGGTCGCGGAGAGCTACAACGAGGCACCGAAGGCGGCCTGACCGCCCGGCCGGGACGACGTCCGGTCACGCGTCGCAAGCATCACGCGTGGCCGAGGGCCGCGTTCGTCAGGGCCAGGGCCTCGGCAGCCTCCACGGCCTCCACCGCGTCCGGCGACTCCGGAGCCTCCCGGCGCAGCAGCGCCGCGTAGCGGCCGTCCAGCTCCACCAGTTCCTCGTGGGTGCCGAGTTCGACCACCCGTCCGTGGTCGAGCACGGCGATCTGGTCGGCGGACCGGACGGTGGAGAGCCGGTGCGCGATGGTGATGGTGGTCCGGCCCGCGGAAAGGGTGTCCACGGCCTGCTGGACGGCGCGTTCGGTGCGGTTGTCGAGCGCGCTGGTGGCCTCGTCCAGGATGAGCACCGGCGGGTTGCGCAGGATGGTGCGGGCGAGCGCGAGGCGCTGCTTCTCGCCGCCGGAGAAGCGGTAGCCGCGTTCGCCGACCATGGTGTCGTAGCCGTCCGGGAGGCCGGCGATGGTGTCGTGGATCTGCGCGGCCCGGGCGGCCTCGACCAGTTCGGCGTCGCTGGCGCCGGGCTTGGCGAAGCGCAGGTTCTCGGCGACCGAGGCGTGGAACAGGTAGGTCTCCTGGGAGACCACGCCGACCGCGCGGGCCAGCGTCCCGAAGGACAGCTCGCGCACGTCCACGCCGTCCAGGGCGACCCGGCCGCCGGTGACGTCGTACAGCCTCGGCACCAGGTAGCTGAGGGTGGTCTTGCCGGAGCCGGTCTCGCCGACCACCGCCAGTGAACTCCCGGCCGGGACCTTGAGTTCGACGCCGGCCAGGGTCGGGCGCTCCTGCTCGGGGTCGTAACGGAAGTCGACGGCCTCGAAGCGGACCTCGCCGCGGATGTCGTCCAGGACGACCGGGCGCGGCGGTTCGGAGATCTCCACCGGCAGGTCGAGGTACTCGAAGATGCGCTGGAACAGTGCCAGCGACGTCTGCACGTCCACGCCGGTGGAGAGCAGGCTGACGGTCGGACGGAACAGGCCCTGCTGCAGGGTGACGAAGGCGACCAGGGTGCCGACCGAGACGATCGGCGCACCGGCCGCGGAGGTCAGTCCGGCGGCCCAGTAGATCAACGCGGGCATCGCGGCCATCACGATCTGGATGGTGTTCATCCGCCAGCGCCCGGCCATGCTGGCCCGCACCTCCAGGTCGGCGAGCTGGTCGGACTGCTGGGTGAACTCCCGGGCGAGCGAGTCGGAGCGGCCCATGGTGCGGCCGAGCAGGATGCCGCTGACCGACAGCGACTCCTGGACCGCAGAACTCATCGCGGCCAGCTGCTTCTGCCGCTCGGTGGTGATCTTCTTGCGCTCCTGGCCGACCCGCCGACTGATCCAGACGAACAGCGGGAGCAGCAGCAGCGAGACGACGGTCAGGCGCCAGTCCAGGGCGATCATGGCGACGATCGAGGCGATCACCGCGGTCAGGTTGGAGACCAGGCTGGTCGCGGTGGAGGTCACCGTGGACTGCATGCCGCCGATGTCGTTGGCGATCCGGGACTGCACCTCACCGGTGCGGGTGCGGGTGAAGAAGGCCAGCGACTGCCGCTGCAGGTGGCCGTAGACGGAGGTGCGCAGGTCGTGCATGACGCGCTGGCCGACGGTGGTGGAGATCAGCGTCTGCAGCACGTTGAAGACGCTGTTCACCACGGCGGTGAGGATCATACCGAGCGCGAGCAGGCTGAGCAGCCCGGTGCGGCCCTGCGGGATGGCGGTGTCCAGCACGGCCTTGAGCAGGAACGGGGAGACCACCGACACCACGGCGGAGGCGGCGACCAGCAGGCCGACGGTGGTCAGGCGGCCCCGGTAGGGGCGGAACAGTGCGAGGATCCGGCGCCACTGGGCCGGCGGGCGCGGGTCGCCCTCGGCGCGTTCGGGCGGGGTCCAGTCGATGGCGGGCCTCAAGAACGGGCCTCCCTGGGTAGGACGGACGGGCGGATGTCATCAGCATAGCGAGGGTAGCTCATAGTTAGGCAAGCTAATAGTGAGGCTCACACTATTCCCGCTGCCGACGACGATCCGCCCGCCCGGCCCTACCGCCTCAGTTGGTCCGGTAGGTGCGCGCCGCCTTGTTGGAGAGGCCGCCGAGCTTGCCGGACGGCAGCACCCGGGCGACCGCCACCGCCAGCTTGTAGCGCTTGCCCGGCACGGACACCGTGCGACCGCGGGCGAGGTCACGCATCGCCTCGTTCACCACCCGCTCCGCCGAGAGCCAGGACCAGGACGGGATGTTGCCGGTGCCCATGCCCGCCCGCTCGTGGAACTCGGTCCGGGTGAAGCCCGGGCACAGCGCCATCATCCGCACGCCCGTCCCGCCCAGGTCACGCAGCACGCCCTGGGTGAAGCTCACCACCCACGCCTTGCTCGCCCCGTACGTCCCGCGCGGCAGGAAGGCGGCCACCGAGGCGACGTTCACGATCGCACCCCGGCCGCGCTCGCGCATCCCCGGCAGGGCGGCCGTGGTCAGCCGCAGGACGGCCTCGATGTGCACCTTCAGCATGTCCAGCTCGTCCTGGAGCGGGACCGTCCCGAAGGCGCCCTTGTTGCCGAAGCCGGCGTTGTTGATCAGGAGGTCCACCGGGCGCTCGGTGTCCGCGAGCCGGGCCTCGACGGCGGTGATGCCCTCCTCGGTGGCGAGGTCGGCGGTCAGCACCTCCGCCTCGATGCCGAACTTCGCGTGCAGGTCGGCGCTCGCGCGCTCCAGGCGCCCGGTGTCCCGGGCCACCAGCACGAGCTGGTAGCCGCTACGGGCGAGCCGGCGGGCGAACGCGGCTCCGATGCCGGCGGTCGCGCCGGTGATCAAGGCTGTGGTCATGCCCAGACCGTACCGACTCACCGCAGCCGTGCCCACACCCAGGGCGACGTCCCACGTACCCGCCGGAGGCCGGCGGCGGACTGCATCCACTCCGGCGGCACCCGGGGGTCCGCCTCCTGGTGCTGCGGGTCACCGCTCGCCGCTCCTGGGCGGCGACGGCCCTAGGCGGCGACTGCCCTAGGCGGCAACGACCTTGGCCCGGTCGGCAGCGATCCGCACGGCGAGGCCCGCCAGGACGGTGCCCATCGCGTAGCGCTGGATCCGCAGCCAGGCCGGGCGGCGGTTGAGGAACCCGGCGATGCCGCCCGCGCTCATCGCGATCAGGCCGTTCACGGCGAGCGCGACGAGGATCTGGACCAGGCCCAGCACCAGGCTCTGCAGGCCGACGTGGCCGCGCCCGGGCACCACGAACTGGGGGAGCAGCGAGATGTACATGATGGCGATCTTGGGGTTGAGCAGGCAGGTCAGGAAGCCCATCGCGAACAGTCGGCGGGGCGGGTCCGGGGGCAGTTGCCGCGGGGCGAAGACCGCCGTGCCGCCGGGCTCGACCGCCTTCCAGGCCAGCCAGAGCAGGTAGCCGGCGCCGACCAGCTTGATCGCGGTGTAGAGCGCGGGGACGACCGAGAAGACCGCCGCCACCCCGGCCGTGACCGCGACCAGGTAGACCAGGAAGCCGGCCGCCACGCCCAGCAGGGAGATCAGCCCGGCGCGGCGCCCCTGGGAGATCGAGCGTGAGACCAGGTAGATCATGTTCGGCCCCGGCGACAGCACCATGCCCAGGGCCACGGCGGCGACGCCGAGCACGGCGTGACCGTCCACCACGGACGTCACGGAAGTCACGGATGCCCCGGACACCCCGGACACCCCGGACGCCCCGGACATCATCGACGTCAACGCGTGCGAATCGCTCATGGGAGGAGGCTAGGGTCCGGCGCGAGGTCGATGCAATGATGACTTTGCGCTCGGTGCAATCATGGGGTTGCCGCAGAGGAGGGGTTGGCTCGCGATGGACGACTACCGGCTGATCGCGGACGGGATCGCCGCCGACATCGCCACCGGACGACTGCGACCCGGCGAGCAACTGCCCACCCAGCGCGCCTTCGCCCGCCGTCGGGGCATCGCCAACTCGACGGCGACCCGGGTCTACCGCGAGCTCGCCCGGCGCGGCCTGACCGTCGGGGAGGTCGGGCGGGGCACCTTCGTCCGGGCCGGACGGGACGGCGACGACGGACGGGTCGCACTCGCCGAACCGGCCGCCGCGCCGGTCGACCTGGAGCTCAACTACCCGACCGCGCCCGGGCAGGCCGACCTGCTGGCCGCCGGGCTGGCGCCGCTGCTGCGGGCCGACGCGCTGGGCGCGGCGCTGCGTCCGGTCGGCGCGGTCGGGACGGGCGCGGCGCGGCGGGCCTTCGCGGGACTGCTGTCGACGGACGCCTGGACCGTCGACCCGGAGCGGCTGCTGTTCGCGGGCAACGGACGGCAGGCCGTCGCGGGGGCACTGTCCGCGCTGGTGCCGCCGGGGCAGCGGCTGGGCGTGGAGGCGCTGACGTATCCGGTGGTCAGGGCGGTGGCGGAGCGGCTGGGCATCCGGCTGGTACCGCTACCGATGGACGGGGACGGGCTGCTCCCCGGGGCCGTGACGGCGGCGCACCGGACCGCGCCGCTGCGCGCGGTGTACCTGCAGCCGCGGCTGCAGAACCCGACCGGGGCGAGCCTGCCGCAGGAGCGGGCGGTCGCGCTGGCCGGGGAGCTGCGACGGCTGGACCTGCCGGTGGTGGAGGACGCGATCTGGTCCTTCCTGCGGCCCGCAGCGGCGCCGCTCGCCGCGCTGGCGCCGGAGCGGACGGTGCTGGTGGACAGCCTGTCCAAGCGGCTCGCGCCGGGGCTGACCACCGGGTTCGCGGTCCTCCCGGACGGGCTGCGCGACCGGGTGGCGGGTGCCCTGCGGGCGGGCGGCTGGGCGCCGGGCGGTTTCGCGCTGGAGGCGGCGGTGCGCTGGATCGGGGACGGCACCGTGGCGGCGGTCGAGGCGGCGAAGCGGACGGACGCGGCGGCCCGGCAGGCGCTGGCGCGGGAGGTGCTGGCGGGGCAACGGATGCGGGCGGACCCGTGCTCGTACTACCTGTGGTGGGAGCTGCCGGGGGCCTGGCGGGCGGAGACCTTCGTCGCGGCGGCGGCGCGGGCCGGGATCTCGGTGACGGCCGCGGCGGCGTTCGCCGTCGACCCGCGGAGCACGCCGTCGGCGGTCCGGGTCGGACTGGCCTCGCCGCCGCTGCCGGTGCTGGGGCGGGCGTTGGGGGTGTTGGCGGGGATCGCCACGGGCGGGGAAACGGGAACGGGAGTCGGCGAACAACTGACAACCGACAGATGACAGATGACGGCTGACAACCAACAGATAACAGCTGACAGATAACGAACTCTGTTATCTGTCAGCTGTTTGTTGTTCGCTGTTCGCTGTTCGCTGTTCAGCCGTCGGTCGTCAGCCGTCCGCCGTCAGTCCTCCGCCCCCGTCCGGTCCCCCCGCGCCGCCGCCGTGTCCGCGGCGCCACCGGCCCCGACCGCGCGCAGGCGGGAGGCGGCGGTGGCCGCGAGCTGCGGGGCGATCCTGGCCACGTCGCGGGAGCCGACCACCGCGATCAGGCTCGGCAGCAGCCAGCGCACCGGCTGCATCCCGCGCAGCCAGGCCTGGGCGTACACATGGGCGGACCGGCGGGCGATGCCCGCGACGATCCGGTCCACCGCCGGCTCCAACGGGTACGTCTTGTTGGCCGGCCACGGCAGCCGGCTGCGCATCTGCTTCAGCGCGGCGTCCTGGTCGGCGCCGCGCACCATGTCGGTGTCGGTCCAACTCAGGTAGCCCACACCGACCTTGACCCCCTGGTAGGCGACCTCGGCGCGGATCGAATGGGCGAAGGCCTCCACCCCGGACTTGCTGGCGCAGTACGCGCTCATCAACGGCGCGGGTGTCAGCGCGGCGAGCGAGGCGATCTGCAGCAGGTAGCCGCGGCTCTCGGTGAGCGCGGGCAGGAAGGCCCGCGCGGTGGCGACGCTGCCCAGCAGGTTGACCTCGATCACCCGGCTGAACGCCCGGTGGTCGCTGTCGGCCAGCGGTCCGCCGATCGCGATGCCGGCGTTGGCCACCACGGTGTCGATCCGCCCGTAGTGCTCCTTGATCCGTTCCGCGGTGTCGCTGAGTGCCGCCAGGTCGGTGACGTCCACCTCCCAGGCGGTGGCGGCCGCGCCGCACTGCGCCGCGACGGCCTTCAGCTCCTCCGGTTCCAGGCCGAGCAGCGCGACCTTGGCCCCGCGCCGGGCCAGCTTGCGGGCCAGCGAGGCGCCGACCCCACGGGCGGCCCCGGTGACCACCACGACCTGCGCGGACAACGGCGGGACGGCGTTCATGCGACGGTGGTCCTCTCGACAGCGACGGCGGAGCCGGGTTCGACGGCAGGAGCTACGGACGAGGCAGCACCGGAGGGAAGCGCGCCGGCCAGGTGGGCGGCGGCCATCCGGTGGATCTCGGCGGCCACCTCCTCCGGCCGCTCCAGCGGCGCCATGTGGCCGACTCCCGGCAGCAGCAACAGCCCCTGCGGGTCGGCGAGTTCGGCGACCATCCGGTGGGCGTGCACCGGCGGGGTCAGCCGGTCCGAGGTGCCCACCACCACGGCGGTGGGGGCCGTGATCCGGCCGAGTCCGGCGCGCACGTCCAGCCGTTCCAGCACCCCGGCCCAGTGGAAGCGGACGGCGGACGGGCAGGCGTGCACGATCCGGGCCGTCGCCTCGACCTGCCCGGCGGATGAACCAGGCCCCATGACCGCGTACTTGAGCGCGGCCCGGCTGACCCCGGAGACCGGCCCGAGCGGCATCCGGGAGCGCAGCAGCTGCCGGTGCAGGAAGCGCCGCAGCCCCGGGGCGCGCACGCCGTCCGGCATCACGGTGAGCTCGGCGACCAACTCGGCCGGGCCGGTGGAGATCAGGACGTTCGCGGCGGTGCGCTCGGCGACCTCGGGGCGGCCGCCGGCGGCCATGATGGTCATCCCGCCCATGCTGTGTCCGGCCAGCACGGCCCGCTCCCCCGCCGGGACGGTCCGCGCGAGCACGGCGGCCAGGTCGTCGGCGAGTGCCCGGGTGGAGTAGCGGGCCCGGCTGGGCGGGATCTCACTGTGCCCGTGGCCGCGCTGGTCGTAGGCCACCACCCGGTAGCGGTCGGCGAGTTGCCGGATCACCGGGGCCCAGAAGGCGGTTGAGCAGGTCCAGCCGTGGGAGAGCACCACGGTGGGCGCGCCGGGCTGGCCGTGCACCTCGACGTGCAGCCGGATGCCGTCCGCCGAGCGGACGCTCAACTCCTCGACGGGCGTGGGTGGTACGTAGTCGGCGGGCAGCTGGACGGCGGTCATGCGCTGGCCTCCTGGGCGGCGGTACGGGCGGCGGGGCGGGATCCGCCGGTCGGGGCGGTGCGCATGATCAGCTCGTACTCGCCGAGGTCGACCTTGCGGGTGGCACGGCGGAACGAGGTGGTGGAGCCGGGCCAGAGCACGGTGTTCCTGCCGCTCGGGTCCAGGTACCAGCTGAGGCAGCCGCCGGTGGTCCAGACGGTGCGGTCCATCCGGTGCTGCAGCTCCAGGTTCCACTGCCGCTGGGCGCGCGCGGTGGGCTGCATGGCGGTGGCGCCGACCGAGTCCAGCGTGGTCAACGCGTCGATCAGGTAGTTCAGTTGGGACTCGATCATGAGGATCATCGAGCTGTTGCCGAGGCCGGTGTTGGGGCCGATCACGAAGAAGAGGTTCGGGAAGCCGTGCACGGTCGAGCCGCGCAGCGCCTCCATACCGCCCTTCCACTCCTCGGCCAGGCTGGTCCCGTCCGCCCCGAACACCCGGGCGCCGATGGGCATGTCGGTGACGTGGAAGCCGGTGCCGAAGACGATGGCGTCCACCTCGTGCTCGCTGCCGTCGGCGGCGACCAGGGTGGAGCCGCGCAGTTCGCGCAGCCCGGAGGAGACGACCTCGGTGTTGGCGGCGGCGAGCGCCGGGTAGTAGGTGTTGCTGAGCAGGATGCGCTTGCACCCGATCCGGTAGTCCGGGGTCAGCCGGGCGCGCAGCGCCGGGTCGGAGACGCTCTGGGCGATGTGGCGTTCGGCGAGCTGCTGGACCACGCGCAGCAGTCCGGGGCGGCGCACGAAGGCGTCCACCTGGAGCTCGCGGAGGGCGAAGAGGGTGCCCCGCCGGATCTTGGCGGTGACCGGCAGGCGGCCGTGCAGCCACTTCTCCAGCTGGGTGATCTCGCGGTCGCGGCGCGGCAGGACCCAGGCGGGGGTGCGTTGGAAGACCGTCAGCTTGCCGACCCTCGGCTGGATCGACGGGATGATCTGGGCGGCGGAGGCACCGGTGCCGACCATCGCGACGCGCTTGCCGGCGAGGTCGAAGTCGTGGTCCCAGCGGGAGGAGTGGAACACCTTGCCGGGGAAGGAGCTCAGCCCGGGCAGGTCGGGGACCTGCGGGTCGGCGAGCGGTCCGGCGGCGGAGACGACGGCGTCGGCGGTCCACTGGCCGGCCGTGGTGGTGACCCGCCAGCGGGTCTGCTCGCTCTCCCAGCGCGCCTCCAGCACCTCGGCGTTGAAGCGCAGGTGGGGGCGGAGGCCGAAGACGGTGGCGACCTTCTCCAGGTAGGCGCGGATGTCCGGCTGGCCGGAGAAGCTGCGCGGCCAGTCGGGGTTGGGTGCGAAGGAGAAGGAGTAGAGGTGCGAGGGCACGTCGCAGGCGCAGCCGGGGTAGCTGTTGTCCCGCCAGGTGCCGCCGACCGAGTCCGCGCGCTCCAGGACGACGAAGTCGGTGATCCCGGCACGGCGCAGCCGGACGGCCGCGCCGAGGCCGCCGAAGCCGGAGCCGATCACCGCCACCCGCACGTGCGGTACGGGCTCCGCCGCAGCGCTGGTGTCGGTCGCGCCGGCGGTGCCGGAGCGGGGGCGCTTGCTGCTGGATGCCATGCGGCTCCTCCTGAGGGTGGGGCGGTGGTCTTCACGCTCTTCCGGGGATCGCGCTCCCCGAACCCTGCCAATTGCGCCAGTAAACACTGGCACGATTGGCAGGGTAGTCCTTGCCGACACCGGAGGGAAGGAGCACGACAGCCCGGATTCACCGGAAGTTCCCGAAGTCCCGGGAGGCTCCCGCGCCGACCCGACGGACCTATGCTGATCGCCGTGGACAAGGTCAGAGCTGCTGCGGACGACAGAAAACGCGAGTACCGGGTGGAGGAACTGGCCGAGGCGGCCGGGATCACCACCCGCACCCTGCGCTTCTACCGCGAGCGCAAACTGCTCCAGCCGCCCCGCAAGGAGGGCCGGATCGCCTGGTACGGCGAGGAGCACCTGGCCCGGCTGCGCATGATCGCCGAGCTGCTCGACCGCGGCCACACCCTGGGCGGGATCACCGAACTGATCGGCGCCGGCGAGAGCGGGCGGGACGTCGCCGAACTGATCGGGCTCGAAGCCGCGATCGTCGCCCCCTGGTCGGACGAGACCCCGGTCCGCCTCGACTGGGAGGAGCTGAAGACCGCCTTCGGGGACCAGCTCACCGAGGAGAACACCGCCGAGGCCATCGCCCAGGGCTACATCTCGATCGAGGACGACGGGATCACCCACATCAGCCGGCGGCTGATGGACGCCACCACCGAACTCGTCGCCGAGGGCGTACCGCTCGCGGCCGTGCTGGACGCCAGCCGGCGCACCCGGGAGTACGTCGACGCCATCGCCGAGATCTTCATCGAGGTGGTCAGCGACCACCTGCTCAACGCGCTCTCCGGCGAGACCCCGCTGGCGCCCGGCGAGGCGGCCCGGCTCACCGAGCGAATCCTGCGGGTGCGGCCGCTCGCCCGTACGGTGGCCGACGCCCAGTTCACCCTTGCGATGGACCGCCGGGTGCAGGCCGAGTACGCCGAACTGCTGCGCCAGCGACGGGAGTACGGCCCCGAGGCGTAGCGGGGCCACCGGGCGGGCAGGGATTCCCGGGCGCCGTCGGCCAGTTGGGGCGCCCGCCCGTTGACGGGGACGGTCCCATGGGCAGTCCCATGGGGGCGACCCGTTCGTTGGAGGAGCCGCCGATGCCCCGAACCCTCAGCCGCCGCAGCGCCCTCGGCCTCGTCGCCGGACTCGCCCCGGGCCTGGTCCTCGCCGCTTGCGGGTCCGACTCCCGTTCCGCCGACGGGAGTTCCTCCGCCTCCGGTGGCACCCGGACGGTCCAGCACGCGCGCGGGGAGAGCACCGTACCGGACCGGGCCGGCCGCGTCGTGGCACTGGACACCGACGCCCTGGACTCGGTGGTCACCTTCGGCCTGATCCCGGTCGGCGCCACCACGGTCGACGCGGGTGCGTCCTTCCCCGCCTACCTGCCCGCCGAGCGGCTGGCCGGGACGAAGCCGGTCGGCACGATCGGCCAACCCGACCTGGAGGCGATCGCGGCGCTGCGGCCGGACCTCATCCTGAGCAACCAGGTCCGCGACGACAAGCACTACGACCAGCTGTCCAGGATCGCGCCGACGGTGCTGTCGAAGACCACCGGGCCCGCCTGGAAGGAGAACGCCCGGCTGCACGCCGAGGCGATGGGCCGCCGCAGCGAGGCCGACGCGGCGGACACGGCGTACCGCGCCCGGCTGCGGGACGTGGTCACCGCGCTGGGCGGGCCCGCCAAGGCGGCGGCCACCCGGGTCGAGATGGCCCGGTTCCTGGCCGGCGCGCCCACCCGGCTCTACCTCGACGACACCTTCGTGGGCTCACTGTTCAAGGACCTCGGGCTGGGCCGCCCGGCCAATCAGGACAAGTCCGGGTTCTCCCTGGAGATCAGCCCCGAGCAGGTGGACCAGGCGGCGGCCGACGTCATCTTCTACTCGGTGTACGGGGACCCGGCGAAGTCCGACCGGAGCCGGATCACCGAGGGCGCGCTGTGGAAGAACCTGGACGCCGTCCGCAACGGCAAGGTGTTCCCGGTGGACGACAACCTGTGGATGCTCGGCATCGGCTACACCGGGGCCGGACTGATCCTGGACCAGATCCGCAAGGACCTGGGGTGACGCGGGACGGCATGCCACGCGCGGCGCACAATGGGCGACGGACAGAAGCCAGTTGACGTCGACAGCCGACGCACGCGACGGCGGGGGCGACGGTGGTCCGCACACCGTCGCCCCCGCCGTCAGGCCCGACCGTTCGGCACCCACAGTCCGGCCGGGCTCCGCTCGGACGCGCCCCGGGACGGGCCTGCCCAACTCAGGCCCGGTCCCGGTTCACGGCCGAGTCAGTTCACGTTGACCGCGGTCCAGGTGGCCGCGACCGCGTTGTACTCGGCGCTGTTCGCGCCGTACAGGTCCGTCGCCGCACTGAGGGTGGCCGCACGGGCACCCGCGTAGTCGGTCGTCGACGTGAAGTACGTGGTCAGCGCGCGGTACCAGATCTGCGCGGCCTTGTCGCGGCCGATGCCGGCCAGCGAGGAGCCGTCCGACGTCGGGCTGTTGTAGTTGAACCCGTTGATGGTCTTCGCGCCGCTGCCCTCGGACAGCAGGTAGAAGAAGTGGTTCGCCACACCGGACGAGTAGTGCACGTCCAGGTTGCCGACGTTGGCGTCCCAGTAGTCGGCCGAGGAGCCGTCCTTGCTGGGCTGGTCCATGTAGCGCAGCGGGCTGCCGTCGCCCCGCAGGTTGATCAGCTCGCCGATCCAGTAGTTCGGCGGGTTGGAGGGCAGGTTGGCGTACCACTCCACCATGGTGCCCATGATGTCCGAGGTGGCCTCGTTGAGGCCGCCGGACTCGCCCGAGTAGTTGAGCGCGGCCGTCGCGGCGGTGACGCCGTGGGTCATCTCGTGGCCGGCCACGTCGATCTCGGTGAGCGGCGCGCTGTTGTTGGCGCCGTCGCCGTACGACATGCAGAAGCAGTCGTCGCTCCAGAACGCGTTGACGTAGTTGGAGCCGTAGTGCACCCGGCTGAGCGCGCCGACGCCGTCGTTGCGGATGCCGTTGCGGTTGAAGGTGTTCTTGTAGAAGTCCCAGGTGGTCGCGGCGCCGAACTGGGCGTCCACGGCTGCGGATTCGCGGTTGTTGTTGGTGCCGTCACCGAAGCTGTTGCTGGTGTTGGCGAACAGCGACCCGCTGCCCGACTCGCTGTTGCTCATGTCCGTGGTGGACTGGCCGCCGCGGCTGGCGTCCTTGAGCTCGTACTGGGAACCGTTCTGGTTGGTGTTCAGGCCCACCTGGCCGACGAAGATGCCGGTGCCGGTGCCGGCCGCGGTCTCGATCTTCTCGTGGGTGGAGAGCACCTCGCCGCTGGCCGCGTCGGTGACCAGGATCTGGGCGCTCGGGGTGCCGTCGGCGCGCACGCCCTCGACGGTGGTCCGGTAGGCGAGCCGCGGGGTGCCGGTGGTGGCCCACACGACCAGCTGGGCCTTGCCGACCTGGTGGACGTCGGCCAGCGGGGACTCGTCCGCGTCGATGGTCTGGCCGATGGTGGCCTTGACCGTGCCGGAGGCCTGGTCGGCGGCCTTGTCGGCGGGGATCTTCGGGGTCAGGCTCGGCAGCGCGATCTGGGCGGAGACCGCCTTGTCGACCGACTTCACGGCGCCGTCGGCCTTCTGGTGGACGACCAGGTCGCCGCCGATCACCGGGAGGCCGGCGTAGGTGCGCTCGAAGCGCAGGTGACGGGTGCCGTCCTTGTCGACGATCGCGTCCTTGGCGACCAGCTTCTCCTGGCCACCGAGGCCGAGCGCCTTGGCGATCGGCGCGGACTGGCCGTTGGCCACCGCGAGCACGGCCTCGTGCTGCTGGGTGGCCTGCGCCTGCAGCGAGGGGGCCGCGGGGGTGGCCTGGGCGGTGGTGGCGACCTGGACGACACCGGTCAACAGGGCCGTGGCCGAGATGACGGCGACAGCTGCGAGCTTTCGCTTCACGTGCGAGTCCTTCCGGGAAACCGCGTGTGGGCGCGGTCGCACCACGTCCCGGGGGCCGGGGTCGACACCTGTGGGGCGGGACGGGCGCTGACGTGCTGGAACCCCGTGCGGTTCGAGCGGCTCGCCACCGAGGGGTGGGGGTGGGGGGCTACCGCTGGGGGGTGACCAGAAGCATGACAATCCAGCTGGTGAAATGACAGGTCTGCCTCAGGAATTGGCCAGGTCCCGCCAGTTGGTAAAGGGATTCAAATGGTGGTCAAATCGGGGCAATCCAGCGCGCCTTGCAGCGGGTTCCGATCCGGACCACGGCCGACCGCCTGGGGCGACAGGCGGACGGTCACCAACGGACCAACAGAGTGTCAAGAGCGATCGTCGGACGATCGACTTTTACATCCTTGTAGAACTTTCCATACATACCCTTGACAGAGGGGTGGCGAGGTCCCGCCACCGGCCGACCTTGTCCGCCGCACGACGGTCTGCTAATGGACGACCCGGACGACGGACAGCACAGAGCCGCCCGGACGCCGGTTCAACCGGTGGCACGGGCGGCTCGGGGCCACTGCGCGAGGGGTCGGCCAGGGGCCGGTCAGGGGTCGGTCAGGGGCCGATCAGGAAGCGGGCGATGCGTCGGACTGCCGTACGGCACGCAGGAGTTGACGGAGCGACGGATTCACCATCGGACGGCCGGCCACGGTGACGGTCGGTACCGTCTCGTTGCCGTCCGCGACCGAGCGGACGAAGGCCGCCGCGTCCGGGGACTTCCAGATGTTGACCCGGGTGAACCGGCGGCTGTACCGCAGGCGGGTGAAGAGCAGGCCGAACCGCAGCTGCAGGCAGAACGAGCAGAGGGGACGCCAGTAGAGCACCACGTCGCCGCCCGCGGCACGCTCCGCGCCGCTACTGCCCGCGCCGCTGCCGCCCGAACCGCTGCTGCCCGCACCGCTGTTCACGCGGTCGTGATCCATCACTGCAACCGCCATTCCTGGGCCGTGTTTCCGGGCGTGCACGTGACCATGGTGATCTCGTTGCCCGGTCCGTTGTCCGTCATGCAGGACTGGTTCTGGTAGTCGCCGAGCGTGAACGAGCCCGCGGTGCTGCCGCTGCGGACGCTCCATCTGGTGAGGAAGCTGAAACCGTTGCTCAGCACGACCTTGCCGTCCATGGTCTGGACCAGCTGCGGGCCGCCGTTGTTGCAGGCGTTGAACAGCGTCCAGGCGCCGGGGTCGGTGGAGCGCACCCAGCCGTACTGCGAGGCGCCGCCGAGGATGAGCGGGTTGTCCCCGTTCAGGTTGTCGTTGCGCATCCCGATCGGGCTGCCGTGCTTGACGCTGACGATGGTGCTCCAGCTGCTGCCCTCGCAGGAGGAGGGCCGGGCACCTCGGGACGACGTGCCACCGGCCGAGGACCCGCCCGAACTTCCGCCCTGGGAGGACGAGTTGCCGGAGCCGGCCGGCGGCTGTGCCGCACTGCCGCCCCCGCCGGCCGGCGGGTTGGCCTGGCCGCCCGAGGAGCCGCCGGGCGCCGCACCGCCACCCTGGCCGGTGCCCGCACCGGCCCCGTTGCCCCCGCCCCCGTTGCCCCCGCCCGCATTGCCCGCGCCGCCCCCGCTGCCACTGCCACCCCGCCCCGGTCCGCCGCCGTTCCCGCCCTGGGCCGGAACGGGCTGTTGCCCGCCTGGCGGCAGCTGCCCGCCGGCCGGTGGCTGGGCGGCGGCCGGAGCGGTCGACGGCGCGTCGGTCGGCTGCGGGGTGGCGGACGCGGAGCCGGTGGCCGGGGCCGTGGTGGCCTGGCCGGTGCCGGCGGCGGCCGCCGGAACGGTCACCACCACGGTCGGCTGGACGGTGGGCGTCCCGGCCGCCGCGTCGGAGCCGCCGGCACCGCGGTCGATCAGCAGCGCGGTGGCCGTGCCCATCGAGATGACGACCGGGATGACGATCGGGATCAGCAGGGTGCGGCGCGAACGGCGCTTGCCCGGCTCGGTGTCGGCCTGCGGGTCCACCTTCACGACCTGCTCCGGCGCGGCCGGGGCCGCTCCCCCGACCGCGGCGACCTCCGCGCCCGCCCCGGCTCCGGCCCGCAGGTCGATCGTCCCGGTGTTCGCCGCCCGCCGCGCCGTGCCCGGCAGGCCGATCGCCACCCGGGCCGCCGACGCCATCCCGGCGGCGCTCTCGAAACGGTCCTCGGGCCGCTTCGCCAGCGCGGTGGCGATCAGTGCCCGGACCGCCGCCGGGAAGGTCTCCGGCAGCTCCGGCACCGGCTGGTTGACGTGCTTGAGCGCGACCTGCAGCGGCCCCTCCC
This sequence comes from Kitasatospora sp. NPDC096077, assembly GCF_040303245.1. Classification (NCBI taxonomy): domain Bacteria; kingdom Bacillati; phylum Actinomycetota; class Actinomycetes; order Kitasatosporales; family Streptomycetaceae; genus Kitasatospora; species Kitasatospora sp. NPDC096077. The sequence continues at coordinate 97,227 of NZ_JBEOSV010000013.1, read as the reverse complement.
CCAGGTACGGCACCTGCCCGACCAGCAACTCGTAGCCGACCACGCCGATCGAGTAGAGGTCGGAGGCCGGGCCGGTGGTCTCCCCGGAGGCCTGCTCGGGGGACATGTAGGCGGCGGTGCCGATGATCGCGTACGGCGCGGTGAGCTTGGTGCTGGCCACGGCCCGGGCGATGCCGAAGTCGGTGATCACCACCCCGCCGTCCTCGCGCACCATCAGGTTGGAGGGCTTGAGGTCACGGTGCACGATCCCGCGCCGGTGGGCGGCGTGCAGCGCGTCCAGGGCGTCGGCGAGCAGGCCCAGGGCGCGCTCCGCGCTCATCGGGCCGTCCTCCTTGAGCACCTGGTTGAGCGGCCGGCCCTCGATCAGGTCCATCACGATGTAGGCGCAGTGGGTGTCGTCGCCGGAGGCGTCCGGATCGTCGGAGCCACCCGCGCCGCTCTCCCCGTAGTCGTGGACGCCCACGATGCCCGGGTGGTCGATCGCCGCGACCAACTGGGCCTCGCGGCGGAAGCGTTGGACGGAGGTGTCGTCCTCGAACAGGTCCGCCCGGAGGATCTTGACGGCGACCGGCCGGGCCAGCACCTGGTCCTCGGCGCGCCAGACCGCGCCCATCCCCCCGCCACCGACCTTCTCGACCAGCGTGTACCGCCCGCCGAGCACGGTTCCCGCGCTACTCATCTCCCCTGCCCCCCGGTGTCATGACCCTCCCCGCCGGGTCGTCGGCACACAGTGTGCCAGAGCGTGTCAGGGACTCAGCAGCCCTGGTAGGGACGGGAATCACCCCTCAGGATCCGGCCTTCCGGGCGTTTCGGGAGCGGCCGGACACCTCCCGGACGGCCGCGACGACGGCCCCCGGCACGTCCTGGTGGACGGCGTGCCCGGCGCCGGGCACCACGGCGTGGACGCCTCGGGCGGTACCGGCCGTGATCCGGGCCTGCGCGGCGGTGAAGCGGGCGCGCAGCACGCGCGGCAACCCTTCGGTCGCGCTCAGCACGGTCACCGGCACCTCGGGCAGCGGCCCGGCCGCCCGCAGCCGGCGCAACTGCGCGGTGGCGCGGTTCGACAGCCGGTTCTCGGCGAGCACGGCCCGCCGCTGGTGGGGGTGGGCGAGGACGGCCGCCTCGGCCCGGGCGAGCGCGTCACCCGGGGTCGGCCGGGCGGGTGCCAGCGCCGTCCGGAGCAGCCCGTACCGGGTCAGTGCCGTCTCGATCACACTGATCGCACGCGGCCGGAAGTCCTCGTGCGCCGGATCCACCAGGACCAGCCCGGCCACCAGCTCCGGCCGCCGCCGGAGCAGGAGTCGGGCCAGCTGACCGCCCCAGCTGTGGCCGACCAGAACGGCCGGACCGGCGTCCAGGTGCCGCACCAGCGCGGCCAGGTCCGCGACCTGCGCCGCCAGGGTCGGCGCCGGGACGCGATCCGGGTCGCTGGCCCCGAGCCCGGCCCGGTCGTACGCCACCACCCGCCCCGAACCGGCGAGTTCGGGCAGCAGCGGGGCCCAGGTGAGCGAGGAGGTGCCGCAGCCCGCGACCAGGACGATCGGCCTACCTCGGCCGGACCCGCCTCCAGCCAGCACAACACCCGTCCGCCCCGGTCGAGTTCACCGGGGCGCACCCCGCCGGGCGTGTGTTCGGCCAACACCTCGGCGATGTCCCGCTGAACGCCCTCCAGCGCCCGGCGGTCGGGTCGGGTGATCCGGCTACTCGGCCTGATCGGCATGTTCGACTCCCCCGTGGCTCGCGTCGACGGGGCCCACCGCTCCGGCGCGGCGCGACCCCGGCTCCCACGGTACGGCCGATGGATCGGGGGCCGACAGGGAGGAATCCGCCCGGAATCCGCCCGGGGTCGACCGGGCGGATTCCGAACCGGGTTGCACCGGTGGGTTTCCTCGTACGGTGCCGTGCCGTGCGTGCCGCGCCGTGCGTGCCGCGCCGTGCGTGCCGCGCCGTGCGTGCCGACGCACCGGGCGCTACGCCGGGAGGGCGCGCTTCAGCAGGTCGAGGAGCGCCGTCCAGTGCCGGGCGTCGCCGACCGCGTCGTAGCGGGAGGTGTCGGCCTGGGTGTAACCGTGGGTGGAGCCCTCGTACACCTCGGAGCGGAAGCGGACCCCGGCGGCGGTGAGGGCCTCGTCGAGCTCGGCGATCTGCTCGGACGTCATCGACGGGTCCTGGTCGGCGTGGCCGAAGTACAGCTCGGCGGTGATCCGGCCGGCCTCCAGGTGCGGGCTGTCCGGGCGGTCGCTGACGAGGCGGCCACCGTGGAAGCAGGCTGCGGCGGCGACCCGGTCCGGGTGGCCGATGGCGGTGCGCAGCGAGAGGTAGGCGCCGAGGCAGTAGCCGGTGACGCCGATCGGGCCGTCCGCGACCAGCGGGGAGTCGGCGAACCAGGCCAGGTAGGCCTCCGCGTCGCGGAGGACCACGTCCGGGACGGTGGCCGCGGCGAGCAGCGGGCCGAGCGTGGCGAAGATCTCGTCGCACTGCTCGATGTCGATCAGCTCGGGCAGTTCGATCAACGGCGCGCGGCCCGAGCGGTAGTACACGTTGGGAACCAGGACGGTGTACCCGGCCTCGGCGATCCGGTCGGCCATGGCCTTCAGGTAGGGGCGGACTCCGAAGCCGTCCTGGTAGAGCAGGACGCCGGGGTGGGGCCGGTCGTCGTCGGGGCGGGTGAGGTAGGCGTCGGCGGTGCCGTCCGCCGTCGGAAGGTCCACGAGGATTCCGTGCACGGTCATGGGTGAGAGCTCTCCTTAGGGTCCGCGGGCAGCCTAGCCGGTACATGACCGATGCCGGGAGCGCCGGTGCCTGGAACTCCGGCACGGGGAACACCGGTGCGGGGGAACCCCGTTGGACCGGGCATGGGACTTGTGGTGGGTGTGGCGTGCGCGGTCGCGGCGGTGCTCGGGCTGGTGGCCCTGGCCGGCTGGCAGGTCCGGGGCGAGTCCTCGCCGCGCCGTCGCGAGCGGGCGCCGGGCGTCGGGGTGGGCGGCGGCGGGGCGCTGGACGAACTGCAGGCGATGTTCAGCCCGGGCAAGCGGATCCAGGTCGAGCAGCAACGGGAGCAGGCCTCGCACCGGGACGACACCCAGGCCGGGGCGCCGCCGCACTTCGGGATCGACCTGGAGCGGGGCACCGCGGTACTGCGGCGGTCCGACCGTCCGGAGGGCGCCGCGGACGGTCGGTAGCGCCGGGTCGGAGTGCCGGCGGGTCGGAGCCTCGGCGCCGGGTCAGAGCGCCGGCGCCGGGTCAGAACCGGCGCAGCCGCTCCTCGTCGCAGGTGCGCGGGCAGGTCAGGCAGGCGAGGGCCTCGGGCTTGACGGCGTAGTAGAGGCAGCAGCCGAGCCGGGTGCGGGTGTGGTGCTCGCGGCCGTCCGGGGTGCGCAGCCGACGGAAGTCGGCGGCTCCGGGCAACGGAAGGGTGCCACCGGGCAGCAGGGCCCCGGCGGCCGCGACGGCGGCGTCCTCGCCGGCGGTTCCGGCGAGGTCCGTTGTTCCGGCGAGGTCCGTTGTTCCGGCGAGGTCCGCGGTTCCGGCAGCATCCGTCCCGGCGGCGTCGAGCATCCGGCCGAGGTACCAGACCGCGGAGGCGAGGTCGTCCGTCACCATGCCCCAGAGCGCGCGGTCGCGGCGTCGGGTCGGCCCGGTGAACGCGGCCAGCACCGGTTCCAGGTGGGCGACCACGGCGGCCCGCAGTTCGGCGCGCAGTTCGTCGTCGCCGGGGAGGGTGACGGACCCGCGCGGCCGCAGCGCGAGGGCGCCGGTGGGGGCGTGCAGCCAGAGGTCGACGGGGTCGATGCGGGGGACCCGCCGGGCGAGGTGCCAGGGCCCGGCGATGAGCAGGCAGACGGACCAGGCGTAGTGGTGGAGCAGCCGGGAGGCGGTGACGTGCGGGCGGGGCGCCCGGCCGTGCTCGGCTGCGATCCGGGCCTCTTCTCCGGCCAGGACCGCGGCCAGGGCCCGTTCTTCGGCGGCGAGTCGGGCGCCGGAGTACCAGCCGTCGGCGGCCGCCGGGTCGGGCTCGGCGGGGTCGAGCAGGTGCAGCCGGAGCACCGGGCAGAGCCGGCGCAGCCGTTCGTAGTCGCCGACCAGAGCAGCCGCCTGCCCCGCGATGCTGTGGGCCGACGCCACGGGCAGGGGTGCAACGGGCTCGGGCGGTGCACCGGACAGGGGTGTTCCGGAAAACATCGGCTCTCCCGTCATCGACTCCGATTGATCAATTAAGGCGAGCCTCACCTTATAACGATCAGGGGCACCCGAACCCCGGATGGCAGCCGTTCAACTGTTCGACTACTGACCATCCGCTTTCTCCAACACCCCACGGCCACAAGGCCGAAGAGGCCGCCCGGCCGCCCACCCGCGGTTGACGAGGTCAGGCAAACCTAACCTAAGATGTCCTCTCGTGCTGAGAACCGATCCGCCGGCCGCCACGGCCCCGGCGACGCCCCGTTCCTCGGCGGTCAAGCGGCCGTTGCTGCTGGCCGCCGGAGTGGGCGCGCTCGTGCTGTGCGCCGCCCTGAGCCTTGCGCTGGGCTCCCGATCCATCCCGCTGTCCACCGTCGTCGACGCCCTCACCGGCGCCGCGCACGGCGGGGACGCCGACGTGGTGACGGGCCTTCGGGTCCCGCGCACGCTCATCGGACTGGCCGTCGGGGCCGCGCTCGGCGTCGCCGGGGCGGTCGCCCAGGGCGTCACCCGCAACCCGCTGGCCTCCCCGGCCACCCTCGGCATCAACGCCGGTGCGAGCCTCGCCGTGGTCGCCGCGATCTACGCGCTGGGCCTCTCCCGCCCGTCCGAGTACGTCTGGTTCGCGTTCGCCGGGGCGGCCGTCGCGGCCGTCGCCGCGTACGCCATGTCACGGCGCGGCGGGGACCTCGACCCGGTCCGGCTCGCGCTCGGCGGCACCGTGCTCACCGTGGTGCTCACCTCCTGGACCTCCGCGCTGATGCTGGCCAGTCACCGCACCCTGGACGAGGCCCGGTTCTGGCTGGCCGGCTCGATCGCCGGACGCCACCTGGACACCCTCACCCCCGTCCTGCCGTTCCTGGTGCTCGGCCTGCTGGCCGCCCTCGCGATCTCCCCCGCGCTGAACGCCCTGGCCCTCGGTGACGAGACCGCCCAGGCGCTGGGCGTGCCGGTGGCCCGGATCCGGGTGGTCGGCGGACTGGCCGTGGTCCTGCTCGCGGGCAGCGCGGTCGCCGTCTCCGGACCGGTGGCGTTCATCGGACTGGCCGCGCCGCACCTGGTCCGCCCACTGCTCGGCAACGACCACCGCTGGCTGCTGCCCGGCTGCCTGATCGCCGGGCCCCTGCTGCTGCTCGCCGCCGACGTGCTCGGCCGGCTGGTGGTGCAGCCCTCCGAGATCGAGGTCGGCATCGTGACCGCCTTCCTCGGCGCGCCGCTGCTCGCGGTGCTGGCCCGGAGGGTGGCCAAGTGAGCGTGCCGACCGCCCCGAAGGGCGGCCACCAGCCCGCCCCGACCACCCCGACCACCCCGACCACCCCCGAGCGTGGCCGACCGAGCCCGCGCACCGCCCCGTTGAGCGCGATCGCGCGCCGCCGGGCCCGTACCGCCGCCTGGTCGCTGCTGGCCGTCGTCCTGCTGGTGGTGCTCACCGGTATCGCCCTCGGCACCGGCCAGGTGAGCATCTCCGCCTGGGACGCGCTGCGCGCCCTGTTCGGCCAGGGCTCGCCCGGCGACGTCCTGGTGGTGCAGCAGTTCCGGGCGCCGCGTGTGGTGTCCGCACTGATCGCGGGCGCCGGGCTGGCGATGGCCGGCTCGATGCTGCAGCGGCTGTTCCGCAACCCGCTGGCCGCCCCCGACACCATCGGCATCACCGGCGGCGCCTCCTTCGGCGCGGTGCTGATGCTCGCCACCGGCGCCTCGCAGCAGCTGATCCCGCTGGCCGCGGTCGGTGGCGGGTTGCTCGCCGCGCTGCTGCTCGGCGGCTTCGCGTGGCGCTCCAGGATGGCCGTCACCCGGCTGATCCTGGTCGGGCTGGCGGTCCAGCAGGGCCTGGCCGCCGCCGTGAACCTGATGATCGTACGGTTCCCGGCCGAGCTGGCCTCCTCCGCGATGCAGTGGACCACCGGCTCGCTGTACGGCCGCAACTGGACCGAGGTGTGGATCGGCGGCACCGCCATCGCGCTGACCGCCGGGGCCGTGGTGCTCTGCCAGCGGCGGGTCTCCGTGCTCGACCTCGGCGACGACTCGGCCGGCGCCCTCGGCCTGAACCCCGCCCGGGACCGGCTCTGGCTGCTGCTGCTCACCATCACCCTCGCCTCGCTGGCCGCCGCCCTGACCGGCCCGGTCGCCTTCGTCGCACTCGCCGTCCCGCACCTGGTCCGACTGCTCGCCGGACCGCCCACCCCCGGCACCCTCGGCCTCACCGCGCTCACCGGCGCCGTGCTGCTGCTCTCCGCCGACCTCCTCGTGCTGCACGTGATCCCCGTCCACGGCCTGCCGGTCGGTGCCGTCACCGCCACCCTCGGCGCGCCCTGGCTCCTGGTGCTGATGATCCGCCAGGGCCGGCTTTCCCAGAGGAGCAGCTGATGACCTCGCCCGCCACCGACCTCACCGCCGATCACGCCGCCGATCCCACCGCCGGTCGCGCCATCGATCCCACGGCCGGTCGCACCGCCGGGAACCGGCTCGCCGTCCACGGCCTCGGGCTGCGCTACGGCGACCGGACCATCGTCGAGGGGCTCGACCTCGAACTGCCCGGCGGCGCCGTCACCGCGATCGTCGGACCGAACGCCTGCGGCAAGTCGACCCTGCTGCGCGGGCTGGTCCGGCTGCTCGACCCGGCCGCCGGCACCGTCACCCTGGACGGCGCCGACATCCACCGGGTGCCCGCCCGGACGCTCGCCAAGCGGATGGGCCTGCTGCCCCAGCAACCGGTCACGCCCGAGGCGGTCACCGTCGAGGCGCTGGTCCGGCTCGGCCGCTACCCGCACCAGCGGATGCTCAGCCCGTGGTCCAAGGCCGACCAGGCGGCGGTCGAGGAGGCGCTGGAGCGCACCGGCACCGCCGAACTGCGCGACCGGCAGGTCGACCGGCTCTCCGGCGGGCAGCGCCAGCGGGTCTGGATCGCGCTCGCGCTCGCCCAGGAGACCGACCTGCTGCTGCTCGACGAGCCGACCACCTTCCTCGACCTGCGGCACCAGCTCGACGTGCTGGACCTGGTCGCCGACCTGCACGCCGAGGCCGGGCGCACCGTGGTCATGGTGCTGCACGACCTCGGACAGGCCGCCCGGTACGCCGACCACCTGGTGGTGCTCAAGGACGGACGGCTCGCCGCGGCCGGTCCGCCCGCCGAGGTGCTCACGGCCGAGCTGGTGGAGGCCGTGTTCGGCGTGCCGTGCCGAGTGGTGCCCGACCCGGAGACCGGTACGCCGCTGGTCGTGCCGCGGGCCCGGGTCCGCCGCTCCGCCCCCGCCCGGACTTCCTCCCCCTCCTGAACTTCCCCTGCCCGTCCCCCCGTCCTCCCCGTTCGACCCGATCCAAGGAACTCCGATGAACCGCCGACTCCCCGTCGCCGTCCTCGCCGTCACGCTCTCCGCCACGCTCCTCGCCGCCTGCGGCAGCAACGGGGACACCGGCAAGTCCGGCGGTGACTCCGCGTCCTCCGCCGCCTCGGCGGGCACCGCCGCCGGGTTCCCGCGCACCGTCAAGCACGCGGCCGGGACCGCCCAGATCAAGTCGCAGCCCAAGCGCGTCGTGGTGCTGGACAGCGGCGAGCTGGACGACGTCACGCTGCTCGGCATCACCCCGGTCGGCGCGGTGTCCCCGCACATGAAGACCGAGGGCGGGTTCCCGAACTACCTCAAGGACAAGATCAAGGACACCAAGGACGTCGGCCCGATGAACGAGCCGAACCTGGAGCTGATCGCCTCCCTCAAGCCCGACCTGATCCTCTCCTCCAAGGTCCGCCACGCCAAGGTGTACGACCAGCTGAACGCGATCGCGCCGACCGTGCTGGCCGAGACCACCGGCTTCCCGTGGAAGGACAACCTGGCGCTGTACGCCCAGGCGCTCGGCAAGGAGGACGAGGCGAAGAAGGCGCTGGCCGACTACGAGGAGCGGGCGCACAAGCTGGGCGAGGCGATCAAGGCGAAGTACAACGGGACGATGCCGACCGCCTCGGTGGTCCGCTTCGTCGCCGGGCCGACCCGCCTGTACGCCAAGGCCTCCTACAGCGGCGTGGTGCTCAAGGACGTCGGCCTGACCCGCCCGGCCTCGCAGGACGTGGACAAGAACATCATCGAGGTCAGCGCCGAGCAGATCAGCCAGGCCGACGCGGACCTGGTGTTCGTCACCACCGCCGACGACCCGTCCAAGACCAAGGAGAGCGAGGTCCAGCAGACCCCGGTCTGGCAGGGCCTGAACGCCGTCAAGAACAACAAGGTGTTCACCGTGCCGGACGAGACCTGGATGTCCGGCATCGGTGTCCAGGCGGCGGACGCGATGCTCGTCGACATCGCGAAGGCGGCGGGCGTGGACGCGCCGAAGTAGACCTCGCCGCACCGCGAACGGCCGACGGCAAACAGATTTCAGAGTTCAGCCGACAGACGACGGCGAACAGATAACAGATCACAGATAACGGATAACAGATTTCACCATCTGTCATCCGTTCGCCGTCGGCCGTTCGCCGCCCTTCGCCCGTCACCACGCTCCCCCGAGGACCCTCCCCATGCGGCTCTACCTGCTCGCCCTCAACCCCACCGACTCGGTCACCCGCGGCTTCCTGCCCGCCGCCGCCCGGCTCGGTCTCGACGTCACCGTCCTCACCGACCACGTCGAGGCCCACCAACGCGCCTACGCCGACGCGGACTTCGCGTGCGAGGTGGTGGAGTGCGACGTCCAGGACTTCCGCGAGGTCATCGGGCTGATATCCCAACACCACGCCCCCGACGCGGTGTTCAGCAACAGCGACCACCTGCAGACCCAGACCGCCCTGGTCGCCGACTACTTCGGCCTGGCGGGCAAGGACTGGAAGGCCGCGTACCGGGCGAAGAACAAGGGCGAACTGCGCCGCCACCTCACCGAGCAGGGGCTGGACCGGGTGTGGTCCGCCGAACTCGCGCCCGGCCAGGACCCGGCGGCCCTCACCCCGCCCTTCCCCTGCATCCTCAAGCCGCGCGAGGGCGTCGCCAGCGAGGACGTCACGCTGGTCGCCGACGCCGCCGAACTCGCCCGGCGGGTCGCGGAGATCCAGCAGCGCCGACCCGGCGCCACCCTGGTGGTCGAGGAGTTCCTGACCGGCGAGCTGTGCACCCTGGAGACCCTCGGCGACGCCCGGGCCCGGCACGTCCTGGGCGGCTTCCGCACCCGGCTCTCCCCGCCGCCGGACTTCATCGAGGAGGTGCTGACCTTCGAGCCGGCGCACCCCCGGGCCGTGGTCGACCAGGTGCTCGCCCAGCTCGACGCCCTCGGCGTCGGACTCGGCGCCTGCCACACCGAGTTCATCCTCCAGCCGGACGGCCGCGCCCGCCTGATCGAGGTCAACTACCGCGCCATCGGCGACCAGTGCGATCTGATGCTGGCCGAGATCCTCCGGGTCCCCTACTTCGAGCTGGTGCTGCGCGCCCACCTCGGCGAGGCACTGCCCGCCGACCTGGGCGCCCGCACCGACCACCGGGCCCGGCACGAGCGGGTCTGCGCGGACCGGCCCGGCACCCTGACCGTCGCGCCCGAGCCGCACTTCGAGCGGCGCACCGACGGCGTCACGCTCTCCTACCGCCCGGTGCGCGAACTCGGCGCCCGGCACGAGCTCTACGGCACCAACCGCGACTACCTGGGCATCGTCTGGGCGGTCGGCCCGGACCAGGACGCGGTGGACTCCGCCGTGGCCGGGTTCATCGCCGCCAACCGCTGGGAGATCGCCTCATGACCCCGGCCGACGCCGCGCCCTCCGGCAGCAGTACCGCCGGCAGCAGTACCGCCGGTCCGTCGGGCGCCGCCGAGCAGCTCACCCTGCGCGTGCTGTCCGCCCTGCTGCGCGAGGACGTCCTCGGCCTGCGCACCGACGGCGTCCTGGAACAGCGCCCCGACGGGCCCTGGCTCGACAACGGTACGCTCGCCCTGCCGGTCACCCCCGAGGGCTTCCAGGCCGACCACGCGGCCCGGCTGCCGGAACTGGAGCTGGACGGCGCCCGCCTCACCGACCTGGCCGCGATCCTGGCCCGGCTGGCGGAGCTCGCCGACCCGCTGGACCGCCCCGGGCACCTGGCCTTCGCCGAGGAGTGCCGGCAGACCCTGGCCACCATGGAGCTGCACGACCGGATCCGCCCCGAGGTGCTCGCCGAACTCGCCGAGCGCTACGGCAAGGACGTGGCCGACTGGACCGGCCCGTACGCCTCGCTCGGCTTCGAGGCCCTCGCCGCCTTCCTGGACCACCCGGTCTACCCGACCGCACGCGGCCGCTCCGGCCTGACCGAGCGGCAACTGCGCGAGCATGCACCGGAGTTCCACCCGACCTTCGCGCTGCGCTGGCTCGCCGTCCCGGCCGACCGGCTGACCGTGCACGGCACCGGCCCACTTCCCGCCTGGTGGCCGAGCGCCGAACAGCTGGGCGTGCCCGGCGAGTTCCGCACCGTACCGGTCCATCCGCTCACCGCCGACGAGGACTTCACCCGGATCGTGCCGGGCGCCGTGCTCGCCCCCGAGCCGTACCTCGACGTGCTGCCGACGCTGTCCATGCGCACCGTCGCCGTCGCCGCGGACCCGACCTGCCACCTCAAACTGCCGCTCGCCACCGCCACCCTGGGCCTGCGCAACCGGCGCACCATCAAGCCGGTCACGCTGGTCAACGGCGCGGTCGGACAGCGCCTGGTGGAGGCCGTGGCCGCCCACGAACCCCGCTTCGCCGGCCGGGTGCTGCACGCCGACGAGCAGTGCTACGCGCACGCCGAGGACGAGCTGCTGGCCGTCCTGCTGCGCCGCTACCCGGACGGCCCGGACGGGGCCGTCACCGTGCCGCTGGCCGCCCTGCTCGCCGAGGCGCCGGACGGGCGACTGGTGATCGACCAGCTCGCCGACCGCTTCCACCACGGTTCGGTACCCGCGCTGTACGAGGAGGTGCTGCGGCTCCTGGTCGACTGGCAGACCACCCTGTTCGGCCACGGCATCGCCCTGGAGTCGCACCAGCAGAACACCTCGCTCGTCCTCGACGGCACCGGCCTGCGACTGCTCTACAAGGACAACGACGGCCCGCGGCTCAGCACCGCCCGGGTCGCCACCTCCCCGATCCCCGAACTGGAGTCACTCTCAAGGGAGTTCCGCGACCCGCGGATCCTCGGCGACCAGGACCGCGCGCTCACCGACCTGTTCACCACGATCACCGGCCACCTGTGCACCGCCTCGCTCGCCTTCGGACTGGCCGCGCACGGCCGGGTGCCGCTGGAACGGAGCCTGGAGCTGCTGCGCACCGTCCTCACCGAGGCGGTCGACCGCCTCGGCCCGGCCGGGCACCCGCTGCGCACGGACCTGCTGGAGGCCGAACGGCTGCCGGTCAAGGCCATGGTGAGCGCCGGCACCCTGCTCAGCAAGGAGCGCAGCGGCGCCGCCGACATCAACAAGCACTACACCGACGGCCCCAACTACCTTCTTCCGAAGGAACGTTCATGAGGACCGCCGAGCGGCTGGCCCGGCCGGCCGAAGCCGTCGGACTGGACCGGCGCCAGGTGCACGCGGTGGCGGCCTGCTACTTCGTCGCCTCCTTCGCCGCCCTCGGCCTGCCGCCCTACCTCACCGAGATCCTGCCCGGCCTCGGCGACCACAGCGGACACTGGGCCGGTCTGCTCTACATCGTGCCGACCGTCTTCACCGCCCTCGGCGCACCGCTGTGGGGCCGACTGGCCGACCGCTTCGGCCAGAAACGGCTGCTGCTGCGTGCCCAACTCGGCCTCACCGTCTCGTTCCTGCTCGCCGGAGCCGCCGACAGCCTGCCCGCCTTCACCCTCGCGCTGGTGCTCCAGGGCTTCCTCGGGGGCACCTTCTCCGCCACCAACGGCTACCTCGCGGCAGCCCTGGACGGCTCCCAGCTGTCCAGGGCGCTGACCCTGATGCAGGGCAGCGCCCGGGCCGCGCTGGTCGCCGCGCCGATCCTGGTCGGTGCGCTGTCGCCGTGGATCGGCCCGCACCGGCAGTACCTGGTGATGGCGGTGCTGCCGCTGACCGCCGCGGTGCTGCTCAACTTCCTCCCGGAGCCCGACCGTCCGACCACTTCCCCGGCGGGCCGCAGTACCACCCAGACCGACCCGCCGGGCTCGCTCAGGCTGCTCTACACCTTCGAGTTCGCCTTCGTCTTCGCCACCATCATCTCGTTCCCGTACCTGATCACCCTGGTCCAGCAGCGGCTGCCGGGCGTCAACAGCACGGTCGCGGGCCTGCTGTTCGCGCTGCCGCACCTGGTCTACCTGATCGGCGCCGGACGGGTGCACAGTGCCGTCGAAGCGCGCCCCCGAACCGGACTGGCGCTGGGCTTCGCCCTGGTCGCCCTCGGCCTGGCCGGGCACGCCCCGGCCCACTCGCTGCTGACCTTCGCCCTCACCCGGGCGGTGCTCGGGCTCGGCATGACCTTCGGCCTGGTCTGCCTCGCCGTGCTGGCCGCCGACGCCGCCCGCGGCCGCGCGCCGGGCCGGATGTTCGGCACCCGCGAAACCGTCTCCAAGTGCGGTGCGGTGGCCGCCGGACTCGCCGCCGCGCTCGCCAACGGCAGCAGCGGACCGGCCGCCCCCGTCGTCACCGGCACCGTCGCCGCACTGGCCGCCGCCCTGCTCGCCCTCCTGACCCGTAGGAGTCCCCGATGACCGCCCGGCCCACCGTTCTCCCGGCCGCCCAGTCCACCCGGCGCGCCACCGAACCGCGCACCACCGAACCGAACGAGGCCGAACCGCGCACCACCGAACCGAACGAGGCCGAACTGCCCACCGCCGAGGACGCGGTGGCCCATACCCTGCTCAACTGCCTGCTGCGCGAGGTGTCCGCCCCCGAGCACCAGACCGCCGTCGACGACGGCCACCTGCTGCTGCGCCTGCCGCGCCGCGGCGCCCTGCTGCGGGTCGCCCTGCGCCGCACCTCACTGCTCGGCGCGCACCGCTTCACCGGCCCGGTGTCCGAGGAAACCCCGGACGGCTGGCGCGAGTTGGACTGGCGGGAGCTGGCCGGTCACGCCCAGGAGGAACTGGAGCTGCGGACCGGCACGGTGAACGAGGAGTTCCTCGACCAGGTCGCCTCCAGCCATCAGGGCGTCGGCGAGGGCCTGACCGGGCGCCCTGCCGCCGGGACGGACCGCTATCTGGAGTCCGAGCAGTCCCTGCTGTTCGGCCACCGCTTCCACCCGGCCCCCAAGTCCCGCTCCGCCGCCCGCGGCGACTGGCGCCACTACGTGCCGGAGTCCCGCGCGGCCTTCCCGCTGCGCCACCTGGCCGTCCGCACCGAGCTGCTGGCCGAGGAGTCCCTGGACCCGGGGGCGAGTGCCGTCCTGGACGGCCTCGGCGAGGTGCCGGAGGGCTACCGGCTGCTGCCCGCCCACCCCTGGCAGTACCAACTGATCGGCGACCACCCGCTGTTGCGCGCCGCCCTGGCCCGCGGCGACGTGCTGGACCTCGGCCCGCGCGGCGAGCGGTTCGCCGCCACCGCCTCGGTGCGCACGCTGTACGGCGCCGACGCCTTCCTCAAGTTCAGCCTCAACGTCCGCATCACCAACTGCCTGCGCAAGAACGCCGCTTACGAGCTCACCGGCGCCGTCCAGCTGACCCGGCTGCTCGCCCCCGCGCTCGGCGACCTCGCCCGGCGCTTCCCGGACGCGGCGATGCTGCGCGAGCCCGCCTTCCGCACCCTCGCCCTGCCCGGCGCCGACGGCCACCCCGACCGGGCGCTGTACGAGGGCTTCGGCCTGATCCTGCGCGAGGGCTTCGGCGACCTGCTGCGGCCCGGGGTCACCCCGCTGCTCGCCGCAGCCGTGGCCGACGAGCACCCGACCGGCTCGGCGCACATCTCCCGTCTGCTGGGCGACGGTTCGGACGGCGCCGCCGCCCTCGGCTGGTGGCGCGACTACCTGCGGCTGCTCCTCCCGCCGGTGCTGGCCGCCTACTTCGACCACGGCGTGGTGCTGGAGCCGCACCTGCAGAACGTGCTGATCGGCGTCGACGCCGACGGCCGCCCGGCGCAGGTGCTGTTCCGGGACCTGGAGGGCACCAAGCTGGTCCCCGAGCAGAACGCCGACATCCTGGCCGCCCTGCCGCCCGAGGTGGCCGGCCCGATGACCTACGACGCCGAGCGCGGCTGGGACCGGGTGGTCTACTGCCTGCTGGTCAACCACGTCGCCGAACTGCTCGCCGCCCTCGCCGACCGCCACCCCGAGCTGGAGGGCGCGCTCTGGCAGGCCGTCCGGGACGCCCTGGAGGAGTACGCCGCCGCGCACGGCCGCCCGCCCCGACTGCGGGCGCTGCTGGCCGGCGTCCCGCTGCCCGCCAAGGCCAACCTGCTGACCCGCTGGGAGCGCAAGGCCGACCGCGACGCCGGGTACGTCCGGCTGCCCTCCCCGCTGGCCGGCTCGGTGCTCGCCGAGGCCGCCCGCATGACCGCCCACCTTCCCGCCGGGAGCACCGTCCGATGAGCAACCCCGTCCACCGTCACGTCGCTGCCCTGGCACCCGACGAACTTCCCGCCTACGTCTACGACTTGGCCGCACTGCGCGAGCACGCCGCGGCCGTCCGGGCCGCCCTGCCCGACCGGGTCGAGCTGTACTACGCCGCCAAGGCCAACCCGGAGGCGCCGCTGCTGACCGCGCTGCGCGAGGCCGTCGACGGCTACGAGGTCTCCAGCGGCGGGGAGTTGGCGCACGTGCGGGCCGCCGTGCCGGACGCGCCGCTGGCCTTCGGCGGGCCGGGCAAGACCCCGGCCGAGATCGCGGCCGCGGTGGACGCCGGCGTGCACCGCTGGCACATCGAGAGCGAGCAGGAGCTGCACCGGCTCGCCGCCGTCCTGGCGGAGCGGCCGGCGGCGACCGTGGACGTGCTGCTGCGGGTCAACCTGCCGGTGGTCGCCGACGCCCTGGACGCGGTGCCGTTGGCGATGGGCGGGCGGCCGACCCCGTTCGGCCTCGATCCGGCGCAGGCCAAGGAGTGCGTCCGGCTGCTCACCGACGGCGGACCGCTCGGGCACCGACTGCGCCTGCGCGGGGTGCACGCCCACCTGGCCAGCGGCCTGGAGGCGGCGGACCAGCTGTCGGTCGCCGAGCAGATCGTCGCCTGGTCGGCCGAACTGGCCGAGCGGCACGGCTTCCCGCTCACCGAGGTCAACATCGGCGGCGGGATGGCGGTGGACTACGACGACCCGGCCCGGCGCTTCGACTGGACGGCCTTCGGCAGGGGCCTGGCCGGGCTCCTCGACGCCCACCCCGGGCTGACCCTGCGGATCGAGCCCGGGCGGGCGCTGACCGCCTACTGCGGCTGGTACGCGACCGAGGTGCTGGACGTGAAGCGCAGCCACGGCGAGGACTTCGCGGTGGTCCGGGGCGGCACCCACCACCTGCGCACCCCCGCCACCCGTGGGCACTCCCAGCCCTTCGCGGTGCTCCCGGTGGACGCCTGGCCGCACCCCTGGCCGCGCCCGGCCGTCACCGGCGGCCGCGCCACCCTGGCCGGGCAGCTGTGCACGCCCAAGGACGTACTGGCCCGGGCGGCGGACGGCGCGGCCGGCCTGCGGGCGGCGGACCGGGTGCTGTTCACGATGGCGGGCGCCTACGCCTGGAACATCTCGCACCACGAGTTCCTGATGCACCCCCGCCCGGGATTCCACTACCTGGGCGACTGACGGCCGCCGGCCGACATCACGGCCGACGGATCGCAGCCGGCGCATCACGGCGAACAGATCACAGCAAACGGACGACAGCGAACAGATCACAGCGAACAGATGACAGATAACGGATAACAGATTTCGACATCTGTCATCTGTTCGTCGCCCCCGTCCGCCGCCACCCCCACCACCCACTCGTGGGACAGTGGTAACCGGCGAAGGGAGCGCGAACGTGCTGATGGACAAGGTGGCGGAGATACTCGCCGAGGCATCGGCCGAGGCGGTGGAACCGCGCTTCCGCGCGCTGAGCGCCGGCGAGGTGATGGAGAAGGCGCCCGGCGAGATCGTGACGGTCGCCGACCGCGAGGCCGAGGCGATCATCGCCCGCCGCCTGCACGAGCTGCTGCCCGTCCCGGTGGTCGGCGAAGAGGCCGTGGCCGCCGATCCGGCGCTGGCCCGGGCCATCCACGACGAGCCCGCGGTCTGGCTGGTCGACCCGGTGGACGGCACCTCCAACTTCGTCGCGGGCCGCCCCGACTACGCCGTGATGTGCTCGCTGGTCCGCAACGGCCTGACCGTCGCCTCCTGGATCTGGCAGCCCGCCACCGCGACCGGCTACCGAGCGGAACTGGGCGCCGGCGCCTGGCGGGACGGCGAGCGCCTCACCCGCCCGCCCGCGCCCGCCGACGCCGGGAAGCTGACCGGCATCCTGAAGACCCGCTTCCTCGACCCGGCCGACCGTCACCGGATGGAGGCCAGCTGCGCGGCCTTCGGCGAGATCCACCCCGGCCGGAGCGCCGCCGGGATCGAGTACCCGGAGGTCGTCGAGGGCCGGGTCGACTTCATCTTCTACTGGCGCACCCTCCCCTGGGACCACGCCCCGGGTTCGCTCCTGCTCTCCGAGGCCGGTGGCGTCTCGGCCCGGATGGACGGCAGCCCGTACCGCCCGGAGGCGCCGGGTTGCGAGGACGGCCTCCTGGTCGCCGCCGACCCCGACACCTGGGAACTGACCCGCGGCATCCTGCTGAACGCCTGACCGGACCCGCGAGCCGTCCACCCCGCCGGGGGCGCTACCCCGCCCGGTCCCCGGCGACCCGGCGACCCGCGCCGACCACCTCCCGCAGCAGCGCCGCCACCTCCCCCACCGTCGTGTGCGGATTGAGCAGCGTGAGCTTCAACCGCACCCGCCCCGGCCCCTCCCCGGGCAGTTCGGTGCGCCCGATCACCGCCCGCCCGCCGCGCAGCAGCAGTCGGCGCAGCTGCCCGTTCAGCTCGTCCAGGGCCGCTTCGTCGGTCAGGCCCGGCGGCCGGTAGCGGAACAGCAGCACGGTGAGGACCGGCTCGGCGTGCAGTTCGAGCGAGGGGTCGGCCCGGACGGCGGCCGCGGCCGCCAGCGCCAGCTCGTGGCAGGCGTCGACGAGACGGCCGAGCCCTTCCCGGCCGAGGGTGCGCAGGGTGACGGCCAGTTTGAAGGCGTCGGCCCGCCGGGTGGTGCGCAGCGAGCGGCCGAGCAGGCTGGGGTAGCCGGCCTGCTCGTCGTCGACCGGGTTGAGGTACTCGGCGCGCCGGGCCAGCGAGACGTAGGTCTCCGCCCGGCGGACCAGGAACACCCCGGCCGCCGCGGGCTGCCAGCCGAGCTTGTGCCAGTCCAGGGAGACCGAGTCGGCGCGGGCGATGCCGTCGAGCAGTGGGGCGAGGCGGTCGGAGAGCAGCGCGCCGCCGCCGTACGCGGCGTCGACGTGCAGCCAGGCGCCGTAGCGTCCGGCCAGGTCGGCGGCGGCGTCCAGCGGGTCGACGGCGCCGGTGTCGGTGGTGCCGGCGGTGGCGACGACCGCGATCGGGGTCCGTCCGGCCCAGCTGGCCTCGGCCAGTGACCGTTCCAACTCCGCTGCGGGCATACGGAGTTGTCGATCGACGGGGACGGCGAGGACGGCCCGTTCGCCGAGGCCGAGCAGGGCGGCCGCGCGCTGGACGGAGAAGTGCGCGGCCTCGGAGGCGAGGATGCAGGGCCGGGCGCCGGCCGGGATGCCGTCCAACTCGACAATGCCGTCGAGCTTCTGGTCGCGGGCCAGCATCAGCCCCATCAGGTTGGACTCGGTGCCGCCGGAGGTGAACACCCCGGCGGCGCGCGCCGGGTCGAAGCCGACCAGCGCGGCGAGTTCGGCCAGCAGCGCGGTCTCCAGGGCCGTCGCCGCGGGGGCCTGGTCCCAGGAGTCCTGCGAGGGGTTGAGCGCGCTGACCGCGAGGTCGGCGGCGGCCGCGACGGCGAGCGGCGGACAGTGCAGGTGGGCGGCGCAGGCCGGGTCGGCCGGGTCGGCGGCGCCGTAGGCGAGCAGTTCGGTCAGCCGGGCCAGGGCGCCGCGCCCGCCGGCGCCGGACAGCCCGTCCGCGACCAGCGCCGCGATCTCGGCCGGGCTGCCGGCGGGCAGCGGTCCGGAGCGCAGTGCGGTGCCGGTGTCGAGCGCGTCGAGGACGGTGGCCAGCAGCGGGCCGAGCGCCCCCGGCCCGCCCGCGCCACCGGCCAGGGCGTCCAACGCACCTTCCCCGCCCGGAAGTCCGGGCTCGGAACCGGATCGGCCGGGACCGGATCGGTCGGTCACGCCCCACCCCGGGCATCCGACGCCGACGGAACGGCAGTCGAGCCGGACGGAACGGCGGCCGAGCCGGACGAAACCGCGACCGAGCCGGACGGCACCGCCGCCGAAGCCGCCGCGATCGCCTCCGCCAGCCGCTCCAGCACCGCCGCGATCTGCTCGTCGGTGATGGTGAGCGGCGGCAGCAGCCGCAGCACCGCGTCGTGCCGCCCGCCGAGTTCGACGATCAGCCCGCGCGCCAGGCAGGCCTCCCGGACCCGTACGGCCAGCGCCGGATCGGCGGGGCGGGCGCCGCAGGCGTCGGGTCCGGCGGTCGGGTCGACCAGCTCGACACCGATCATCAGCCCGCGCCCGCGCACGTCGCCGATCGCCGGGAGCTCGGCGGCGAGTTCCCGCAGGCGGGCGGTGATCCGCGCGCCGGCCGTGGCCGCGCGCTCGGCCAGCCCGTGCGCGGCGACGTACCGCAGGGTGGCGGCGCCGGCGGCCATGGCGAGGGTGTTGCCGCGGAAGGTGCCGGTGTGGGCGCCGGGCCGCCAGCCGTCGTAGTCCTCGCGGTAGACCACCACGGCGAGCGGCAGGCTGCCGCCGATCGCCTTGGAGAGCACCATCGCGTCGGGGACGATGCCGCTGTGCTCGACGGCCCACATGGCGCCGGTGCGCCCGACCCCGGTCTGCACCTCGTCCACGATCAGCGGGATGCCGCGCTCGGCGGTGATCCGGCGCATCTCGCGCAGCCAGCCGTCGGGCGCGGGGACGACCCCGCCCTCGCCCTGGACGGCCTCCAGGATCATCGCGGCGGGCGGCACCACCCCACCCGAGGGGTCGTCCAACAGCCGCTCCACGTAGGTCACGCCGAGTTCGGCGCCCGCCTCGCCGCCGACCCCGAACGGGCAGCGGTAGTCGTACGGGTAGGGCAGCCGGACCACCTCGCCGCCGCCGGGCAGCGGCTCCTTGACGGCGACGTTGCCGGTGAGCGCGAGGGCGCCGGCCGTCATGCCGTGGTAGGCGCCGGTGAAGGCGAGCGCGCCGGAGCGCCCGGTGGCGGTCTGCATCAGCTTGAGCGCGGCCTCGACGGCGTCCGTCCCGGCCGGTCCGCAGAAGTGCACCCGGGCGCGGGCGGCGAACTCGGCGGGCAGGCTGTCGAACAGGGTGCTGGTGAAGTCGTCCTTCTCGGCGGTGGCGAGGTCGAGCAGGTGCAGTGGGGCGCCGCTGTCGAGGGTGCGGCGGATCGCCTCCAGCACGACGGGGTGGTTGTGTCCGAGCGCGAGCGTTCCGGCGCCGGAGAGGCAGTCCAGGTAGCGCCGCCCGTCGGCGCCCTCGACGGTCATGCCGTGGGCCCGGACCGGGACGATCGGGAAGGACCGGGCGTACGTCCGGGCGGCGGACTCGCGGACCCGCTGGCGGCGGAGGACGGCCTCGCCCGGGGACGGGGCCCCGGCGGTGCCGGCCTCGGCGGTGGCCCTGGAGGCAGTGGACCCGGACGCAGTGGACCCGGAGGCGGTGGCCCCGGCGGCGGCGGCCTGGGCGGGTACGGCGGCGAGCGACAAGGCGAACCCCCAGAAGAAGTTAGGTAAGCCTAACTTTACCGCCCGTGACCTGGTGGAACGCCTAGAGGTCCCCCAGAACCACCCGAGCGGGTGAACCTCCCCGT
This sequence comes from Kitasatospora sp. NPDC096077, assembly GCF_040303245.1. NCBI lineage: Bacteria > Bacillati > Actinomycetota > Actinomycetes > Kitasatosporales > Streptomycetaceae > Kitasatospora > Kitasatospora sp. NPDC096077. The sequence goes on along the minus strand of NZ_JBEOSV010000013.1, from coordinate 77,184 downwards.
CACCTCCCCCGGACGGCCCAACGAGCGGCGCGCCGGAAAGTCACGGGCGGACCCGCCGCACGTTCGGGGGCCGCCTCCCCGACGAACCGGCGGGAGGCGTCACCGCCCCTTCCACCGGTAGCAGAGCTCCGGGCGCCCGACGCTCCCGTACTGCGGCTCGCGCATCGCCCGCCCGGTGTCCACCAGGTGCTCCAGGTAACGCCGCGCGGTGATCCGGGACACCCCGGCGGCGGCGCCGGCGGCCGCCGCCGACAACCCGGTGGCCGCCTCCCGCAGCACCGAGGCGACGGAGTCCAGGGTGGGCGCACTCAGCCCCTTGGGCAGCGAACTGCGCTCGGGCGTGCGGAGCAGCGCGAACGCCTGGTCGACCTCGTCCTGGCCGGTGGCCTCGCCGGTGCGCCCCAGGCTGTCGCGGTAGCGGGCGTAGCGCTCCAGCCGGTCGTGCAGGGCGGCCGCGCTGAACGGTTTCAGCAGGTACTGCACCACGCCCGCCGAGACCGCCTGCCGCACCATGGCGAGGTCGCGGGCCGAGGTGACCGCGATGACGTCCGTCCCGTGCCCGGCGGCGCGCAGCGTGCGGCACAGCTGGAGGCCGTGGCCGTCCGGCAGGTAGAGGTCGAGCAGGGTGAGGTCGACGGGCGCACCGGCGGCGCGCGCCCGCTCCAGGAAGCGCAGCGCGTCGCCGCAGCTGTGCACGGTGCCGACGGCGCGGAAGCCGGGCTCGCGCTCCACATACAGGGTGTGCGCGGCGGCGGCCACCGGGTCGTCCTCCACGACCAGCACCGAGATCCCGTCCCGGCCCCCTTCGCCCGCCGTCACGCCGGGACCCCCGCCCGCTCCCGGGCCGCCCGACCGGCCAGCGGCAGCCGTACGGTGAGCACCGCGCCGCGCTCGCGACCGACCTCGACGGTGCCGCCGTTGCGGCGGGCGGCCTGGGCGACCAGGGCCAGGCCGAGGCCGTGCCCGCGGCCGTCCTGCTTGGTGCTCCAGCCGCGTCGGAACACGTCCTCGACGGCGGCCGGGTCGATGCCCGCACCGGTGTCGGCGACCCGCAGCACCAGACAGGGGCCGTCGACTCCCGCCTCGGATCCCTCGCCGACCCTCGCCGTGAATCCCGCACCGGCCCCGTCGTCGACCCGCGCGGTGACGGTGACCTCCGGCGGGCCCGGGTGCTGCGCGGCCCCGGCGATCGCGGCGTCCACCGCGTTGTCGATCAGGTTGCCGAGGACGGTGATCAGGTCCCGGGCGGAGAGCCCGGGCGGCAGCACCCCGTCGTCGATCCGGCTGTCCTCGGTGAGGGTCAACTCCACTCCCCGCTCGGCCGCCTGGGCCGCCTTGCCGAGCAGCAGCGCGGCCAGCACCGGTTCGCCGACCGCCGCGACCACCCGGTCGGTGAGCTGCTGGGCGAGTGCGAGTTCGGCGGTGGCGAACTCCACCGCCTGTTCGTGGCGGCCGAGTTCGATCAGCGAGACGACCGCGTGCAGCCGGTTGGCGGCCTCGTGGGCCTGCGCCCCGAGCGCCTCGGTGAAGCCGCGCACCGAGTCCAACTCGCCACTGAGCGACTGTAGTTCGGTGTGGTCCCGGAGGGTCACCACCCGGCCGAGGCCGGTGCCGATGGTGGAGGTGTTGAGCACCACGACCCGCTCGGCGGTCAGGTGCACCTCGTCCCGCACCGGCTCCTCGCCGAGCACGGCCGCCACCAGAGCCTCCGGCAGGCCCAGCTCCGCCACCGGTTGCCCGTCCAACTCTCCCTCCAGCCCGAGCAGTTCGCGGGCCGCGTCATTGCAGAGCACCACCCGGTGGGCGCGGTCGAGCAGGATCAGCCCCTCGCGCACCGAGCGCAGGGTCGCCTGGTGGTACTCGTAGAGGTGGCTGAGCTCGGCCGGTCCCATCCCGTGGGTGTGCCGCCGCAGCCGGGAGTTGGCGAGGTAGGTGCCCGCCCCGCCGAGCGCGAGCGCGGCCACCGCGACCCCGACCAGGGCCAGCAGCGGTCCGCTCAGCTGCGCGGAGATCGACTCCAGCGTCAGCCCCACGCTGACCAGCGCGATCACCTGGTGCCGGTCGTCCCACACCGGGGTGACCACCCGCACGGACGGGCCGAGCGTGCCGGTGTAGGTCTCGCTGCGGGTCCGGCCCGCCAACGCCCAGTCGATGTGCCCGAGGTAGCGCTTGCCGATCTGCTCGGGCAGCGGATGGGTCCAGCGCACCCCGTCGGTGTCCATCACGGTGATGAAGGAGACCCCGGTCTCCTGGCGCACCTGCTCGACGTACGGCTGGAGCGCCGCGGTCGGGTCCGGCCCGGCGACGGCGGACCGTACGGACGGCGCGTCGGCGACGGCGTGGGCGACCGAGGTGACCTCGCGACGGGCCGCGTCCTCGGTGCGTTCGGCGGTGAACAGGTACGCGAGCACCGCGCCGCCCGCGACCACGGCGGCGACGATGACCACCTGGACGACGAACAGCTGCCCGGCCAGACTGCGGACCAGCCGGCGGGACAGGGGGGACCAGCGGCGACGCGAGCGGGTGGGGGCGGTGCTCACGGACATGCCTGCCAGTGTGCACCACGGTTCCCGGCGGCCCCCAGCGGTCGGACCGAACCCGATGAGGGCCCGCCGAGGGACTGCCGAGGGCCCGCCAAGGGACTCGGCACCCGGCGCCGTTCCCGTCCGACCGTGAACTCTATGAACGCAAACGTGTCCTCCGTCACTCCCGACCCCCATAGTCGGAGCGGCCCACCACCCGGGGCCACCAGGACTGCAGGGCGAAGGAGCCGCAGATGTCGATCACCGAGACCGCCACGGCGGGGGGACCCAGACGCAAGGACCGGACCCACTACCTCTACCTCGCCGTGATCGCCGCGGTGCTGGCGGGCGTGGTGGTCGGACTGGCCGCACCCGGCTTCGCCGTGGAGCTGAAGCCGGTCGGCACCGGGTTCGTCAACCTGATCAAGATGATGATCAGCCCGGTGATCTTCTGCACCATCGTGCTGGGCATCGGCTCGGTCACCAAGGCCGCGAAGGTCGGCAAGGTCGGCGGCCTCGCCATCGGCTACTTCCTCGCCATGTCGACCGTCGCGCTGGCCATCGGCATGGTGGTCGGCAACCTGCTGGAGCCCGGCGACGGCCTGCACCTGACCTCCGCCCTCGCCAAGGCCGGCCACGCCCAGGCCGCCGCCGGCGGCGCCCAGTCGACCACCGACTTCCTGCTCGGGATGATCCCGGACACCCTGTTCTCCGCCCTCACCCAGGGCAAGGTGCTGCAGACCCTGCTGATCGCCCTGCTGGCCGGCTTCGCCCTCCAGGCGATGGGGACGGCCGGCGCCCCGGTGCTGCGCGGGATCGAGCACCTGCAGAAGCTGGTCTTCCGGATCATGTCGATGATCATGTGGGTCGCACCGATCGGCGCCTTCGGGGCGATGGCCGCCGTGGTCGGGGCGACCGGCGTCGACGCCCTGAAGAGCCTCGGCGTGATCATGATCGGCTTCTACCTGACCTGCGCGCTGTTCGTCGTCGTGGTGCTCGGCGCGCTGCTCCGCCTGGTCGCCGGGATCAACGTGTTCGCGCTGCTCAAGTACCTCGGGCGCGAGTTCCTGCTGATCCTCTCGACCTCCTCCTCCGAGAGCGCGCTGCCCCGGCTGATCGCCAAGATGGAGCACCTGGGCGTCAGCCGCCCGGTCGTCGGCATCACCGTGCCGACCGGCTACAGCTTCAACCTCGACGGCACCGCGATCTACCTCACCATGTCCTCGATCTTCATCTCCGAGGCGATGGACAAGCCGATGTCGATCGGCGAGCAGCTCTCGCTGCTGGTGTTCATGGTGATCGCGAGCAAGGGCGCGGCCGGGGTCACCGGCGCCGGCCTGGCCACCCTCGCGGGCGGCCTCCAGTCGCACAAGCCCGCGCTGGTGGACGGGGTCGGCCTGATCGTCGGCATCGACCGGTTCATGTCGGAGGCCCGGGCGCTCACCAACTTCGCGGGCAACGCCGTGGCGACCGTGCTGATCGGCCAGTGGACCGGCGAGCTGGACGCCGAGCGCGCCCGCCGGGTGCTGGACGGCGAGCTGCCGTTCGACGAGCTGACGCTGGTCGACAGCCACGGCTCCGACAGCCACGACACCGACACCCCCGCACCGGAGGCCCTCCCAGCCTCGACTCCCGCGGTCGCCTGAGCGACCCGTCCTGCTCCCCCGGCCCGGCGCCTCGTATCCATCCCCCGGGAGGCGCCGGGCCGGGGGTTCCCGCGTTCAGAACTCCTGCGAGCCGCTGACCGCCCAGGCCACCCCGCTGGCCGGATCCTCCAGCGCGACGTGCAGATGACGCAGCCCGGCGGCCGGCTCCTGCCAGGTGAAGCAGCGCATCCGGGCCACCAGGGCGTCCACCTCGGAGCGCTCCGGCCCGTTGGCGCCGGCCAGCGCGCCCAGCGCCCGCCACAGCCGCAGCCGCCCGTGCGCGCCGCCGTGCGTCCGGCCCACCGCGGCGGCCTGCACCAGCGCCGGGTAGACCAGCGCGAACGGCAGGAAACCGCCGACCACCCGCCGGCCCCGGGCCAGCACGGCGGCCGCCAGCGGAGCCGGACCGCGGACGCAGACCACCTCCGCCCAGGGCACCAGCGCGGCCAGTTCGGCCAGCCCCCGGGTGACCCGCTGCCCGCCCGGCCGGGCCCCGGACTGCGGCAGCTCGACCTCGCCCAGTCCCTCCCGGCTGGCCGGCAGCGTCAGCACCGCACTGCGCGCGCCCCCGCCGGGCAGGTACTCCCGCACCCGGGAGGCCTCGTCCCAGCCCGCCTTCTCCCACGGCTCCAGCCGCAGCGGCACGCCCTCCGGGTCGGGCTCGGCCCCGTAGGAGAGGTCCTCGCCGAGCAGCACCCGGGTGTGCGCGACCAGCCGGCGCACCGGGGCCGGACCGAGCAACGGGGCCAGCCGCAGCCAGGAGTGGCGGGTCGCCAGCACCTCCCAGAGCGGACCGGCGTCATGGTCGGCCACCCCGGCGACCGTGCCGGCACCGCCGTCCGCGTCGAACAGCCGGACGGCCAGCTCGGGCGGCGCCGCATAGGCGATCAGGTGGCCGAGCGGCGCGGTCAGCGCCACCGCGGCCTGCTCCCCGGCCTGCAGGACGGCGGCCGCCCGGCCCTGCCGGTAGGCGGCGAGCAGCTCGGGCCAGCGACCGTCCTCGGCCAGGGCGCGGACGCTGTCGTCCTCGTACGTGATCACGATTTTCAGCGTACGGGCCGGGGTGGCGCATCAGCCGACTTGCCGTCGGCTCGGTGCGTCGGGCGCGCACGCCCCGGATCGCGCCGGACGGCCGCGCAACACCCCGCACCCGCCATGACCCCGCACCCGCCATGACCGCGCGCCACGCCCGGGGCGCCACGCCCGGGTGCCGCTCCCGAGGTGCCGCTCCGGGCGCGGCCCGGCGCGCCTCGTCAGGGGTCGCGTCGGCGCTCCTGCTCCAGCACGGCGCGCAGCCGGCCGTGGGCGCGGCGGCGGGTGACGGCCAGGGTGCTGCGGTGCAGACCGAGCAGTTCGGCGGCCTCGTCGACCGAGTAGCCGTCGAGATCCACCAGGACCACGGCCCGGGCCTGCTTGGCGGTCAGGAAGCCGAGCAGGCGCACCACCTCCCAGCGGGCCTGGAGTTCGGCCGTCCCGCCGGGCGGCGGGTCGAGGGCGGAGCGCGCGTACTCCACCGCCTCGGCCAGCTCCGGCACCTCGGGCAGCGGCACCCGGCGGCGCTCCCGGCGCCACTGGTCGCGCAGGATGTTGGCCATGGTGGTGAACGCGTAGGCGTACGGCTGCGGATGACTGAGGAAACGCTCCGGGCGACGGGCGATCCGCAGGTACGCGTCGTGGACGATGTCACCGGCGGCGAGCGGGCTCCCGGTGAGCATCGTGGCCGCGTGCTGGAGTCTGGGCAGGAGGTCGGTGAACACCTGGTTGAAGTCCTCGGACCGGCGCTCCGGCGGCTCCGGACCGAAGTCCTTCCGCCGTCCGCCCGGCTGCCGTCCGCTGCATTCCGCCATGCCGCTCTCCCCGGAAATCGGCATCCCGAGTGCCCGGCCGGGACCGACTCCAGCCCCACCGAGCACCTTGTGACACAGGTCACATCATAAGTCGTCCTCTCACCCTGCGCAGTCATTCGTGTGCAGTTCGTCATCGGCCGGACGGGAAGCGGGAGTTCAGCTCCGTCAGCACCGCGCCGACCGGGGCACTCCGCCCGATGGAACCGTGGAGCGAGGAGAACCGCCATGCGAGGCTGCATCGCCAGGAAGATCGCCACGTTCGGGATGGCCGTCACGGCCGCCCTGGGCGTGCTCGGGACCGCCACCCTGCCGGCCGCCGCGGCGCCGGCCGCCGACCCGACCATCACCCCCGACATCGTCGCGGCCTCGCCGCACATCGACGCCACCGGCTACCACTGCGTCATCACCGCCAACTACGGCTGGCGCTGGGAGGGGTACTGCAACGTCTACTCCGGCCAGCTCCGCACCATCACCTACTGCGCCAACGGCACCTCCTCCGTCGGCCTGTGGATCGGCGCCCGCCCGGAGGCCTGGGACGTCTGGGGCAACTGTCCGGGGTCGACCTGGACCAAGGTCGTGTTCCAGTGGCACAGCTGAGCGGTAGCTGACGCGGGAGGGGGAACAGATGACAACTGACGGATGACAGATTTCAACATCTGTCATCCGTTGGTTGTCATCTGTTTTCCGTCATCCGTCTTCTGACATCTGTTCGCCGTCCGGCATCCGCCGACCCGTCCGCCGCCCGGTCCGCCGATTTCCACCGGCCGTTCACGGCACCGGCGAGACCTCCGCGAGCAGCCGGGCGGCGTGCACCCGGCCGGCGTGCTCGACCAGGGTGATCAACACCTCCTTGCCGGAGGAGCGCTGCCGGGCATCGCAGAGCACCACCGGCGTACCGGAGTCGAGGTCCAACGCGCGGGCGACCTCCTCCGGGCCGTACCCACGAGTCCCGGCGAACCGGTTCACCGCGATGACGAACGGGATGCCGCGGTGCTCGAAGAAGTCGACGGCCGGAAAGCAGTCGGTCAGCCGACGGGTGTCGGCGAGCACCACCGCGCCGAGCGCCCCCTGCGCCAACTCGTCCCAGAGGAACCAGAACCGGTCCTGGCCCGGGGTGCCGAACAGGTAGACGGCCAGCCCCTCCCGGATGGTGATCCGGCCGAAGTCCATCGCCACCGTGGTGGTGGACTTGCGCTCCACCCCGTCCAGGTCGTCCACCCCGCGCCCGGCCTCGGTGAGCCGCTCCTCGGTGCGCAGCGGGCGGATCTCGCTGACCGCGCCGACCAGCGTCGTCTTGCCGACCCCGAAGCCCCCCGCCACCAGGATCTTGAGCGCGAGCACGCTGTCGGCCGGATCCAGCACGTCGAGCGGATCGTGCGGATCCAGCGGATCCAGCGGATCCAGCGACGTGTGCAGGCCGGACGGGTGACCGGACGGCCCACGGTAGGACGGGTGGTCAGAGTGCGCGGAGCCCATGGAGGACCTCCTGGAGGATGCGCTCGTCGGGGAGCAGGGCGGGCGGGACGGGGCGGCTGACCCGGATGAGCCCGGCCGCCAGCAGGTCGCCGAGCAGCACCCGCACGACTCCCACCGGCAGGTCGAGGTCGGCGGCGAGTTCGGCCACGGACAGCGGCGTCCCCCGGCACAGCCCGAGGATGCGCGCCTGTTCCGGGCCGACCGGCGGCTCGGGCAGGTCCGGAGCGAGCCCCGGGTCGGGCAGCTCTGAGACCACCACCGCGATCAGGTCGAACTGCTGCTCACCGGCCCCGGTCCGGCCCCTGGTCATGGCGTACGGGCGGACCAGCGGTCCGGCCTCGTCGTCGTACCAACGGGCCCGGTGCGCGGCGGCGAGCGGGTTGCGGGGCGGCCGGCCGGGCTCGGCCGGCGGATGCTCCGGATGTCGCTGGTGGTACGGATGGAAGGCGGGCGCCCCCTGGTACGGGCGGTCCGGGTGGGCCACCGCACTCACCCGCCGTGCACCGCACGGGGCGGGGCGCTCAGGTGCTCGCCGACCCGGCGGACCAGCCGGGCCATCTCGTAGGCGACCAGCCCGAGATCGGCCCGGGCGGTGGCGAACACGGCCAGGCAGGTGCCCTCCCCGGCCGCCGCGACCAGCAGGTAGCCGCCCTCCAACTCAACCATGGTCTGCCGGACTTCACCCGCACCGAAGTGCCGACCGGCCCCCTTGGCGAGGCTGTGGAAGCCGGAGGCGACGGCGGCCAGGTGATCACCGTCCTCGCGGGGCAGGCCGGCCGAGGTGCCCATCGCCAGACCGTCGGCGGAGAGCATCACGGTGAACCTGACCTCGGGGGCTCGCTGGACCAACTCGTCGAGGAGCCAGTTCAGTTCCCCCGTGCGGTGGGTGGTGCCGATCACGGCCGGTCTCCTTCGGGTCGGGTGGCGGGTCGCTCTTCGGGGCAGGGTACGGACGGGTGGCGGCGCGGCGGGCGGGCCCGGGCCGGGTCACTGCCCAGGCCGGTGCCGCCACCAATGCCGGTGCCGCCACCAGTGCCGATGCCGGCGTCTGTGCCGACACCCGCCCCGCCCGGCGGTTCGTCCGGCCGCCGGTCGTACCGCAGGCCACGGGCCCAGCCGCTCTGGAAGGCGGACATCGCCGCCCGCGCCTCCTCCGGACTGCGGGTCGCGGGCTCCGCGCCGACCCCGGCTGGCCTGCCGCGACGGGCCCCCGGAGCGACCCCGCTCGGCGTCTCCCGCAGCTGCGGGACGAGGCTGGCCTGGCGCACCCGGCGCGGCAACTCGTCGTCACCCGAAGCAGGTTGACGCCCTTCCGGTAGCGGCGCGGCCGCCGGACGGTACGGCTGCGGCGAACCGGGCTGCGGACGGGAGGCCGCACCCGGGCCCCCATCCGCAGCCGGTCCGGCCGTCCGGGCACCGGTGGCCCGGAAGGGGGTGCTGCGCGCCGGTCCGGGCTCGTCGCCCCGGACCCCGAAGGGCAGCAGCGCCCCACCCTCCGGCAGCGGCCCACCCGCCGCCGGAAGCTCGATCCCCGCCGTCCCGTCGCCCAACCCGACGCTCGGGAAGGCCGGTTCGGGTGCGGGCCGGTCCGGCGCCGCGGCGGCCTGCGGCCACATCGTGCCCGCTGCCGCGGGGGCCGTGACCGGAACAGCGGCCGCCGCAGGACTCGGGACGGCGGCGGGAACCGGGTCCGGGGCCGGGCCTCGGCTTCCGGACCGCACCTCCGGCACCGGAACGAGGTCCAACTCCGGTACCTCGTAGAGGTCTTGACCGTGCCCTGCGCGCCCGTCGGCCAACAGCCCGGTGGGCAGCAGCACCACCGCCGTCGTGCCGCCGTACGCCGAGGTCACCAGCGAGACCCGCACGCCGTGCCGCCGGGCGAGCCGGCTGACCACGAACAGGCCGAGCCGGTCACTGTCGAACAGGTCGGTCTGTTCGACGGCGGCGATCCGCCGGTTGGCGGCGACCAGCGCGGTCGGACCCATCCCGAGCCCGCGATCCTCGATCTCCACCGCATAGCCGTTGCCGACCCGTTCACCGCGGATGTGCACCCGGGTGTGCGGCGGGGAGAACCCGGTGGCGTTCTCGACCAGTTCGGCCACCAGATGGGTGAGGTCGGCGACGGCATGGCCCACGACCGCGGCGCGCGGCAGCGGGTGCACCTCGACCCGGGCGTACTCCTCGACCTCCGAGACGGCCGCCCGCACCACGTCGACCAGTGGGACGGGCCGCCGCCAGGCCCGGCCGGGGGCGGCTCCGGAGAGGATGATCAGGCCCTCGGCGTGGCGGCGCATCCGGGTGGTGAGGTGGTCCAGCCGGAACAGGTCGGCCAGCTCGGACGGGTCCTCGGTGCGCCGCTCCATGGCGTCCAGCAGGGTGAGTTGGCGGTGCACCAGGACCTGGCTGCGACGCGCCAGGTTGACGAACACCCCCGACACCCCGGACAGCACCTCGGCCCGTTCCACCGCCGCCGTGACGGCCGCCCGTTGCACCGTGCCGAGTGCCCGGTGCACCTGGCCGATCTCGTCGTCGCGGCCGGCCGGCCGGGGCGCCTCGGTGTCGACGTCCACCTCCTCACCCGCGCGCAACTTCCGGATCGTGGCCGGGAGTTTGCGGCCGGCCAGGTCAAGTGCCGAATTCCGCAGACCGGTCAGCTCGGTGACCAGGCCGCGGCCGATCTGCACCGAGATCACCAGCGAGGCGATCACCCCGAGCAGACCGAGCAGCACGGCGCTCCCGGCCGGGGTGAACAGGCCCAGTGCGTAGGGGTTCTGGCGTTCCTCGGCGATCCGCCCGGCCCGGTCGGCGACGCCGCGCAGCCCGTCGGCGACGTTCCCGGCCACCACCGCCCACCGGTCCGCGGGCACCACCGCGACGGCGGCCCGGCCGTCGACGGCGGTACGGACCTTCTCCTCGTAGCCGACCAGCTCCCGGTGGTCCGCCCCACCGGTGACGGCGAGCAGCGCGTCCCGGTCGGCGGGGCGCAGGTCGGCGGCCGCTCCCTGCTCGAACTCGCGCCGGGCGAAGGCCGTGCCGGAGAACTCGCGCAGCTGGTCGTCGCCCAGCCCGCCGGTGAGCTCGGCGGAGCGCAGCAACGCGTCCTCGCGGGAGAGGAGTTCACGGGCGCGGTCCAGGTCCGACCGCATCCGGGCGTCGGCACCCGACCGGGCGTCCTGCGGCGGGGCGACGGCCCCGGACACCGCCAGCGCCTGGTCCACGGCCGCACCGTACGCGGCGTACGTCTCGGGCCAACCCACGCTCCGGGTCAGCACCTTGTCGCGCAGCCCGGGCAGCGCGGCGAGGGAGCCGCCGAGGGCGTCCAGCCGGGCGGCGGCGTCGGCGCCGAGGCCCTGGGCGTCGGCGCGGTTGTAACCCTGGCCCGGGTGGCGGGGATCCGGGAAGAGCGGGGCGATCGCCCGGTCGGTGGCGGCGGCGGCCGTCCGCAGGGCGCTCTCCCGGGCGGCGGCGGGCACCGTCCCCGGGACGAGCCCCGGACCGGCCAGCAACTGGCCGGCGGCGGCGCGTTCGGCCTGCAGCCCGGCGACCGTGTCGGCGACGGGGGTGAGCAGGGTGCGCTGGGCGTCGCGCAGCCGCAGCAGGTCCCAGACGCCCTGGGCGGTGGTGACGGTCGCGAAGCCCCAGAGGGCGATGACGGAGACGACCGGGACCATCAGCAGGGCGATGATCCGCGCGCGGACGGTCCGGGGACGCAGCCCGCGCAGCCAGGGTCCGGGGCGCGGCGGCCGGGCGGGCGGCCCGGCGTGGGCACCCCGGCGGGCGCCGGGGGCGGTACCGCGGTCTTCGCGCATGGGTGTGGGGCCTTTCGGGCGGCAGGTCGGCGGAGTCGGCAGGGGCGGGGGCGGCAGGGGGCGGGGGCGGCAGGGGGCGGGGGCGGCAGGAGGTAGGCGGGGTCCGGTGCGCGGCGCTTCAGGCCGCACGGCCGTGACCGTAGGGCTCACTGCCGTGGCGGCCGCCCTCCGGATCCGTACGGATCCGCGCCCAACGGATCGGCGCCGTACGGGCCGTGGCCGGACTGCTCCGGGAGCGCCGGGCCGGTCGGCGCGAACTCCGCCTGCGCGGCCGGGCCGGGGAACTCCTCCACGCCCAGCTCCCCCGCCGCCAGGTACCCGGCCCGCTCCTGGGCGGTCGGGGAGAGCGCGACGAAGGCGGAGGCGAGGAACAGGAACGAGCCGAGGCCGACGGCGAGCGGGAAGACGAACTCCATCGGGCTGGCCCCGCCCAGACCCGTGCGGGCGGGCTCCAGTTGGACGTGGACGGCGGCCATGCCGATGTAGTGCATGCAGCTGACGGCGAGGCCCATGCCCAGCGAGGCGGCGGCCGCCGCGTACACGTTGCGGATGGTGACGGCGGCCCAGAGCGCGGCGGTGGCGGCACCGACCGCGACCAGCACGGACAGCGCGACCGTCCCGGCGTCGTAGCGCAGCCCGCCGTGCATCCGGACGGCGGCCATGCCGAGGTAGTGCATCGCGGCGACGCCGACGCCGGTGGTGCAGCCGCCGCCCAGCAGGGCGAGGCCGCGGTGCCGGCCGTAGCAGACCACCGTCAGGCCGAGGCCGGTGACCAGCACCGCGACCAGCAGACTGAGCACGGTCAGCGGGACGTTGTACCGCAGTTCGGTGCCGTCGACGGCGAAGCCGAACATGGCGACGAAGTGCATGGTCCAGATGCCGGAGCCGATCGCGGCGGCGGCGGTGAGCAGCCAGTTCCGGCGGGTGGCGCCCGTGGCGGCCAGGCCGCGCAGGGTGCAGCGCAGCCCGAGGGCGGCGCCGACGCAGGCCATCGCGTACGACAGGACGGGCGTCAGCCAGCCGAAGCTGAAGTGGTTGAGGGTGCCCATGGGACCTCCGGTCGACCGGTCGGGCCCGGGGCGGGAAGCGGTGCCTCCGGGCACCCCCGGCCGGGCGGACTGCACGCGCAGGACATATGCCAGACGCATGTGCGCTTTCGGCCCGGGGTGCGTGGGACGCTATCGACCGGCCGGAATCGGCCACACGAAGATCTGAAAAGCTGCACGCACGGCGGGAGCGATGTGTTCGAATGCTCCGGTCCTGTGCCCAGCGGCCGGTGATCGGCGGCCGAAGATCGGCACCCGATGCCCGACGCCCGACGGCAGCGAACAACAAACAGTGAACAACAAACAGAAAACGGATAACAGATGTTGAAATCTGTTATCCGTTCGCTGAAATCTGTCAGCTGAAATCCGTCAGCTGTCCGCTGTCAGCCGTCAGTCGACCGCCGTCACCCGCACCCGCATCGCGCTCGCCGCCCGGAGCGTGATGCCCTGCGCCAGCGCCACCCGCCGGTCCACCACCTCGACGTCGAAGTCCCGCAGCAGCACCCCGAGGGTCAGCACCGACTCCAGCATCGAGAAGTGCTGCCCGATGCACGCCCGCGGCCCGCCTCCGAACGGGAACCAGGCGTACCGGTGCCGGGCCTTCTCCTCCTCCGGCAGGAACCGGTCCGGGTCGAAGCGCTCCGGGTCCGGCCAGTGCCCCGGGTGCCGCTGGGTGACCAGCGGCGCGACCACGAGCTGCGCCCCCGCCGGAATGACGTGCCCGTCGATGACGGTCTCCTCGACCGCCCGCCGCCCGATCAGCGCCGCCGCCGGGAAGAGCCGCATCGCCTCCTTGAGCACCCGGGTGAGGTACGGCAGCCGCTCCAGGTCCGCCGCCGTGGGCGCCCGCCCGGCCAGGACGGTCCGCGCCTCCTCCTGGGCGAGCTTGCGCTGCTCCGGGTGCTTGGCCAGCAGGTGCAGCGCGAAGGCCAGCGAGGTGGCCGTGGTCTCGTGCCCGGCGAGCAGGAACACCAGGACCTGGTCCCGGAGTTCGTCCGCGTCCAGCTGCTCGCCGTCGTCGCCGCGGGCCCGTCCGAGCAGGGTCAGCAGGTCGTCCGCGTCCTCGTCGCCACCGCCCCTCATGGCCCGCTCGGCGATGATCCGGTCGCAGATCCCGTACAGCGCCCGCTGGGCCTCGGCGCCGCGCCGGTTGCCCGGCGTCGGCCAGGTGCGCGGCAGCCGGACCGGTGCGAAGCCGCGTTCCATGATGTACTCGCCGATCACCGGGAAGCTGCGGTTGATCACCTCCACCGCCTCGTCCACATCGGCCCCGAAGAGGATCCGGGCGACCGCGCGCAGCGCGAACCGGGACATCTCCTCCGACGCGTCCACCACCCCGCCCGGCACCGCCCGCCAGCGCTCGGCGAGCGCCTGCGCCTCCTGCGCCAGCGCGTCCGCGTACCCGTCCACCCGGCGCCGGGTGAACAGCGGCTGGATCAGTCTGCGCTGACGCTGGTAGTCGGTGTCCTGGCTGGTCAGCAGCCCGTTGCCGACGCTGCTCCGCAGTTCGTCGTAGAAGTTGTTCTCCTTGCGGAAGTTCGCCGCCTCGCTGCCCAGCACCTGGTGGGCGCCCTCGGGCGAGAACACCCCGTAGAACTCCATCCGCAGCCCGGGCGGCCCGACCACGAAGCGCACCACGTCCCCGTGGTCGCGCCGGGCCGCGAGGTAGGTGCGCAGCGGCCGGCGGGTGAGCTCGAAGAGCGAACCGACCAGGGGGTTCCCGGCCGGTCCGGGTATGACGGCGGTGGTGGCGGCCATCGGCACTCCTTCCGGACGTCCTCGGCGCTGGCTGCGCTTGGTGACCCCTCAACCTTACTGACGGGTATTCAGCCGAGGAAGCGTCGGGAGGCCGCGCACCCGGGAAAGCGCGCGCCCATGAGGGCGCGCGCCGGGGAGAGCCACGCGCCCGCGGCGGACTCACTCGTACTCGGTGCCGCCCTTGCGGGTCAGGTACGCGTCGCCGACTACCTTGGCGATCGCCCGCCCGCCCAGCAGCGGGCTCCAGCGCTCGACCACCGGCCGGACCACCACCCCCTCGCGCAGGTGGAGTTCGCGCCCGGAGTGGGCCTCCTTCCCCTGCGCGTGGGCCAGCACCGTCGCGGTGTCGAACGGCCCGCGCCACAGCTCGGTCACCAACGGCAGTTCGCCGTCCAGCAGTTCGGCGGCCGACAGCCAGTGCAGCTGTCCGGCCACCACGGCCGAGACGTCGAAGGCCGCGTAGCCGGGGCGTTCGGTGCGCGCGGAGGCGCCGTACGTGAGGTCCTGCACGCCCTCGCCGAACACCTCGCCGAAGATGCCGACCCGCTCGGCGCCCAACCGTTCGGCCAACCGGGCCGCCACCGCCGGGATGTCGTACGCGTGCACCGCCCGCCAGTACAGGTTGCGCTCGTCCTCGACCAGCGCCAGTCCCTGCGCACCGATCCCCTTGGACGAGACCTGCAGCTCGCCGGTGGCGGCGGTGTAGGTGACCAGGCAGCAACTGCCGTGCAGCTTCTCGGTCAGCACCACGGGCTCGCCGGGCTCGAAGACGTCGGGGTGGCGCTTGAGGTTCTCGATGTCCACCCAGGGCAGCAGGTCCGGTGCGCTGACCACGTCCCCGCTCATCGACGTCGGCACCGGCGGCTGCCACTTGACGATCCCGAGCAGCTCGGCGAAGTCCTCGTCGCGCCCGGCGGCCGCGGCCAAGTCGGTGTCGGTCAGCGCGCCGGGCCGGCAGACGATGCCCTGCGACAGTTCCCCACGCAGCCGGACCGCCTTCACCCGGTTCGCCCGGGAGCCGGCCAGCTTGCCGGTCAGGCCGAGCTCACCGATCAACTCCTCGGGGAGGACGGCCTGTTCGGGGATGTAGACGGCGTGGTCGCCGGTCCGGTACATCCCCTTCGCGACCACCGCCCGGTAGAGGCCGACCTGCGCCAGCTCCAGGGCGTCGGCGTTCGGGTGCTCCAGGATGACCAGTCGCTCGGCGGTGACGCGCAGCGTGGACATGGGCGGACTCCTCCCCGTGGATCCGTTCGGATCGACCAGTGGGCCCGGGCGGCCGACACCCGGCCGCACCTACGGGCTGCGCCCACTCTGACCTCTCGACCGGCCGGAACGCGACGGGTTTTCCACCGGCTCCGCCCGCACAGCCCGCGCCAGCCCGCGCCAACCCCGCGAACCCCGCGAACCCCGCGAACCCCGCCAACCCCGCGAACGCCGCCAACCCCCGGACGATCCGTGCACGTTTGAGCCTTCGCACAGCGGCCGCGAGCCCCCTGCCCCACCTCCGCTGTGCGATGCGACAGAGGATTTATCGCTCGCATCTGCGGCACTATGATCGCCGTAATGGCCGCACCTGCAACCACACCCCCGCGCCGCTCCCGGCGCGAACCCTGGAGGGCAAGCCCGATGAGCACCCGCACCACCGCCTCCCGCCGACTCGCCGCGGCCACCGCCGCGGTCCTCGTCCTCGGCCTCGGTGCCACCGCCTGCAACAGCGACGACGGCAAGTCCTCCGGCTCCGCCGCCTCGGCCGCCACCACCGGCGCGACCTCCGCCGCCGACGGCTCGGGCGCCGTCCCCAAGGCCAAGGGCGGCATCACCGTGTTCGCCGCCGCCTCGCTCAAGGAGACGTTCACCGAGCTCGGCAAGAAGTTCGAGGCCGCCAACCCGGGCACCAAGGTCACGTTCAACTTCGGCGGCAGCTCCGCCCTCGCCACCAGCATCAACTCCGGTGCCCCGGCGGACGTCTTCGCCGCCGCCAGCCCGGCCACCATGAAGACGGTCACCGACGCGGGCGGCGCCACCGGCCAGCCGACCACCTTCGTCCGGAACACCCTCACCATCGCGGTGCCCAAGGGCAACCCCAAGCACATCGCGGGCCTGAAGGACCTCACCGGCTCCGGCGTCAAGGTCGCGCTGTGCGCGAAGGAGGTGCCGTGCGGGGCGGCCGCCCTGACCGCGCTGAAGGCCGCCGACCTCAACCTCACCCCGGTCACCCTGGAGCAGGACGTCAAGGGCGCGCTCACCAAGGTCGAACTCGGCGAGGTCGACGCCTCGCTGGTGTACAAGACCGATGTGCAGTCCGATGCTGCGAAGATCGACGGCGTGGACTTCCCCGAGGCCGCCAAGGCCGTGAACGACTACCCGATCGCCGCGCTCGCCAAGGCGCCGAACAAGGACGGCGCGGCCGCCTTCGTGGCGTACGTCCGGTCGCCCGAGGCCAAGCAGGTGCTGACCGCGGCGGGCTTCCAGGCACCGTGAACGACGGCACCACTGGCCGCGCCCCGGACCCCGGCACCGGGCCGGACCAGCACCAGGACCACGGCCACGGCCACGGCCACGGCCGGGACCACCGCACCGACCCGGCGCCGGCCGGACCCGCGAAGCCCCTGCCGCGCCGCCGGAACACGCGGCCCCGGAACACGCGGCGCCGCCCGGGATCGCAGCGGGTCCCGGTCGCGCTGCTGCTCCCGGCGCTGCTCGGCCTGGCGTTCCTGATCCTCCCGCTGGTCGGACTGCTGGTCCGGGCGCCCTGGAGCGGCCTGTCCGAGCAACTCACCAGCACCGCCGTCTGGGACGCCCTGCGGCTGTCGCTGGTCTGCGCGACGGCCGCCACCGCGGTCTCGCTGGTCCTCGGCGTCCCGCTGGCCTGGCTGCTCGCGCGCACCGAGCTGCCCGGCCGGCGGGTGATCCGGGCGCTGGTCACCCTGCCGCTGGTGCTGCCGCCGGTGGTGGGCGGGGTGGCGCTGCTGCTGGTGCTGGGACGGCGCGGGATCGTCGGCTCCTGGCTGGACTCGGCCTTCGGCATCACCCTGCCCTTCACCACCACCGGCGTGGTGATCGCCGAGGCCTTCGTGGCGATGCCCTTCCTGGTGATCAGCGTCGAGGGCGCGCTGCGGGCGGCCGACCCCCGGTACGAGGAGGCGGCCGCGACCCTGGGCGCCTCCCGGCTGACCGCGTTCCGCCGGGTCACCCTGCCGATGATCGCCCCGGGGATCGCCGCCGGCGCCGTGCTGGCCTGGGCGCGGGCGCTGGGCGAGTTCGGTGCGACGATCACCTTCGCGGGCAACTTCCCGGGCCGCACCCAGACCATGCCGCTGGCCGTCTACCTGGCCATGGAGTCCGACCCGGAGGCCGCGATCGCGCTGTCGCTGGTACTGCTGGTGGTCTCCGTCGCCGTGCTGGTCGGGCTGCGCGACCGCTGGATGTCGACCCCGTGACCGAGGACGCCGAACCGATGAAGCCACCGACCGCCACCGGCGCCCCCACCGGCACCGGCACCGGCACCGCCCTCGACGCCCGCCTGCGGGTCGACCGCGCGGCCTTCGCCCTCGACCTGGCGCTCACCGCAGCCCCCGGCGAGGTGGTCGCACTGCTCGGCCCGAACGGCGCGGGCAAGTCCACCGCCCTGCGCGCCCTGGCCGGCCTGCTCCCGCTCACCGGCGGCCACCTGCGCCTGGACGGCCGCGTCCTGGAGGACCCGGCCCGACGCCTGCACACCCCCGCCGAACAGCGGCCGGTCGGCGTGGTGTTCCAGGACTACCTGCTGTTCCCGCACCTCAGCGCGCTCGACAACGTCGCCTTCGGCCCGCGCTGTCAGGGCCGCCCCAAGCGCGAGGCCCGGGCCGAGGCGGCGGCCTGGCTGGAGCGGATGGGCCTGGCCGGGCACGCCTCGGTGCGCCCCGGCCGGCTCTCCGGCGGCCAGGCCCAGCGGGTGGCGCTCGCCCGGGCCCTGGCCGTCCGCCCCCGACTGCTGCTGCTGGACGAACCGCTGGCCGCCCTGGACGCCCGCACCCGGCTCGACGTACGGTCCCAACTGCGGCGCCATCTGGCCGAGTTCGAGGCCGTCGCGGTGCTGGTGACGCACGATCCGCTGGACGCGATGGTGCTGGCCGACCGGCTGGTGGTGATCGAGGACGGTCGGGAGGTGCAGTCCGGCAGCCCGGCCGAGGTCGCCCGTCGGCCGCGCACCGACTACATCGCCCGCCTGGTCGGCCTGAACCTCTACCAGGGCCGGGCCGAGGGCACCCTGGTCACGCTCCCGGACGGCACCGTCCTGACCACCGCCGAGGAGCTGTCCGGCCCGGCCTTCGTGGCCTTCCCGCCCTCGGCCGTCACCCTGTACCGGGAGCGGCCGCAGTCCAGCGCCCGCAACCTGTGGCGGGCCGAGATCGCCGGGCTGGACCTGCACGGCGACCAGGTCCGCGCCGAACTCACCGGCACCCTGCCGATGGCCGCCGACCTCACCCCCGCCGCCGTCGCCGAACTGGGACTGGCCCCGGGCGCGACGGTCTGGGCCTCGGTCAAGGCCACCCAGACCCACGCCTACCCGGCCTGACCCGGCCCGCTCCTGCCCCTGCCTTCCGAGGCGGCCCCGGAACGGCTCGCTACTCCGCCGGCTCGACGAACCCCGACTCGTACGCGGCGATCACCGCCTGGGTGCGGTCCCGCGCGCCGAGCTTCGCCAGCACACTGCTGACGTGCGTCTTCACCGTCTGCACCCCGAGCACCAGTCGCTCGGCGATCTCCCCGTTGCTGAGCCCGCGCGCCATCAGCCGCAGCACCTCGGCCTCGCGCCCGGTCAGCGCCGCCCGGTCCATCGCCGCGCGGGCGGCCGGGTTGCCGTGGGTGGCGGCCAGCCGGCGGATCGCGGCCGGGAACAGCAGCGACTCGCCGGCCGCCGCCAGCCGTACCGCGTGGACGATCTCGGCCGGCCGGGAGCGCTTCAGCAGGAAGCCGTCGGCGCCCGCGCGCAGCGCCTGGTAGACGTAGTCGTCGTTCTCGAAGGTGGTGATGACCAGGATCTTCGGCGGCCGCTCCCCGGCCGCGCCGGGGCGCAGCAGTTCGCGGGTGGCCGCCAGACCGTCCAGGACGGGCATCCGGACGTCCATCAGCACCACGTGCGGCCGCAGCGCGCGGGCCAGGGCGAGCGCCTGCGCCCCGTCGGCCGCCTCGCCGACCACCCGCAGGTCGCCCTGGGCCTCCAGCACGGCCCGCAGCCCGGCCCGGACCAGTTCCTCGTCGTCGGCGAGCAGGATCTCGATCACGCCCGGCACGCCCCCCGTCCGACCGCCGCCCGCAAGATCATTCGTCACGAGCCCAAGCGTAGGGGCAGCCGCACCTGGAGCACCCACTCCGCACCGTCCCCGGCCTGCGGACCACCGACCGCACCGGCGGCCGAACCGCCGGCCGAACCGGCACCCGCACCCGGGACCGACCCGGACGGTCCCGCCACGGCCTCGCCGCCGAGCAGCACGGCCCGCTCCCGGATCCCGCGCAGGCCCTTGCCACCCTTGCGCGCACCACCGGTCCGCCCCGGCACCGCCACCAGCCGGTTGGCGCAGCGCAGCTCCAACTGCCCGTCCCGGACGGCGATCCGGACCCCGACCGGTTCGCCGGGCGCGTACTTGAGCGCGTTGGTGACGCCCTCCTGGACGATCCGGTAGGACTCGCGCGAGAGCACCCCGGGCACGGCCCCGGCCGACACCTCGATCCGTGCCTCGACCGGGCTGCCCGCCGCCCGGGCGGTGTCGAACAGTGCGGGCAGCTGGTCGATCCCGGGCTGCTCGGTGGCCGTCCCGGCACCCCCCGTCCCGGCCCCCGCCGTCCCACCGCCCATCGCGCCGATGCCCGCCGCACCCCCACCCGCACCCGCACCCGCACCCGCCGGGTCGGCCGGTCCGCCGCCCGGCCGGGTCTCGCGCAGCAGGACCAGGGTGCGTTCGAGGTCCTCCATGGCCTGCCGCCCGGTCTCCTCGATGACTTCGAGCGCCCTGGCGACGAAGGCCGGATCCCCGACCTCGCGCGCCGCGCCCGCCTGGAGGACCGTCACCGTCAGGGCGTGGCCGATGGAGTCGTGCAGCTCGCGGGCCAACCGGTTGCGCTCCAGCAGTCGTTCGGCCCGCAGTTCGGCCTCGGCCAGCCGATCCGCCGGAGAAGGCCCCAACAGCCGCTCGGCCATGGCGAGTTGGAGGCGACCGGCGCCGACCACCAGCCAGCCGTAGCCGAACAGCAGCACCGGGGCGAGCACCAGGTAGCGGGCAGCGTCCGGCCCGGTCAGCCGGTCGAAGAAGCCGGACAGGATCCCGAAGGTCGTCACGAAGCCGATCGCCGAGCCGAGCACCGTCCGCCCGATCAGCCAGCCCGCCGTGCGCCGCCGGTCGGCCCAGGTACGGGAGGGCTCGACGCCGATGTCCTCCTCCCGGTCGGGCACCAGCAGCAGTCGCGCCTGCACCCCCTCGGCCCGCCGCGCCGCCGGGATCAGCGCGACCAGCGCGAGCAGCACGACGTCCAGCACGACGGCCTTCACCACGATCTCGCCGAGGCTCCGGTGGTACGTCCCCGGGTAGATCAACAGGATCACGCCCGCGAAGATCCACCCGACCACCAGGTGCAGCAGTCGGGCATAGGTGGCACCGGCCAGCAATGGGGCGAACAGCCCGGTCGCTCCGCTGCGGATCCGGGAGGCGGTGATTCTCGGCACCGCTCCATCCTGCCAGTCCACCGGCCGTTCCCGGCTCCCCCGCGGGACTGCCCTCGGTCTCCCTCCCGGGAGGGAGACCGGTCCCCGCCGAGGCGGGATCCGCCGGACCGGCCCGCTCCGGTCGAATGGAGCCACCGCCCGACGCATCGGCGGTGACACCTGCGAGGAGGGGACGGCGGCCGTGATCGAGATCCAGGGCCTGACCAAGGAGTACGACGGCAGGCGGGTCGTCGACGACCTGTCCTTCGAGGTCCGGCCCGGCGTGGTGACCGGCTTCCTCGGCCCGAACGGCGCCGGGAAGAGCACCACCATGCGGCTGGTCCTCGGCCTGGACCGCCCCACCGCCGGACGCGCCCTGGTCGGCGGCCGACCGTACACCGAACTCGACCAGCCGCTACGGCAGGTGGGCGCGCTGCTGGACGCCCAGGCCCTGCACGGCGGCCGGACGGCGCGGGGCCACCTGCGCTGGCTCGCCGCGAGCAACGGCCTGCCGGAGCGGCGGGTCGGCGAGGTGCTCGCCCAGGTCGGGCTGGCGGAGGCGGCCGGGCGGAGGATCCGCGGCTTCTCGCTCGGGATGCGCCAACGCCTGGGCGTGGCGGCTGCCTTGCTCGGCGACCCGCCGGTGCTGCTGCTGGACGAACCGGTCAACGGCCTGGACCCGGAGGGCATTCGCTGGATCCGCACCCTGCTGCGCGACCTGGCCGCGGAGGGCCGGTCGGTACTGGTCTCCTCCCACCTGATGACCGAAATGGCCCTCACCGCCGACCACTTGGTGGTGATCGGCCGGGGTCGACTGCTGGCGGACTCGGCCACCGCCGAGTTCATCGAGCGGCACGGCCGGAGCAGGATCCGGGTCCGGGCCGTCAACCCGAGCAAGCTGGCCGCGCTGCTCGGCGCCGCGGAGCGCGGCTTCAACGCCACCGAAGTCGACGACGGAGCCTGGGAGTTGACCGGAGTCGATGCGGAGCGGATCGCCGCCCTGGCGGCCGCGAACGGCGTGGTGCTGTACGAGATCGCAGCCCAACAGGACTCGCTGGAGGAGGCGTTCATGCGGATGACCGCCGACAGCGTCGAGTACCGGACGGAGCCCGCCGGATGAACCTCGCCGCCCTCCGCGCCGAACGGATCAAGCTCACCACCCTCCGCTCGCTCTGGCTCCCGCCGCTGATCGCCGCCCTGCTCACCGGCGGTGTCACCACGGCCGTCGGGTCGATACTCGGCGGCGGCGCCGACCACACCATCACCGACGACCCCGGCGTCGGGGTCTTCTACGGGCTCAACTTCGGCCAGGCGGCCCTGGTCGCCTTCGCGGTCCTGCTGATCGGGCAGGAGTTCAACACCCGGATGATCGACGTCTCGCTCACCGCCGTCCCCCGGCGCGGCCGACTGTACGGCGCCAAGCTGGCGTTGGGCGCCCTGGTCGGGCTCGGCGCGGGCGCGGTCGGCACCGCGGGCGGCTTCGCCGGCTACGCGGCCACCGTCCCCGGAGACTGGCACGGACCCGCCTTCGTCCGGGCGGCGACCGCCGGAGTGCTCTACCCACCGTTGCTGGTGGTGCTCTGCCTCGGGGCGACCGCGATGCTGGGCAACCTCACGGCCGCCATGGGCCTGTTGGGCCCGACCGTCTTCCTGCTATCCCCGCTGCTCGCCGGCGTCCCCGGAGCCCGGGACGCTGTCCAGTTCCTGCCCGACCGGGCGGGCCAGTACGCACTGCACTACACCGACGACCCGCACACCGTGTACGGGCACTGGACCGGGCTGCTGATCATGGCGCTCTGGACGGCCCTGGCGGCGTACGGCGGCCTGTGGGCCCTGCGGCGCGCCAAGTGACCTCGAACTGCCCCCGGACGAAGGAGAGATGAGGATGAGCCTGGGCAACGCCCTGCGCGCCGAACGGATCAAGTTCACCACCCTGCCCTCGCAGTGGGCGGCCCCGCTGGCCGCCCTGGCGCTGACCGTCGGCATCACCGCGGCCGTCGGCGCCGCCGAGGGCGCCCCGGCACCGGGCTCGGGCAAGGACCCGGCCAACATGATCTACTACGGGCTGCTGTTCGGCCACGTCGCCGTGGCCTGCCTCGGAATCCTGCTGATCGGGCAGGAGTTCAACACCCGGATGATCGGCACCTCGCTCACCGCCGTCCCCGGGCGCGGCCGACTGTACGGCGCCAAGGTCACGCTGGGCGCCGGACTGGGCCTGCTGCTGGGCCTGGTCTCGACCGCCGGCTGCTTCCTCGCCGTCCGCGCCGCCGCCGACCTCGACCTCTCCACCCCCGGCCTGACGCGCAGCTTCGTCGCCGGGGTGCTCTACCACCCGATGATGGTGCTGCTCTGCCTCGGACTGACCGCGATGCTGGGCAACTTCAGCGCCGCCCTCGGCCTACTCACCCCGATGGTGTTCCTCGGCACCACCTGGCTGGGCGCGATCCCCGGTGTGCGCGAGGCCGGCCAGTTCCTCCCCGACCGCGCCGGCCTGTACGCGATGCGCACCCAGACCGAACCGGGCATCCACTACGGCCACTGGACCGGACTGCTGATCATGGCCCTCTGGACCGCCGCGGCCGTCTACGGCGGACACCGGTCGATGCAGCGCTACCAGGCCTCGGGCGGATAGCGGGCCTCAGCCCGGCGACGGCGGCGAACAGGTAACAGAAAACAGCTGACAACTTTCGAAATCTGTTATCTGTTCGCTGTCATCTGTTTGTCGTCACCTGTCTGCCGCCTTCTGCCCGCTGCTCCCACTCCCCGTCACCGCAGCGCCGGGTGCTCCGCGATCACCGTGCAGCTACCGGGGGCGATCTCCCTGCGCCCGGGTTCTGCACCCAAACCGCACCGGCCACAATCCAAGAAGATCATGAGGCAGCTGCACGGGCGAGCCGGGTTCCCCCTGCTCCGCCACCGCATCCTCCTCCAGTGATCACTACCCAGCGCTACCACCGATTACGGGACAGAGCCGAAGACCGTACAGACCCACAGCAGGCGCTGCGGGCCCAGCGGCGTGGCAGCCGGTTCATGGTCGAGCGCCGTTCGCGGTGGCTGCCGCGAATGGCGGGCGGCCACCGCGCCGCCCGGCGGTCTGGCGCGTCGGACGGAGAACAGGCCGAGAAGCCACTTCTCCGGGCTGGGGTCCGGAGAAGCGAAGAAGGTGAAGCCCCAGGCCTGCGCGGCGGCCTTGTCGAGCAGACCGGAGGAGGATCCCTGCGTGAGCTGCGCGTACTCGTCGTTGGCGACCTGCTCGGTGACGTTGCGGGCCTTCATGTACTGCTCGAACTTTGCGTAGTCGACAGGCCCGTCGCCGCCGCACATGAGGTGGGGCCCCGCCTCTGGGAGCGAGCGGACGTAGGAGGGAGCGTCTCGACCTTTTCCCGATCACCGTCTTTTCGACGATCATGAGCGTCTCTTCACGGGACACACGACCGTCACGGGTCACGTCACCGTCCTTGAGGCTGTTCCAACAGTCCTTGAAGGCGCCCTCAAGCGTCGTCGCCCGCGCCGTCGCGGTCGAGGAATGCGCTGGAAGTCATCCCAGGCGATGTATCCGTCGGTGTCGGTGTCGGTGTCGATGACGGGAAACACGTGCAGGCAGTTCACGCCCGTCGAGTTCAGGTCCCCGTTCTGTTGGTCGGTGAGGACCGTCGGGACGGACAGGACGCCGCGGAGGTTCTGGTTCGCCGGGGCTTTGAACACGCCGCGTTCGGCATCGTTGCGGGCCCAGACGCCGACGACGTGGCCGCACGGCGGTACGGTGCGGTTCGCTCTGTCGAGCCCTGGGACGGTGAGCCAGGGGTAGTACACGGTCGTGAACGCGGCACCGTCCGTGTCGGAGGACGCCAACGACCCGACGAAGACGGTGACCTCGGAGGGCTTCTCAACGGGCGGGGGTTCCAGGATCGCCAGACGGTTGCCCATCTTCGTGCAGTGCGCCACAACGGACGCGATGACCGGTATGGGCAGCCGTCGCGTCCCGGCTCCTTGTCCAGAGGTCCGGTACAGCGACCATGTGTGCCGTCCGTCAGCCCCACCGATGCCCGCGCCAACACGAAGCCCGCCAGCACGTCGGTCTCGAACCGCTCCAGTTCCTCCGCCGAGACCGGTTCCCGGTACTCGCGCAGGTCCCGCACTGCCGCCAGCGCCGACGACCCGCACCTCCTCGCCTTCGGCCAGACCGTAGATCGGTCGCACGAGCTGAGAACGCTTCAGGATTCCCGAAGTTACGCCACAGGCCGGCAGAGCACTCGAAGGGGGAAGAAGCCCCAGGCCACGGCCTCGATCAACCAGCGGGGCTCAGGAGAACTCGCGGGATATCGCACGGACGGACGGGATGGCGGACCGTCTCGCTGACCAGGTCGGCCATGCCTGCGCCGGCAACGATGAGGCCCATCGAGCGTCCACTTTAATGGATGCATTTGCGCCAACTCTCGCTTCTCCGTTCGCTGTTGTTGACGCTCAACGCAGGTTTCAGCGTATGGTGAAGCCCGCGCTCATCCACTATTGCGGATGGTGCGGTCGGAGCGGTCGAAGGGGCCATGCCACAGATGGGTGAGTTACACATCGTCGCCGTTGGGGACGTCTTCGTGCACCGCGAGGAACCGGAGGGAGCGTTTCGGCATGTCCGCAGTGTCTTTCGCAGCGCGGAGGTGACGTTCGCCAACCTGGAAGGGGTGTACAGCAACACCGGGGAGCGGGCCCCGAGCGCAGGTGTGCCGGTGATCGCGGAGCCGGCGCATGCAACGAGCATCACGGACGCCGGTATCAACGTTGTCTCGCTTGCCAACAATCACAGCCTCGACGGCGGGTCGCTCGCGCTGCTCGAGACTCGCAAGCTCATGCTGGACAGCGGAGTGGCCACCGCAGGAGCCGGTGAGAACAGTGCTGCGGCACATCGGCCTGCCGTGATCGACACCGGCCGGGGGCGGGTGGCGGTGCTGGCCTACGCCGCAGTCTTCCCTCGAGGGTACGAAGCCCGCCCAGGCGTACCCGGCCTCGCCCCGGTGCGGGCGAGCACGCTCTACTCGCCCTGGGAACAGAACGAGTGGAACCCGGGACTGCTACCCAGGGTCACCACCGTTCCGGACGAGGGTGACATCGAGGCGATGCGTGAGGACATCGCGCAGGCCCGCCAGCAGGCGGATCTGGTGGTGACGAGCTTTCACTGGGGCGACTTCACCAGGCCGTTCGTCCTGACCGATCACGAGGTGCACACCGCGCATGCCGCCATCGACGCCGGCGCGGACGCGGTGCTCGGACACCATCACCACCTGCTGCGCGGAATCGAGTTCCACCGCGGCCGTCCCATCTTCTACGGGCTGGGACACTTCGCCTTCGATCTGCCGGGACTCGAAGAACGGCTGCAGGATTCGGCCTATCTCGGACGCGGAGATGCCAGGCTTCGGCGCGAGAGTGCGCGACGCTTCGGCGAGTACCGCATCGGGGCGCGCGAAGGCTATCCGCTGTTGCCGTTCCATCCCGAGGGCAGGCTCACGGGCTTCGCCGTACTCGGATTCGGCGAGGGGAAGCTGCAGGTCGGGTTCGCCCCCTGCGTCCTCGGCCCGGACAACAGCCCTCGCCCCGTGGCGGCCTCGACTCCCGAAGGGAAGGAGGTCATCGACTACCTGGAACAGTGCTGCGAGTTCGAGGAAATCGCCACGCGCTTCGAGCGGGATGCATTCACGTTCGAGGGCGTGTCGGTTACTGCGGTCAAGCCCGAAAACTGAAATTCCACATACCAGTGAGAGGTCATCGATGTCGGAACGCAAGCGTTTTGTCGCCACGGAGACCAGCGAGCAGTACTACTGGGAGCGGGTCCGGCGCAACCTGGGCTGGCTGGGCGACACGCCGGCGGAGCAGAAGGGACGTCAGCTCAAGCTGAAGAACGCGGTCATCGGGGTCGCCGGCGTCGGCGGGATAGGCGGAGCGACCGCCGAACGCCTGGTGCGGATGGGTGTGCAGAACCTGAAGGTGGCCGACCCGGACACGTTCGAAATCTCCAACATCAACCGGCAGTTCGGCGCGACCATCGACACGGTGGGCCGCAACAAGGCCGAGGTCGTCGCCGAGGCGGTGTACAACACCACGCGGGACGTGAACATCGAGGTGTATCCCGAGGGCATCACCGAGGACACGGTGGACGAGTTCTTCGAGGGCTGCGACTACGTCCTCGACAAGATCGAGCTCTACGCGATCGAGGCTCGTTACACCCTGCACCGGGCCTTCCGTCGTTCCGAGCGGTGCCAATTCATGATGCTCACCCCTGTGTTCGGCCACCGCACGTTCTTCTTCAAGTGGACCCGCGACTCCATGACGGCGGAGGAGTACTTCGGCGTCCCCGAGGGCGAGGAGATGAACGAGAAGAACGCCGAGCAGCTCATCAGCAGGTTCATTCCGGAGATGCCGGACTACCCGGGCCGGCCCATCCTCGACGAGTGGTTCATCAAGAACCAGGAATGCCCTATCTTCGCGGGCACCCCGCCGCTCGCCCAGGGCATGCTGGCGTCCCGTCTCGGCCAGGCCATCACCGGGCTGGACCAACTGCCCGGTGCGGTGCCGCTGCCGGTCACGCCCGGGTACGCGATGCTCGACACGCAGAAATGGGTGGCGAAGACGGTGGAGGGCAAGTGGTGGTAGCCAACGGCCTCACCATCCCCGAGGCCACGCCCGACAGCCGCTCGGCCGAGCGGCCCACGCTGCCTCGGCACGCCGTGTCGCTGCGCACCTGGCGGCGCTCCGACTATGAGAGCGTCTGGGCGAGAGCGGATTGGATGCTGCGCCAGCCGCGGGAGATCGTGGCCCGGTCGGCGCCCGGCATGCTGCTCGGGGTGCTGTTCTACCAGAACAGCACCCGCACCCGGCTCAGCTTCGAGGCCGCCGCGCGCCGCATCGGCGGCTCGACCATCGGCTTCTCCGATGTCACGACCACCAGGGCCGGTGACTTCTACCGGGAGTCCCTGGAGGACACCGTGCGGGTCGTGGGCAGCTACGCCGATCTCCTGGTGCTCCGGCACACGGAGGACACCGCGGCGGAGCGAGCGGCGGCAGTGTCGCAGGTCCCCGTCATCAGCGCCGGCACCGGTGACCGGGAGCACCCGACGCAGGCCATGCTCGATCTGTGGGTACTGCACTCCAAGTTGGGTCAGCTCAAGGGCGTGACACTGGGCTATGCAGGAGATCCCACCTGTCGGCACGCGCGTTCGCTCATCCACGGGCTGGCCGCCTTCGGCGCGGCGGGCATCGTCTTCCTCGCGCCGGACGGCGCGTTGGTTCCGGACGACGTTCAACGCACCATCCGGGACACTGGGATGTCCATGGAGACAGCGGGCTCAGCGGCCGAATTGCTTCGGAAGGTCGATGCGGTCAGCATGATCCCGTTCGAGCTGTCGGACTTCCACGAGACCGCTGTGCACACCCACACCCGGTCCCACCGGCTCGATGAACGGTTTGTGTTCAACAGCGCGCTGCTCGGCCGCACGGGGACGGGCGTTCCGGTTGTACACACCGGCCCGCGCGGCCCCGAGCTGCCGCCCGAGACGGACGATCTGGCCAACGTGCACTACTTCGAGGGTGTGGCCAAGGGCGTCATTCTGCGCTCGGCACTGCTGGCGGAGCTCTTCTCCTCCCGCCGCATCCGGTAACACCTCGCCCCGCGCCGGACGGAGAGACCGAGCGTGGGCCGTACCGGGGCCCGACACCCGCTACGGCCCGCGCTCGCTTCCCTCCCCGACTCCCTCTCCGCTCTCAGGAGATCACCATGCCGGACGACCCGTTGATCGCTGCCCTGGGCGCTCGTGCCCC
This sequence comes from Kitasatospora sp. NPDC096077, assembly GCF_040303245.1. Taxonomy (NCBI): domain Bacteria; kingdom Bacillati; phylum Actinomycetota; class Actinomycetes; order Kitasatosporales; family Streptomycetaceae; genus Kitasatospora; species Kitasatospora sp. NPDC096077. The sequence goes on along the minus strand of NZ_JBEOSV010000013.1, from coordinate 48,589 downwards.
GCTCTCACGCGTGCTGGCCGAAAAGGACATCGCGAGCGGCTATCTGCACGACGAGGCGGCCGGAGCCCCGTTCGGGCGGGCCCGGGCGCTCGTGCTGCCGAAGGACACCCAGGAGGTCTGCGCGATCGTCGGCGCCTGCGCCGAGTTCGGAGTGCCGCTTGTGCCACGAGGTGCGGGCACGGGCCTTTCGGGTGGTGCCAACGCCGTCGACGGCTGCGTGGTGATCAGCACCGAGCGCATGAATCGGGTGCTCGAGATGGACGTGGACAACCAGACCGCCACCGTGCAGCCGGGCGTGGTCAACGATGAGCTCAATCGTGTGTGCGCCGCGCACGGGTTGTGGTATCCGCCCGACCCGGCAAGCTCCGCCTGGTCGACGATCGGGGGGAATGTGGCGACCAACGCGGGCGGGATCTGCTGCGTGAAGTACGGAGTCACCGGGGACCATGTGCTCGGCCTCGAAGCCGTCGTGGGTGACGGTACGGCGGTGCGGCTCGGCGGCCGCACCCTCAAGGGCGTGGCCGGGTACGACCTGCGCGGGCTGTTCGTCGGGTCCGAGGGCACCCTCGGAGTGATCACAGAGGTCACCGTGCGGCTCCGAAGCGCCAGGCGTCCTCCGGTGACGGCGGTCGGCTTCTTCGGCGAGCTCGCCGACGCGGGGCGGGCCGTCGCCGCGGTGGCCGCCCGCGGAGTGACACCAGCTGCCCTCGAGTTGGTCGACCGCCATTGCCTCAGGGCCGTCGACGAGTGGAAACGGACGGATATTGATCCCGGCGCCGCCGCCCTCCTGCTCGCGCGCAGCGACGCACCGCCGGGTGCGGCGGAGGAGGAAGGCAGAGTGCTGGTGGACTGCTTCAAGGGCGCCGGAGCCACCTGGGCGGACGTGTCCACCGACCCGGGCGAGTCCGAGGCGCTGTTCGAAGCCCGCAGGCTCGCCTACCCGGCGTTGGCCCGGTCAGGCCCCGTCCTGACCGAGGACGTGTGTGTGCCGCGCAGCCGGGTGCCGGAGATGTTGGCCCGCATCGCCGAAATCTCCGCCGGCTGGGAGACACCGGTGGCCAATATCGCGCACGCCGGGGACGGGAACCTGCACCCCCTGATCAGGATGCCGAGCCTGGATGCCGCTGCCATGACCAGAGCACAGCACGTCTTCGACGACATCATGGACGCGGCCATCGCACTGGGCGGAACCGTGACCGCCGAGCACGGTATCGGCTTGCTCAAGCGAGACGGAATGCGCCGCGAGATGAGCCAGGCCGTCCTGGCATTGCAGCGGAGCGTCAAAGAAGCGCTCGATCCCCGAGGAATCTTCAATCCGGGGAAGATCCTGGGCTGACGCGCCGCCCGCGGCCACGCAGAACCGAAGCAGCCATTGTGGAGGATGAGTTGGTACTCGAATTACAGGCATCGACCGCCAGGTCCATCGCGGTGGTCGGAGCCGGGCCGCGCGGATTGGCGGTCGTCGAGCGAATCTGCGCGAACGCGCCCGCGGTGACTCCTGGACGGCGCATACACGTGCACGTCATCGACCCGTTTCCCGCCGGAGCGGGTCGGGTGTGGCGGACCGACCAGGCAGGCGAGCTCCTCATGAACACGGTGGCGTCGCAGATCACCGTATTCACGGACGACTCGGTCGAGTGCGAGGGTCCGGTGGCCGTGGGGCCGAGCCTGTACGAGTGGGCGCGGTTCTTCTGGCTGCTCGCCCGAGCCGGCGAGTACGAGTTCACGGTACGGGAGGAGGCGAAACGGCTCGGGGCCGACTCGTATCCGACCCGTGCCTTCTACGGCTCCTATCTACGGTGGGCCTTCGAACGCATCGTCAACACCGCGCCGCAACAGGTCCGAGTGACGGTATGGCCGGCCAGGGCCGAGCGACTCATCGACAGCGCTGACGGGAGCCAGACCGTTGAGCTGAGCGACGGCGAGCCGATCACCGGTCTGGACGCGGTGATCCTCGCCCAGGGGCATTTGGACTGCGAGCCGACCGGGGCGGAAACAGCGCTGGCCGCCCACGCGAAGGAAGCCGGGGGCCTGTACATTCCGCCGCAGAACCCTTCGGAGGCCGACCTGTCCGGGATCTTCCCCGGAGCCGTGGTGGCGCTGCGTGGCCTCGGACTCAACTTCTTCGACTACCTCGCACTGTTGACCGAAGGGCGCGGGGGCAGCTACCGATCGCGGGGGGACCGCCTGGTCTACGAACCGTCCGGCGAGGAGCCGACACTCATCGCGGGCTCGCGCCGGGGCCTGCCTTATCACGCGCGTGGCGAGAACCAGAAGGGAGTATCCGAACGCCATCAGCCGCTGTTCCTCACCCCCGAAGTGATCGCCGGGTTCCGGCGGCGCGCCGAGGAAGGCGAGGAGGTGGAGTTCCGGCGTGATGTGTGGCCGTTGATCAGCCTGGAGGTGCAGGGGATCTACTACGCCACGCTGATCGGCCAACGCGAGTGCCGGAGCTCGGCGACCGAGTTCCTCGAGATGTACGCCATGACCGCCGGCACGGATGAGGAACCGGAGCTGCTGCGTGGTTGCGGCATCGGGGCGGAGGAGAAGTGGGGCTGGGAAGCGGTAAACCGGGCCGACGCGGGCCTGCGGTTCGAAGGGGTCGACGACTTCAACCACTGGCTGATCCGGCATCTTCGGGAGGACGCCGCACAGGCGGCGCAAGGCAATGTCACCAACCCGTACAAGGCCGCCCTCGACGTGCTGCGTGACCTGCGCAACGAAGTGCGGCTGGTCGTCGACCACCAAGGCATCACCGGCCCCTCGTACCGGGACCACCTCGACGGCTGGTACACCCCCATGAACGCCTTCCTCTCCATCGGCCCGCCCCGCAGCCGCATCGAGCAGATGGCCGCGCTGCTGGAAGCGGGTTTCCTGACCCTGGTGGGCCCCGGCATGAGGATCGTCGCCAACACCGTCGCCGGACGCTTCGACGTGGAGTCCCGGCTGACCGGTACACGGCCCCTCTCGGCGTCCGTGGTCATCGAGGCACGCCTGCCCCGGACCGACCTCCGGCGCACCCGCGATCCCCTGCTGCGCGACCTGCTCGCCTCGGGCCGCTGCCGTCCCTACCGGATCGGCTCCCCGCACGGTCCCGGCTACACGACCGGGGCCGTGGCAGTCGGCCCGCGTCCCTACCCGGTACTGGAGGCCGACGGGCGACCCCATCCCTCCCGGTACGCCTTCGGTGTACCGACCGAAGGGGTGCACTGGGTGACCGCGGCCGGCATTCGCCCCGGCGTCAACTCGGTCACACTCGCCGACGCCGACGCCATGGCCCGCGCGGCGCTCGGCGCCGTCGACAGCCGGTCCGCCGAGCGCGCCCCCTCCTCTTCCCGCCCGGAGGTGTCGTGTGACGCCTGAACGGACCGATACGGCCTCGGCAGGCCGGTGTGCCGGGGGTACCGTGGGGCTCGAAGCCGTGGACGCGGGGTTGATGGCACCGGTGCGAGCCGGTGTGCCGACCGAGGCCGCGCTGTCGGACGGTGCGTGGCTATCGGCCATGCTCGACACCGAGGTGGCCCTCGCCCGCGCCCAGGCGCAGATCGGGATGATCCCGTGGAGTTCCGCCGACTCGATCGCTGCCGCGGCCGGCAGCTGGCGGTGCGACCTGGTGTCGCTGGCCCGCCGGGCGCGCGAGGCCGCCAACCCCGTGGTCGGATTCGTGCAGGAGTTCACCCGGGAGGTGGCGCACCGGTACCCGGAGGCCGCGGACGACGTGCACCGGGGGAGCACCAGCCAGGACATCCTCGACACCGCGACCATGCTGCTCGCGGCCCGTGCCCTGGACCTGATCCTGGACGACCTGGAGCGCGTCTGCGCCGCTCTGGCGGGGTTGGCGGAGCGCCACCGCGACACCCCCATGGCCGCGCGTACCCTCACTCAGCACGCGGTGCCCACCACGTTCGGTCTGAAGGCGGCCGGATGGCTGCACGCCATCGGCGAGGAGTCCCTGCGTCTGCGGCAGGCCCGAGGTGATCTTCCGGCCCAACTCGGCGGAGCTGCAGGAACGTTGGCCGCCTACCAGGAATACGCCGAGCTGCGCGGTGTGGTGGCTCCAGGGGGCGGGTCACCCGCGCTGGAGCTGGCCTCCGCTTTCGCCGAGGAACTGGGCCTGGCGGACCCGGCGCTGCCCTGGCACACCGCCCGCGCTCCGATCGCTGCGCTCGGCGCCGAACTTGCCCTGCTCACAGGGGCGTTGGGGAAGTTCGGGACGGATGTGCTGAACCTCGCGCGGACCGAGGTCGCCGAGGCGATCGAGCCGGTGGCCGAAGGGCGCGGAGCCTCCTCCGCGATGCCGCAGAAGCGCAACCCCGTGCTGGCCACGCTCCTGGTCTCGGCCGCGTTACAAGTTCCCTCCTTTGTATCGGTGTTGATGCACTGCCTGGTGGCCGAGGACGAACGGCCCGCCGGTGCGTGGCACGCGGAGTGGCAACCGCTACGGGAGGCCCTGCGGATCGCGGGCGGTGCGGCGCACACGGCGGCGGAGCTGGCCGAGGGGCTGCTCGCCCGGCCCGCCGCCATGGCACGCAATCTGCGGCTCACCGAGGGACAACTCGTGGCCGAGCGGCTCGCCGTGCACTTGGCGGACGCGCTGGGCAAGGCCGGTGCCAAACAGCACCTGGGGAGGACAGCCGCCGCGGCCACCGAGACTGGTGTGCCTTTCAGCCGTGCGGTCCGCACCGATCCGGGCATTCTCGAGCACCTCTCTCCCGAACGGATCGAGCAGATCCTCGACCCCGCCGACTACTTGGGCGCGGCCGGTGCGCTGGTCGACCGGGCGCTCGAAGCACATCGGCTGCGCTGCCGGCGCGGTGGCGACCGACCCGCGGCCGGCTCGGACGCGAGTTTCCCCGCCCACCGACGGTGATCCGACGCGGTGCGTGCTCCGCCGGTGCTCCGGCCCCGGCCGGGGGACGATCAGGCGGCGGCGCGCGTGCGCAGGGCGTCCATCTCGATGCCCAGCCAGTCGCGGAAACCGCTCACGCCCTCGTCCGGGACCCGGATCGCCCGGCTCTTGGGCGCCTTGACGACCCAGCCGAGCTCCAGCAGCCGTTCGAGCAGTTGGGCACCCACGGCACCGGCCAGGTGATGGCGCTGCTCCGTCCAGTCCACGCAGTAGCGCACGATCGCCCTGGTCGTGAGCGGAGGCTCGACGCCCACTTCGTTCAGCACCTCCCAGCCGGAGTCGGTGACCCGGTAGGTCAGGTCCCAGCCGGGGGCGGAGAGCCGATCCCTGACCGAGTGGGCCGGGTCGTGCACGCCGTCCCCACCGATGAGGACCTTCCGCTCGATCAGCGCCCCCATGACGCTGACCCCCAGGTGGCCGGCCAAATGGTCGTAGCAGGTGCGCGCCAGACGCATGGCGCCGGCCCGGGTGTTGGAGCGCAGGGAGCGTGGTGTGAAGGGCGGGGCGAGTTTGGCAAGCGATTCCAGAGCCTGTGCGACCTCCGCCGAGGCGAGGCTGAAATAGCGGTGGCGGCCCTGCCGTCTGACTGTCAGCAGCCCGCCGTCCACCAGCTGGCCCAGATGACCGCTGACCGTGGACGGTGCCACCCCTGCCTCGGTCGCGAGCATCGTCATGGGAAGCGCCCGATTGTCCAGCAGAGCGAGCAGAATCCGGGCCCGGGTCTGGTCCCCGATCAGGGCGGCCGGAGTAAGGAAATTCGCGTCTCCCGCTAAGTCGCGCATGACTCTCCAACCCATTTGAGTGCGGTCATCGTACGCCCTCGATCCTGCCACTGTCCCGGGTACCGAGCAGGCACCGGCCGGCCGGGATCCCCACGGCACACTTCGACCGGGCCCGAAGCTTTCCGGGGCTAGGTTGGAACTCTCCGCTCCCCGGCAACACGCAGCGCGCAGCGCGCACAACGACGTATGCGTTCCGGGCCCGAGGGAGACGTATCGATGTCCACGTGGAGGTATTGATGGGCCGCGAGTTGATCACCAGGGGCAAGCTTCCGGGCTATCGCTATTCCCCCGGAGTGGTGGTCGGGGACACCGCCTATCTGGCGGGCCATTTCGGTGTCGACGATGACGGGAAACTCGTCGCGGCCGACGTGGCCGCGCAGGGGCACCGAGCGCTGATGAACCTACGATCCACCCTCGACGCCGCGGGAATGACGTTGGGTGACGTCGTGAGCATGCGTGTGTGGCTCACCACCTATGACGACATGCCCGCTTTCGACGAGGTCTACGGGGAGTTCTTCCCGGCGGACCCGCCTGCCCGGACGGCATTCATGATGGAGCGCCTTCCGTTGGGAGCGGCGGTCGAGCTGGACGCGATGGCGGTTCGTCACTCGGCCGAGGTGAAGGCGCGACTGGCCTGATGTCGGGCACGGAAGGAAGTGAAGGAACGTCGATGTCCCTGGATGACGTGAAAGCCCCTGCCGGTGCGGAAACAGCTCCAACGACGACCCGCGCGGCTTCCCGGCTGCCGCTGATCGCGCTCTGTCTCGGCTTCTTCATGGTGATGCTGGACGTGACGGTGGTGACCGTCGCGCTGCCGCCGATCGGCCGGGACTTCGGGTCGAGCGGCGATCTCGCGGGCGCCCAGTGGGTCGCCGACGGCTACACCATCGTCTTCGCCGGGCTGCTGCTGTCGGCCGGTTCCGTCGGCGACCGGCTCGGCAGCAAACCCGCGTTCCTGACCGGACTTGGCCTGTTCGTCGCGACCTCCATCGGGTGCGGCGTGGCGCCGGCCTTGTGGTTCCTGGTGGTGATGCGACTGTTGCAGGGGCTCGCGGCCGCGCTGGTCGTGCCCACGTCGCTCGCTCTGATCCAGGCATCGTATGACCGTAAGGAAGACCGTGCCCGGGCTATCGGCGTCTGGGGCGGGATCGGGGGTATCGCCGCGGCTTCCGGACCCGTGCTCGGCGGGCTGCTGGTCTCCGCGTTCGGCTGGCGCTCGGTGTTTTATGTCAACCTCCCCTTCGGGTTGCTGGGAATGGCCCTGACGGCCCGTTGTGTGGTGGCGCCACGACCGCAGCGAGTGCGTGGGATGGACCTGCCTGCGCAGGCCCTCGGCGTCCTGGCCCTCGGGGCCATGACCTTCGCGATCATCGAAGGCGGGCACCAAGGGTGGTCCTCGCCGACGGCGGTGGCCGCAGCTGCGCTCTTCGCCGTCTGCGGGGTGCTCTTTGTCCTGGTCGAGCGGCGGGTGGTGAACCCCATGCTGCCGCTGTCACTGTTCCGCCAGGTCACGTTCTCCAGTGCCACGGTCGTCGGTCTGCTGCTCAACGTCGGGTTCTACGGGCAGTTGTTCGTCGTCACCTTCTACTTCCAGCAGTACCGTCACTATTCGGTGCTCTGGGCCGGTCTGGCGATCCTGCCCCAGACGGCGATGGCCGGCCTCGCCTCGGCCCTGGGGGGCCGGATGACCGCGCGCACCGGCCCGCGGGCGCCCATGACGCTGGGCCTGCTGATCGGCGCGGCCGGGTTCTTTGGCCTGCTCGTTGCGGGGCGCTCGACCCCGTACTGGGCACTGGTGCTGCCGTTGGCCGCGATCGGTTTCGGCACAGCCTTCACCATGCCCGCGGCGGTGGCGGCGGTCGTGGAGTCGGCTCCGTCGAACAGGTCGGGCGTCGCGTCGGGAGTGCTCAATGCCGCTCGCCAGGTCGGGAGCGCGGTGGGTGTGGCGCTCCTGGGCGCTCTGGTCGCCGGTGCTGGGCACTTCGAGTCGGGGATGCGGGTCGGTTCGCTGATCAGCGGAGGTTGTTTCCTGGTGGGTGCGCTGATCGCCCAGGCAGTGGGCCAAGGGCGGCGCGAGCCGTTCGGGGATGACCTGCAGTGCTCGGGGAGCCGTTGAGGGCCCATCAATGTTGTCCGCCAAGGCGGATGAACACGCCGAGCCGCGTGTAGCATCGACCGACACAGCGAACAGCCCACGCCGGGCGTTACGTATCCACCAGAGGCTGGATGATGAGCAACAGCGGACTCCCTCGGGAGCATGGCAACCGACCGCTGCTCGCCAAGTTCGATCAACGCTTGAGCGAGTTGATCGCGGCGCTCTACCCGGACGAGCGGCAGCGCCCCGGATACGCGAAAATCGCCGCACAGATCAGGCAGACCACCGGCGGCACGATCTCGGCGACCTATCTGTGGGAGCTGGCCACGGGTAAGAAGCGCAATGTGACCCTGGAGCAGCTCGATGTCCTAGCCGAGTTCTTCGGGGTCCCGCCCGAGTATTTCTTCGACGACCAGGTCGCCGAACGTGTGAACTCACAGCTCAAGCTGGCCGCCGCGCTGCGCGACACGCGCGTCCGCAACCTTGCTCTGCGTGCCGACGGGCTGTCGCCCGAGACTCTCGACGCCCTGCTCACCATGGTCAATGAGGCCCGCAGATTGCAACGTCTTCCCGACGACGAGGCACCGGGCGAGCTGACGGACGAGAGCTAGCCCCGAGCGCTGATTCTTATTTGCCCACTCGAATGAGAGTGAAAGCATCCGAATGTTGAGCTGCTTCAAGAGACTCCGACGACAATGTCAGTCGATAGTGGATCAGCTGGACCTTCCCCACCCCTTCTCCGCAGAAGCCTTGTGCGTACAGCTCTCCCGAAAGCGTCGACGCCCCATTCATTTACACGCGCTTCCACTGCACAGTCTGGGCAATTCGGTCTGCGGCCTGTGGCTGGCCACGGATACCGACGACCACATATTTTACGAGCAACAGACGACCAGACTCCATCAAGAGCACATCGTCCTCCACGAAATCGGACACCTCCTCTTCGATCACTATGCGCTCGGTACGCGTGGCGCCGCCGAACTGACCGAACTGACCGGACTGTTCGCGGACCTCAGCCCTCGGACCGTCCAACGACTCCTCACCCGCACGAGTTATTCCACGGTTCAGGAGGAGGAGGCGGAAATGCTGGCCAGCCTCATCAGGACAGCGCGGACTCGAGAAGGCGGGTCACCGCAGGTCGGAGCCCTCGGCGAGCTCGAGGCGGCGTTCGGAGGCGGCGGTCTGCATGCTCGCTGAGACGGCCCACCTCGGGCAACTGGTCGAATATGCGGGGACGGCAGCCATCTGGGCCGCAGTACTGCTGCGTATCCCCTCGGCCCGCCACGACCGCCGACGGCGCGGACTGTGCATCGCTGTGGCTGCAGCAGCGGCCGCCATGGCACTTCGCCTCGGCCCGGTGGGTCGGGCCATCGGTTTCTTCACTCATGACCCCAATCTGACCCAGCTGGCCATGCACCTGTTCGGAGCCTTCTCCGCCATCCTGGTGCTCGACTTCGTCCTCGTGGTCACCGGCGGCGGTCCACCAAGAGCACGGCTGCACATAGTCGGCGCGACGCTCCTGCTCGCCCTGGTCCTCCTCGGTGCGACGGCGAAGCCACCCACCCTGGCGCTCATCGGACCGCACGGAGTTTCGGTACCGTCCATCGGGTTCTGGTGCACTCTCATCGGCATGCACCTCGCGGCCGACGGCACGTGCCTCATCGTGTGCTGGCGCTACAGCCGCCGAAGCACCAGTGGCTCCTCGCGAACGAGCCTGGCGCTGTTCGGGCTGGGAACCGCCTTCGCCGGGCTGTTCTGGATCGGGTATCTGATCTACCTACCGACCCGGTCGGCGTGGATTCCCCCGCTTCTGTCGCTCACCATGGGCCTGCACGGTATGCTCCGGGCTGCCTCGATCGTCGTTCCGACCGCTCTGGACACCCGCCGAGTCCTGGACAACACCACAACCCTGTGGCGTCTGTGGCCGTTGTGGCGGGCTCTCGTGGACGCCGTGCCCTCCGTGGCACTGGCCAGGCCGCGCAACCGCCTGCGGGAGACCCTCTGGCCGCAGGGCCCCCGGGAACTGCTCATTTACCGCAAAATTGTGGAGATCCGCGACGCGATCCTCGTCCTGTGCGACTACTTGCCGTCGAAGCACGCCTTCGCCACGGGAGGGACCGACTCCGCAGGCACCCGTGGCGAAGACCCCGACGCCCTCGCCGACCTGTTGAGGGAAGCATGCCGGGCCAAGCTTGCGGGTGAGCCCCCGTCAGTGGATCGGTCGGCTCTTGCCCAGCCGGACTTTGCGGACATGGCAGGGGAGACGGAATTCCTGCTCCGGGTCGCCGCGGCCTACCGCTGCCCGGCGGCGTGAGCCCCCAAGAAGACCCGCCGGAGGCATGCGCCTGTCGGGAACACGCGCGCCTCACCCGCTACGCTGCCGTGTTGGGGTCAGCACGGCGCGTTCACGGACGTCGTCGGCGCGGGGTGGGGCAGTAGCGCGTGCCGCCTTCGAGTGCGACAGTTAGCCCGGGGGCGATCTCCGTGAAGCCCGCGTCGTGGACCACCGGCAGCCCGCTGCGGACCAGTTCCTCCCACGCCTCCGGCGCCGCCGTGCGGACCGCGAGCGCGAAGCCCGACTCCGCCCACTCCTTGCGCCGCACCTCGTCCAGGCGCCACCAGGCGAGCTGCGCCGCGTGCCCGGTCTGGGCCATCGTCTTGCCTGCGCTCATCTCCAGCGTCGGATTGAGCCAGAGCACCGGCACCCCGGCCTCGGGCGCGCCGACCTCGGCGGTCTCCTCCAGGTCCGTCCCGGAGACCTGCAGCTTGGCGAGCTCCTTGGGCCAGCCGTCCAGCGGGATCGGCGGGAACACCCGCACCTCCGCCTCGCGCCCCCGCACGGTGATCCCCGGCAGCTCCTCCGCCCGACGCCACTCCCCGCCCCGGGCCCGCCGGACCACCTTGCGGATCCGGGCGTCCTCCCAGGCCGCGACCCGCTCCGCCCACTCGCCGTCCGCCGCGGTCACCCGGGGATCGGCGAGCAGGGTCAGCACGGCCCGGGCGGAGGTCTCCAGCGCGTCCGTCCGCCCCGGCGGCGTGGCCCGCTCCATCCGGACGACCAGCGGCAGCACGTACTGCGGCCGCGCGTCACGGTCCTCGGGGCCGGGGACGTCGTCGGGGGCGGGAACGGGGGCCGGGGCGTCGAACAGAGAAGTCACCCGTCCAGCATGCCAGCCACGCCCCCGACGCCTCGGTCCGCCCCTGGTCCGCCCCTGGTCCGGCGCTGCTCCGGTGCTGGTCCCGCCCCGGGTCGGCCCCGGGTCGGCCCCGACCGGCAGGCGCTCAGCGCAGCCGCTGCCGCAGCTCCTCCACCGCCGCCCGGATCCCCGCGCCGTAGGCGTCCTCCGGCAGCGCGTCCAGGCTCCGCACCGCCCGTTCAAGCTGCTCGCGGGCGAGGTCGGGCTCGCCGAGCTTGAGGTGGTCGGAGGCCAGGTTGAGGTGCAGGGAGGGGTAGAAGGCCCGCACCTGGAGGGCCGACTCATAGGTCCGGGCGCGCTCGGCGGTCAGCGAGTCCGCGGCCGCGAGGGCCCGCAGGTCCCACTCCAACTCGGCCCGGGGGTCCTCCTGGAGGTCGGCCAGATAGTGCGCCAGGACGCAGCGGTGGAAGACGTCCCGCTCCCCCAGCTCCTCCCACAGGGTCTCGAAGCTGGAGCGTGCCTCGGCGGTCCGCCCGCGCTGCGCCGCCCGCACCCCGTCCAGCCCGAGCGCAATCCGCCCCAGGGCCGACTCGTCCACCTCCGGCACCGCTCCCGAGGGCACCCCTCGCTCCCCGGCTGCACCGGCTGCACCGGACACGCCAGAAACATCAGACACATCGGACATGTCGGCAGCGTAGCCGTCCGGGCCGGACCGACGCCCGTTCAGCGCCGGTACCCCCGCTGCGGGTCCCGTTCCTCCGCGTCCTCGTACATCAGGAACCACCCCTCCGGATGCGTGGCCGCCAGCAGCAGTTCGGTGCGCTGCTCGGCGCCGAGTTCCGGGTCCCCGTCGTCCGGCCCGAACACGCCGAACAGCTCGTCGTGGCAGCCGTCCCAGTCGTAGTCGTACAGGTCGGCCGGCAGGTCGCCCATCATGTCGGCCACCGATTCGGGCTGGGAGCCCAGCAGCGTCCGGGCGTCCACCAGAGCCATCCGGAGCGCGATCTCCTCCGCCAGGCAGCGGGGCAGCGGCCACTCGCCGAGCGCGAGGTCGTCGGCCAGGTCGTCGAAGGCGCGCGACATGGTACGGCGCCAAGTCCGGTGCAGTCGCCAGGTGCGCTGGGGCAGCCGGGCGAAGACCGTCCAGTCCACGTCCTCGCCGTCGACCACCGGGTCGTCGCCGTGCTCGTCGAGGTCGTCGTAGCCGGCGTCGGCGAGGCCGAGCAGCTGGGCGTGCAGCAGGCACGCCGTGCGCGGGGTGAGGGTCCAGTCCGCGCCCGCACCGCCGTCCTCGTCCTCGCCGTCCAGCGGGAACAGTTCGGCGAAGTCCGGGGTGAAGTCCTCGGTGACGCTGATCTCCAACGTGCCGCCGAGCGCCTCGACCCCGGGGATCGCCGCCACCAGCCGGTCGGGGTGGAGCAGCGCGCCGAGCGCCGCGTTGGCGTCCTCGGCGACCTCGCGCAGCAGTTCACGGCGCTGGCCGGCCGGGTCGATGCCGTCGAAGTCCAGTTCCTCGACGGCCCTGATCGCGGCCGCGCGCAGCGCCGGCCAGTCGGTGATCCGCAGGCCCAGCACCACCGTCGCCTCGATCTCCGGCGCGCCGGAGTACTCCGCCGCGCCCGGCCCCTGCGGATGATCGCTTCGCTCGCCCATGGGGCTACGGTACGGCTTTTCCGCCGCCCGATCACCGGTCTGTACCAGCTTCCGGAGAGCTTCTCGGCCACCGCCCCGCCGCGCCTCCGTCACTCGAACGCACGACACGGGCAGGATGGGCCCCATGGCTGACATCAACGAGTACGGCGGCGGGCAGGGCCCGAACGCCGACGTCATGGTCGTGACCACCAACGACATCCCCGGTTACCGGGTCGACCACGTGATCGGCGAGGTCTTCGGGCTGACCGTGCGCAGCCGCCACATCGGCAGCCAGATCGGCGCCGGGCTGAAGTCGCTGATCGGCGGCGAGCTGCGGGGTCTGACGAAGACCCTGGTCGAGAGCCGCAACGAGGCGATGCAGCGACTGATCGAGCAGACCAAGGCGCGCGGCGGCAACGCGGTCCTGATGATGCGCTTCGATGTGACGGAGGCGGCGGACGTCGGCACCGAGGTGTGCGCGTACGGCACCGCCGCGGTGATCTCCCCGCTCGCCTGACGCCCCTCCCGTTGCTCTCCCACTGATCTCCCACTGATCTCCCGCTGTCCGCCCCGGTACGGGAACAGGCACCGGCCCCCCGATGTTTCACGTGCGTGACTGTTTACGGTGCAACCAACGCAGCCGGTCAGCGACGCGTGGACGTCCTGGTGGTGGGCGCCGGACAGGCAGGACTGTCCGCCGCCTACCACCTCCGCCGCCGCGGCTTCGCCCCCTACCGGGACGGCGTCGACGGCGGCTTCGTCGTGCTCGACGCCGACGCCGCCCCCGGCGGTGCCTGGGCGCACCGCTCGCCGTCGCTGCGGATGGCCACCGTGCACGGCTTCCACGACCTCCCGGACGCCGAGCTCCCGCCGGTCGACCCCGAGGCCCGCGCGCGCGAGGTGGTGCCGGGGTACTTCGCGGCGTACGAGGCCAGGCACACGCTCCCGGTCGTACGCCCGGTCGCGGTCCGCGCCGTACGCGCCGAGTCCGAGCGCCCCGACTCCCGGCTGCTGGTCGAGACCGACCGCGGCACCTGGTCCACCCGCGCGCTGATCAACGCCACCGGCACCTGGACCCGCCCCTTCCTCCCCCACTACCCGGGCCGCTTCGCGGGCCGGCAGCTGCACTACGCCGAGTACCGCGGCCCCGAGGAGTTCACGGGCGAGCGCGTCCTGGTGGTCGGCGGCGGCGCCTCGGCGATCCAGGTGCTGTCGGAGGTGGCCGCGGTCGGCGAGACGGTCTGGGTCACCCGTTCCGAACCCGTCTACCACGAGGGCCCGTTCACCCCCGAGTACGGACGCGCCGTGGTCGCCAAGGTCGAGGAGCGGGTCCGCCAAGGCCTGCCGGTGCGCAGCGTGGTGAGCGTGACCGGCCTCGGCCCCTCCGTCGCCTACCGCCGCGCGGAGGAGCTGGGCGCACTGCACCGCCGGCCGATGTTCGACCGGCTCATCGAACACGGGGTGGCCTGGGGCGACCAGGAGCTGGCGGTGGACGCGATCGTCTGGGCGACCGGCTTCCGCCCCGAGGTCGGCCACCTCGCCCCGCTCGGCCTGCGCTCCCCCGGCGGCGGCATCGCGCTCACCGGCACCCGCGCCACCGCCGACCCGCGGGTCCACCTGGTCGGCTACGGCCCGTCCGCCAGCACCGTCGGCGCCAACCGGGCGGGCCGCGCCGCCGTCAACGACCTGGTCAAGCTGCTCGGGGACCCGGCCGAGGCCCCGGCCGCGGAGCCGGTCGAGGAGCCGGTCGCGGCCTGAGACCGGTCAGGGGCCGGCGGCCGGCGCCGCTCGGGTGTCAGCGGTCGTAGTCGACGGTGACCCGTTCGGTGACCGGGCGGGCCTGGCAGGTGAGCACGTAACCCGCCGCCAGCTCCTTCTCCTCCAGCGCGAAGTTGCGCCGCATCTCCACCTCGCCCTCGGTGACCAGGGCCCGGCAGGTGCCGCAGACCCCGCCCTTGCAGGCGAAGGGCAGGTCGGGGCGGGAGCGCTGGGCGCCGTCCAGGATCGAGCGGTCGCGCGGGAGGGTGAGGGTGCTGCCGCGCCCGTCCAGGACGACGGTGACCTCACTGCGCTCGCCGGGCGCGCCCAGGGCGTCGCCGTCGGGCCCGTCCCGGTCCTCGTCGCGTTCGGCGAGCGGCTCGTCCTCGGCGTGGAACAGCTCCTGGTGCACCCGCTCGCCGGGCACCTCCAGTTCGGCGAGCAGTTCCTTCGCCCCGGCGACCATGCCGAACGGGCCGCACAGCCACCAGTGCCCGACGGCGCCGACGTCCACCAGCGCCGCGAGCAGCGCCCGGACCCGCTCCGGGTCCAGTCGGCCGCTGAGCAGTTCGGCGTCCCTGGTCTCCCGGGAGAGCACGTGGACCAGCTGGAACCGGCCCAGGTAGCGGTCCTTCAGGTCGGCCAGCTCGTCCGCGAACATGACGGTGTCGCTGCGCCGGTTGCCGTACAGCAGGGTGACGGTGGAGCGGCGGTCGGCGGCCAGCACGGAGGCGGCGATCGACAGCATCGGGGTGATGCCGGAGCCGGCCGCGAGCAGCACGTGGTCGGCGGGGACGCCGAGCTCGGGGGTGAACAGGCCGGACGGGGTCAGCACCTCGACCTCCTCGCCGGGCTGCGCCTCGCGCACCAGCCAGCGGGAGAACAGCCCGCCGGGCACCTCCCGGACCGCGATCCGCAGCGGCCCGCCGACGGGGGCGCAGATCGAGTACGAGCGGCGCTCGTCGACGCCGTCCACCACCTTGCGCAGGGTCAGGGTCTGCCCGGGCCGGAACGCGTACTCGGCCGCCAGGCCGTCCGGCACCTCGAAGGCCACCGCCACGGCGTCCTCGCAGAGCCGCTCCACCCGGTCGATCCGCAGCCGGTGGAAGGACGGGCGGCGGGCGGGGCGGACGGCGTCGGGCTCCGTCACAGGGGTCGCGGCGGGCATTCAGATCTCCTTGACGCGTTCGAACGGCTCGCGGCAGGCGCGGCAGCGCCAGAGCGCCTTGCAGGCGGTGGAGCCGAAGCGGGACAGCTCCTCGGTGTCGCCGTCACCGCAGTGCGGGCAGGTCACCGGGGCCACGGCTCCGGTACGGGTGGGGCCTAGGGTCAGCGCGACCGGGCCGGGCGCGGACCCGGCCGCGACGGCCGAGGTCGGGTGCGGCGGGGCGATGCCCGCCTCGGCGAGCCTGCGACGGCCCTCCGCGGTGATCAGGTCGGTGGACCACGGCGGGTCCAGCCGCAGCCGTACCCGGACGTCCGGGTACCCGGCGGCGCGCAGCCGGCGGTCCACGTCGGCCGCCATCTCGGCGACGGCCGGGCAGCCCGAGTAGGTCGGGGTCAGCCAGGCGGTCACCGTGCCGCTGCCGCCGTCCACCTCGACCCCGGCCAGCACCCCGAGGTCGGCCAGGGTGAGCATGGGCAGCTCCGGGTCCGGGACGGCCGCGGCGACCTGCCAGGCCCGGTCGCGGGCGGTGGTCGCCGTCTCCGCCGTGCCCGTCACCGGGTCCGCCGTGGCTCTCACCGTGACCTCCGCCGCGCCCGTCACCACGTCGCCCCCGGGTGCGCGCGGGCCAGCACCTGCAGCTCGGCGAGCAGCGGGCCGAGCGCCTCGGTGTGCACCCCGTCCCGGCCGGCCCGGCCCAGCACGGTGGCCAGCGGCGGGACGTCCGGCACGGTCAGCCCGGCCTCGGCGACGACCGCGGCGAGCTCGCGCAGCACCGGCTCGCGCAGCGTCGCCGGGTCGACCCCGACCCGCAGCTCCACCGGGTGGGCGGTGAACAGCTCGTCCAGCAGCGGCCAGACCGCGTCCAGCCCCACCTGCATCCGCTCCGCCGAGTACGGCGTGCCGTCGCCGAGCCGCAGCGTCCAGGCGGTGGCGTACTCGCGGTGGTACGCCAGCTCCTTGACGCCCCGGGCGGCGACCGCGGCCAGCACCGGGTCCGGGTGTCCGGCCAGCGCCTCGTACAGCGCGCCGCGGGCGGTGGCGAACAGCAGCAGCCGGGCGACCGAGTAGGCGAAGTCGCCGTTCGGGGTCTCCACCAGGCGGACGTTGCGGAACTCGTGGTCCTCCCGCCAGTACGCCAGGTCGTCCTCGGTGCGGCCGGAGCCGTCCGCCTGGCCGGCCCGGGTGAGCAGCAGGCGGGCCTGGCCGAGCAGGTCGAGGCCGAGGTTGGCGAGCGCGACCTCCTCCTCCAGCTCGGGCGCCCTGGTGCACCACTCGATCAGCCGCTGGGCGAGCACCAGGGCGTCGTCGCCGAGCATCTGGCAGTAGGCGGCGAGGTCGGCGCCGTCCAGGCCGGCGGGCAGGGTGGTGTCCACGCCGAGCAGCGGGTCGGCGAAGCCGGTCCCGTACGCCCAGCGGCCCTCGCCCTCCGGGCCGGGGGTGGCTCCGGCGAGGCTGAGGTAGACGTGGTCGTCCTCGGCGGCCGACGCGGCCGACGCGGCCGACGCCGCGGACCCGGCCGATGTCGCGGACCCGGCCGATGTCGCAGATCCGGCCGACGTGGCGGACGCGGCTGGTGTGGTTGGCGTGGTGTGGTCGTGCACGGTGGCTCCCCCGTCAGATGTGCGGGACATCCTCGGGGATGTCGTAGAAGGTCGGGTGGCGGTAGACCTTGTCGCCGCTGGGCTCGAAGAACGGGTCGCGCTCGTCCGGGGTGGAGGCGGTGATCGCGTCCGAGCGGACCACCCAGAGGCTGGCGCCCTCGTTGCGGCGGGTGTACAGGTCCCGGGCGGCGAGCAGGGCCATCCGGTCGTCGGCGGCGTGCAGCGAGCCGACGTGGACGTGGTTCAGTCCGCGCCGGGGGCGCACGAACACCTCGTACAGCGGCCAGCCTGCCTTGGACTCGGTCACTTCGCGTTCTCCTCATCGGTGCGCGGCCGCTCGGCGGCATCGGTGTGCGGCTGCTCGGCGGCGCGCTTGGCGGCGTAGGCGACGGCCGCCTCGCGCACCCAGGCACCGTCCTCGTGGGCGGCCCGGCGGCGGTCGACTCGCTGGGCGTTGCACGGGCCCTGGCCCTTGATGACCCTGGTCAGTTCGGACCAGTCCGGCTCGCCGAAGTCCCAGCCGCCGCGTTCCTCGTTCCGGCGCAGCGCGGGGTCGGGGAGGGTGACGCCGAGGTGCTCGGCCTGCGGGACGGTCATGTCGACGAAGCGCTGCCGGAGCTCGTCGTTGGTGTGGCGCTTGATCCGCCAGGCCATCGAGCGGGCGGTGTTCGGGGAGTCCGCGTCGGGCGGGCCGAACATCATCAGCGACGGCCACCACCAGCGGTCGACGGCGTCCTGGACCATCCGGCGCTGGGCCTCGGTGCCGCGCATCAGGGTCATCAGGAGCTCGTAGCCCTGGCGCTGGTGGAAGGACTCCTCCTTGCAGATCCGCACCATCGCGCGGGCGTACGGACCGTAGCTGCAGCGGCAGAGCGGGACCTGGTTGCAGATCGCGGCGCCGTCCACCAGCCAGCCGATCACGCCGACGTCGGCGAAGCTGAGGGTCGGGTAGTTGAAGATCGAGGAGTACTTCTGGCGGCCGCTGATCAGCTTCTCGGTGAGCTCGGCACGGTCGACGCCGAGGGTCTCGGCGGCGGCGTAGAGGTAGAGGCCGTGGCCCGCCTCGTCCTGGGCCTTGGCGAGCAGGATGGCCTTGCGGCGCAGCGAGGGGGCCCGGGTGAGCCAGTTGCCCTCGGGTTGCATGCCGATGATCTCGGAGTGGGCGTGCTGGGCGATCTGGCGGATCAGGGTGGCCCGGTAGGCATCGGGCATCCAATCCCTGGGTTCGATCCGCTGCTCGGCGGCGATCACCGCGTCGAACCGGTCCTCCGGCGTCTGCGCCGGGACCGCCTCGGCCACCTCTGCTGTCACCACGGTCCCCTCTCCTGCCTTCACTACCGACTGACCGTTCGGTCGGTACCATTCTGCGCGGCGAGGCGGAGGGATGGCAAGGGATGGCGAGGGGCGGCGACGGCGAACAAAAAACAGATAACAGCTGACAGAATCTGAAATCTGTCAGCTGTTATCTGTTATCCGTCGGCTGTCGGCTGTTACCCGTCAGCCGTTACCCGCCGACCGTTACCCGTCGGCGGCCGACGCGGGCCCTCGCCTGCTCCCGCTCACCCCTCCCCGCGGTCCCGCAGCCGCGGCAGCGGAACGGCCAGCAGTGCCGCCAGCAGGGCGATCCGCGGCGCGAGCTGGTCCAGCCGGATGTACTCGTGCCGGGCGTGGGCACCGGCACCCACCGCCCCGAAGCCGTCCAGCGTCGGCAGTCCGCGCGAACCGGGCAGGTTGGTGTCCCCCGCCCCGCCCGCCGGGGCGCCGTCCAGCTGCTGCCCGAGCACCGCGGCGAGCGAACGCACGTGCCGCAGCAGCGGGTTGCCGGTCCGCTCGGGCCAGGCCGGGCGACTGGACAGCACCTCCGTCCGCACCCGCGCGCCCGGGCGCAGTGCGGTCAGCCGGGCGAGGTTGTCGAGCGTGCGGCGCTGCGCCTCGACGGTGGAGAACCGCAGGCCGAGCTCCGCCTCGGCCCGTCCGGCGACCACGTTCGCCCGCGAACCACCGCTGATCCGACCGGCGTTGAGCTCGGTGCCGGGCTGACCGGCGAGGCCGCGGACCAGCACCAGCTGGTCGACCAGCTCGTCCACCGCCGACACCCCGTCGTGGGAGTCGTTGCCCGCGTGGGCCTCCCGTCCGGTGACGGTGAGCCGCACCCGGGTGCTACCACGACGCGCGGTCTTCAGCCGACCGTCCGGATGCGGCGGTTCCAGCCCCACGACCGCTGCCGCGCCGCGCAGTTGGCGCTCGACCAGGCGTCGCCCGTCCGGGCTGCCGACCTCCTCGTCGGAGACCACGACCAGCCGCACGGTGCGGTGCGGCCGCTGCCC
This sequence comes from Kitasatospora sp. NPDC096077, assembly GCF_040303245.1. Lineage (NCBI taxonomy): Bacteria > Bacillati > Actinomycetota > Actinomycetes > Kitasatosporales > Streptomycetaceae > Kitasatospora > Kitasatospora sp. NPDC096077. Next base: position 29,183 of record NZ_JBEOSV010000013.1, on the reverse strand, counting down.
GAGGTCCGCGAGCAGTGCCAACGCGCCCTCCAGGATGGCGAGTCCACCCTTCATGTCGACCACACCGGGCCCGGTGAGCCGCCCGTCCTGCTCGGCCACCGGCCAGTCCGCCAGGGTGCCGACCGGCCAGACCGTGTCGTGATGCCCGACGATCAGCAGGTGCGGAAGGCTCTCGTCCCGCCCCTCCCACTCCAGCACGAGGTGGTCGCCGGCCGGCCCGGGTTCCCGGCGGGCGGTGGCCCCGGTGGCGCGGAAACCGGCGGCCAACTCCTCGGCGAGCGCGTCTAGTCTGGGCGCGTCGCCGCTCGGCGACTCGATCCGGGCCAGGTCGGTACAGCGCCGCCGGACGGCACCGGCGAGGGTGCGGGCCCGGGCGCTGAGCGCCTGCGGCAGTCCGGGCAGCGCCGCGGTGGTGCCGGAGGCCGTGGTGCCTGCGGTGCTGGCGGTGGCGGTGGCGGTGCTGGTGGCGGTACCGACGGTGGCGGAGTTGGCCGGAGCCGCGGCGGGAACGGCAGTGGCGGGAGCAGCGGCAGCGGCAGCGGCAGGAGCGACGCCGGCCGGAGCGGTTGCCGCAGGACCGGCCACGGCCCGGGCACCCCCGGCGCCCACGGCCTCCCCGTCAGCGGCGGCGGGAACGGTCACCGGTACGCGATCGGGCTCCGCGGCGGCACCTTGTGCGGCCGGCGACCCGACGATCTGGGGACTCAACGCTCGCCTCCGCGGCCGCAGCCGATATTCAGCGGTCGGACCGGCCGACCGCCCCCGCCCGGGCACCGGACCCGGCCGGACCGCACCGGTCGGCCGGGATGGCGGACGGCCCGTCGGAACGGCCCGTCTGGCCCAAGTGCGGTGGAACGGCTGGGCGGCGTGCTTGGCATTGACGTCCTCCTCGCTCGATCCGGTGGCCCCGGTCCACCCGGAGCCCCGTGGACGGCGGCTTCCTGATGGCGGGCGCAGTGGCCGGACCGCCGCAGGGAAGCCGAGATGTGAGCCTAGAAGAACCGTTCGGTTTCCTGCGAGGTGGCCCTGCTCCCAGCGTGCCGGTACGGGCCCCGGATTCGGGCGCCCGCCGGCGGGAGCGGCGGGCGCCCGACGGGCGGACCCGGATCGACGCGCGGGGCGCGGTCGCCGGATCGCGCCCATCTCCACCATGGACCCGCCGCCCGGGTTCGGCAGCGCAAAGCGCCAAGGCACGGCATTTCCACGCCGGATGGGTGACAACGGCTCAGCAGGCGGTACGAACCGGAGGCACGCGACGGCTCAGGGGAGCCCGCCGCGCGGCCCGAACCGAAGGCCGGGGAACGTCCGCATGAACACCGTCCGACGCTGCGCCCCACCCTGCCCTCACGAGCGCCCGCCGTCAGGCGCCGTCCCCGACCAGTCCCGCATCCCGTGCGAGCAGCGCCGCCTGGACCCGGTTGGCCACCCCGAGCGTGGTCAGGATCCGACTGACGTGCGCCTTGACGGTGCTCTCCCGCATCCCCAGCACGCCCGCGATCTCGGCGTTGGACAGCCCGTCGGCGACCTCGCGCAGCACGTCGGTCTCGCGCGGGGTCAGCCCGGCGATCCGGCCGCGGGCGGCCACCGAACGGGGCGCACCGACCCGGTGGTAGCGGTCGATCAGCCGCCGGGCGGCCACGGGGTGCAGCATCCCCTGGCCGGCCGCGACCACGTGGACGGCCCGGGCGATCTCGGCGGGCGGGGTGTCCTTGAGCAGGAAGCCGTCGGCCCCGGCGGCGAGCGCCTGGTACACGTACTCGTCCAGGTCGAAGGTGGTCAGCGCGATGACCCGTGGGGCGTCCGGGAGTTGGCGCAGCCGTCGGGTGGCGGCGATCCCGTCGAGCCGGGGCATCCGGATGTCCATCAGCGCGACGTCGATCCGGCGACCGCGGGCGAGCTCGACGGCCTGCAGTCCGTCGGCAGCCTCGGCGACCACGGTCAGCGCCGGGTCCTGGGCGAGGAGGTCGACCAGTCCGAGGCGCACCAGCGCGTCGTCGTCGACCACCATCGTGCGGATCATGCGGCGTCCTTCGGCAGTGGCGGTTGTCGGTGCGGAGGTTGTGGCTGCGGCTTCTTCGGTTCCGAACTCATCGCCCCCGGCCCCATCGCCCCCGGATGCTTCGGCTGCGAACTCACGTCGGCGGCGGTCGGGGCGGGGTCCGGCGGCGGCACCGTCTGCGGGGGGCGGTCCGGCGCGGGCAGCCGGGCCGAGAGGCGGAAGCCACCGGTCCCGTCCGGGCCCGCGTCCAGGTGGCCGCCGAGCGCACCGACCCGTTCACCGAGTCCCACCAGCCCGTACCCGCCCCCAGCGCCCGGCCCGTTCGGCGAGGCCGGGCCCGGACCGTTGCGGACCTCGACGGTGGTCGCCGGGTCCCCGTAACCGACCCGGACGGCGACGGGTGCGGCGTGCGCGTGCTTGCGGGCGTTGGTCAGCGCCTCCTGGACGACCCGGTGCACGGCGAGCCGGTGGGTGGTGGGGACCGACTCCGGATCACCGGAGAGGGAGAGTTCGACCTGCTGTCCGGCCTGCCGCGCCTCGGCGACCAGTTCGGTGAGGTCGCGCAGGGCGGGAGCCGGGACGCGGGCCGGGACGCCGACCGGGACGCCGACCGGGCCGGGCGACGCGGGCGGGCGGACCTCCACGACGGGCGGCACCGACGGCACCGAAGCCGCCGACGACACCGGGGATTCCGACGACTCGGGCGGGTCGGGTGGATCAGACGGATCAGGCGGATCGGCACGCAGGGCGCCCAGGACGTCCCGCAGATCGTCGAGCGAGCGGGCGGCGGTGGTGCGGAGGAGTTCCAGGCGGTGGGTGAGCCGGTCCGGGTCGGCCGCGACGGTGCCGGCCAGGGCCTGGTCGCGCAGCACTCCCGCGTGCAGCACCAGCAGGCTCAGGCGGTGCGCCAGCACGTCGTGCATCTCCCGTGCGATCCGGGCCCGTTCGGCGGACCTGGCCTGCTCGGCGCGCAACTCCCGCTCCCGGCGCAGGGTTTCGACCTGGGTGTGCAGGGTGCGGATCAGCATCCGCCGACCGTGCAGCCACAGCCCGAAGGCCAGCGTGGCGGCCTGGACGAGAAGTTGGGAACCGGTGGTGCCCGCCCACCCGACCAGTGACTCCGCCCTGGTCACGCTGAGCACCGCGATCAGCGCGCCGCCGATCGCCGCCGGGCCGGTCCGGCCGAGGGAGGCGAGGTAGAAGACGCTGAACAGGCCGGGGAAGGCCCGGTTGAACAGGCCGCCGGTGAGCACCGGCAGGACGGCCGAGGCGACGGGGTACCGGCGGGCGAACAGCAGGCAGAGCGCCGCGAGCGCGGCCACCACCGTCCGGGGCAGGCGCAGCGCGCCGTCGGCGTGCAGCCACTGGAAGACCCCCTCCTCACCGGCGAGGGCGAGGATGCCGAGCAGCAGCAGGGTGTCCACCCAGGGGCGGCGGTCCGGGCCGTACCAGCCGAGCAGTCCTGTGCGCATCGGGCTCCTCCCCTCCGACTCCGCCCGGCCGACTCCGCCCGGCCGTCGCGCCCGTTCAAGTCCCGTGCGACCGTTCGCATCCGCCCGCTCGATGCTACGGGCGGACGACGGCGCGGACCCCCTTCTCCCGGGCAGCCGCACCCTCGACTTTGGTCGGGGGCGGGCGCCGCTCACCGGCCGATTCCGTACGGTCGCGCCCTCCCTAGCGTCGACGGCATGACGACCGAACAGCAGCTCCACCTCCGCCCCGACTCCCCTTCGCAGCAGCGCAGTTCGTACGGCTCTCCGGACAGTGCCCGGTACGGCGGGGAACGCCTGCTGTTCCTCGCCGAGGCGCTGCGCACCTTCCACGACACCGGCGCGCTGGCGCCGAGCGGGCCGGATCTGGTGAACGCCCTGGTGGTGCCGGCCACCAGCCGGCCGAACCGGCCGATCTCGGTCCTGGAGGTCGGCGCCGGGACGGGGGTGGTGACCCGTCGACTGGCCCGGGTGCTGCGCCCGGGCGACCGGCTGCACGTGGTCGAGGCGAACCCGCGCTTCGCCGACCTGCTGCAGGAGGACCCGGTGCTGGCCGCCCGCCCCGCGGGGGTGGGACTGCGACTGTCGGCCTGCCGGGTGGAGGAGCTGCCGGAGGCGACCGGGGCGACGGACGACGGACAGGAGGGCGACACCGACCAGGCCGTCGGCACCGACCGCGCAGGCGTCGGCGAGCGGTACGACGTGATCGTGTCCGGGCTGCCGTTCACCAACTTCGAGCCGGCCCTGGTCCGGGACATCCTCGACCTCTACCTGCGGCTGCTGGCCCCCGGAGGCGAGCTGACGTACTTCGGCTACCTCGGCACGACGACCGCGCGCACCCTCGTCTCGGGCCCCCGCCAGGGCGCCCGCCACCGGGCGGTGGTGCGACTGCTGCGGCGCTTCGAGGCCACGTACGGGCTGGGCAGGCGCACGGTGTGGCGCAACCTGCCGCCCGCCCGGGCCCACCTGCTGCGCTCGCCGGGGCCGTACGCCTGACTCCGAGCGGAACGGGGGACCGGGCGGAGCGGCGCCGCGAACAGATGACAAGAGACAGCGAACAGATTTTGAAATCTGTTCGCTGCCATGGCATAGTGAGATCCGGGTCACACTGCCCCCGTCATCCGGCGCCGCACCTGCCTCTGGAGCACCCCCATGACTTCGCCCACCCGCCCCGCACAGCGCACCCTCGGCACCTCCGGCCCCCTCACCTCCGCCCTCGGCCTCGGCTGCATGGGCATGTCCGACCTCTACGGCCCGGCCGACGAGGCGGAGAGCATCGCCACCATCCACGCCGCCCTCGACGCCGGGATCACCCTCATCGACACCGGTGACTTCTACGGCATGGGCCACAACGAGCTGCTGATCCACGAGGCGCTGCGCGGCCGCGACCGCGAGAGCGTGCAGATCAGCGTGAAGTTCGGCGCCCAGCGCGGCCCCGACGGCCAGTGGCTCGGCTACGACACCAGCCCGGCCGCCACCAAGACCGCGCTCGCCTACACCCTGCGCCGGCTGCGCACCGACCACATCGACGTCTACCGCCCGGCCCGCCTCGACCCGTCGGTCCCGATCGAGGAGACCGTCGGCGCCATCGCGGACCTGGTGAAGGCCGGCCACGTCCGCCACATCGGCCTGTCCGAGGTCGGCGCCGACACCCTGCGCCGGGCCGCCGCCGTCCACCCGATCAGCGACCTGCAGATCGAGTACTCGCTGCTCACCCGCTCGATCGAGGCCTCCGTCCTGCCCGCCGCCCGGGAGCTCGGCATCGGCATCACCGCCTACGGCGTGCTCTCCCGCGGCCTGCTCAGCGGCCACTGGAACCCGGACCGCCCGCTCGCCGACACCGACTTCCGCGGCGCCAGCCCGCGCTTCCAGGGCGACAACCTGGCCCACAACCTCGCCCTGGTCGAGGCGCTGCGCACGATCGCCGACGCGAAGGGGGCCAGCGTCGCCCAGGTCGCCATCGCCTGGGTCGCCTCGCGCGGCGAGGACGTCGTCCCGCTGGTCGGCGCCCGCCGCCGGGACCGGCTGACCGAGGCCCTCGGCGCCCTGGACGTGACGCTCACCCCGGCCGACCTCACCGCCATCGAGGCCGCCGTCCCCGCCGGCGCCGCGGCGGGCGACCGGTACGCTGCCGCGCAGATGGCACGCCTGGACAGCGAGCGCTGACCGAGCCGACGCTGACCAGCGGAAACCCTCCGCACCACCCTGACCGCACGACCCTAAGGACGGCCCCGTGACCACGGACACCGCACTCACCGCCGAGCAGATCCTGATCGCGGCGGAGGAAGTCCTCCGGCGGTTCGGCCCGGCCAAGGCCACCGTCGTGGACGTCGCCCGGGAGATCGGCGTCAGCCACAGCAGCGTCTACCGCCACTTCCCCAGCAAGGCGGCGCTGCGCGAGGCGGTCACCCAGCGCTGGCTGGACCAGGCCCACCACGACCTGACGGCCGTCAAGGACGAGGCCGGCGACGCCGCCGAGCGCCTCGAACACTGGCTGACCACCCTGTTCGCGGCCAAGCGCAAGAAGGCACTGGACGACCCGGAGCTGTTCGCCACCTACCTGGTGCTGGCCGAGGAGAACAGCGCCGTCGTCGACGCGCACATCGAGACCCTGGTCCGGCAGATCGCCGAGATCTTCCAGGACGGTGTGGAGCGAAAGGAGTTCAAGCCCGCGCACATCCTCAACACCGCCCGGGCCGTCTTCGACGCCACCGCGCCCTTCCACGACCCGGTGTTCGCGGCCAGCTGGTCCGAGCCGACGGCGGACGCGCGCTTCGCGGCGGTCTGGAAGCTCGTCATCGGCGGACTGCGGGCCGGGGCCTGAGGCCCGGCGGCAGTCCGGCGGTCCTCAGGCCCCCACCAGGAGCCACCGGACGAGGCGTCGGACGGGCCACCGGACGAGGCGTCGGCGACCAGGGGGAAACCCGGTCGCCGACGCCTCGCTCTTTCGGGCACACTTCCGCACACAGTTGATCTCACTCGGAGGATGACATGCGTGCGCCCACCCCGGTCCTGGACAGTCTGCGCGGGCTCGCGCTCGGCGACGCCTTCGGCGACCGCTGGTTCTCCGTACCGGTCGACGAGGCGCCCGCCGCGCTGGCCGCCCGCCTGGTCCGCCCCGCCCCCTGGCACTGGACCGACGACACCGCGATGGCCCTCGTCCTGGTCCACCACCTGACCGTCCACGGCGAGGTCCGGCAGGACGCGCTGGCCGAGGGGTTCGCGGCCGAGTACGCCCGCGAGTACCAGCGCAAGTACGGCCCCTCGATGCACCGGGTGCTGCGCGGGATCGGGGCCGGCGGGGACTGGCGCGCCATCACCTCGGGCCAGTTCGAGGGCCAGGGCTCGTACGGCAACGGCGCCGCGATGCGGGTCGCCCCGCTGGGCGCCTGGTTCGCCGAGGACCTGGACGAGGTGGTCCGGCAGGCCGAACTCCAGGCGCTCACCACCCACTTCCACCCGGAGGCGGTCTCCGGCGCGGTGGCGGTGGCACTCGCCGCGGCGCTCGCCTCGCGGAGCCGGGGCGGCCGCGCGCCCGGCCGGTCCGAACTGCTCACCTCGGTCGCCGACCGGCTGCCGGACGGGGACGTGCGCTCCGGTCTGCGGATCGCCGCCCGCCTGCCGGAGCACACCAGCGTCCGACACGCCGCGACCGTACTCGGCTCGGGGCTGATGATCTCCGCCCCGGACACCGTCCCGTTCGCCCTGTGGTCAGCCGCCGGGCACCTGGACTCGCTGCCCGAGGCGATCTGGCACACCCTGGAGGGCTGGGGGGACAAGGACACCACCTGCGCCATCGCCGCCGGCGTGGTGGCCGCCCGCACCGGGCTCGTGGACGTACCGGCCGGCTGGCTCGCCGCCTGCGAGGCGCTGCCGGACCGGGCCGCCGAGACGTCGGCGGCCCGGTAGCCGACGGCTCCCGGCGGGCCGAACGGCCCGGGCCCGCCGGCTTCCGCTGGCAGTCGACAATCGACAGTCGTCCGTCGTCCGCCAGTGCGCCCGAACGCCCTGCTCAGCGGCGCGAGTTGCCGAACAGCAGCCGGTAGACGATCAGCAGCACCAGTGCGCCGCCGATCGCCGACACCCAGGTCGGCCCGTCGAAGAAGCGCGCCGAGATCGACCGGTGCAGGAAGTGCGAAGCGATCCAGCCGCCGACGAAGGAGCCGGCGATCCCGATCAGGGTGGTCACGATCAGGCCGCCCGGGTCCCTCCCGGGCAGCAGCAGCTTGGCCAGGGCCCCGGCCACCAGGCCCAACACGATCCACGCGACGATGCTCATCCGACCCGTCCCTCCCGTCCTCGGCGCGACGGCCCCGTCCCGCCCGCTCTGCACCCAAGGACGCCGCCGCGCTCGTACCCGGTTCCGGCCGGTCCGGTCGGGCGGCGGGATCCGGCCACCCGGAGCCGACCGGTCCGCGCGTGGCGTCCTTCCGGGCGGCCGCACCCGCCGAAATACTGCGGCCATGCGCATCCTGATCGCCACCGCCGGCTCCCGGGGCGATGTCGCGCCCTTCACCGGGCTCGGCGTCCGTCTGCGGGCGGCCGGACATCAGGTGGCCGTCGCCACCCACACCACCTTCGCCGAGTCGGTCCGGGCCGCCGGGCTGGAGTTCCGCCCGCTGCCGGTCGACCCGCGCGCCGAACTCGCCTCCGTCGAGGGCCGACGACTGCTGCGGGCTGGCGGCGGACCCGGTGCCGTGCTGCAACTCCTACGGCTGGGCCGGAAGTTCATGCCCGCCCTCGGCCAGGGCATCGTCGACGCGACGGCCCTCGGCACCGACCTGCTGCTCACCACCAGCACCACCAGCGCGCTCGGCCAGGTCGCGGCCGAGGCAGCCGACATCCCCACCATCGGGCTGTACCTCCAACCCCTCTCCCCCACCCGCGAGTTCGCGCCGGCCGTCACGGGCACCCGCTCGCTCGGCCGGACCGGCAACCTGCTCGCCGGGCACGCCGTCCAGACGACGACCGACCGGATGTTCGTCCCGGCCGTCCGCGCACTGCGCCGCCGGCTCGGCCTGCCGCGGCGCGGCGTCGCCCGGGCCCGCCGCGACCACGCCGTGCTGCACGGGTTCTCGCCCCGGGTCGTCCCCCGGCCCACGGACTGGCACCCCCGGCTCGACGTCGCCGGGTACTGGTGGCCGGCCGAACAGCCGGGGTGGCGGCCGCCGGAGCGACTGCTGGACTTCCTGGCCGCCGGACCGCCGCCGGTCTTCATCGGCTTCGGCAGTCTGGTCGTGCCCGATCCGGACCGGCTGACCGCGACCCTGCTCGCCGCCGCCCGGGCCGCCCGGGTCCGGGTCCTGCTGCAGTCGGGGTGGAGCGGACTGGCCGCCGAGGACTCGGACACCGTACTGACCATCGGCGACACCCCGCACGACTGGCTGTTCCCGCGCACCGCGGCCGTGGTCCACCACGCGGGCGCGGGCACCACGGCGGCCACCCTGCGCTCCGGCACCCCCACCGTCCCGGTGCCCGCCCAACTGGACGCACCCTTCTGGTCCGCCCGGCTGACCGCGCTCGGCGTCTCCCCCGGCCCGGTCCCGCTGCACGCCCTGGCCCCCAGCCGACTCGCCACCGCCATCCGCCACAGCCTGGACGACCCCCGCTACCGCACCCGCGCCCGCTCCGTCGCCGCGGCCCTCGCCACCGAGGACGGCGCCGCCAAGGTCCTGGCGGCCGTCGAGGCGACGGCGAACAGATGACAGCGGACGAATCACAGACGACGGATGACAGATAACGGATAACAGATGACAGCTGACGGATGTTGAAATCTGTCAGCTGTCATCTGTTCTCCGTCATCCCTTGCTCGTCATCCGCTTCTCGTCATCGGCCCCCGCCGCCCGTTCCCGGAGGTCCGTCCGCGACAACCCGCCGAGCACCAGGTACACCGCCGCCGCCGAGGCGAAGCCCACCGCCCAGCCGTAGTCCGCGAGCGGCTTGAGGAAGGGGATCACCCCGTCCACCGGGAACGGCCCCTGCTTCACACCGTGCGCGTCGAGGCCGGAGTACGAGCCCCCGACCGCCAGCAGCCCGCCGACCAGCAGCGCCACGACGGCCCGCCAGTTCCATCCGGCCGCGTACCAGTACGCCCCGAACGGCCGGTAGAGGTCGGCGAGTCGGAGCCGGGTGCGGCGCAGCACCCAGTAGTCCGCGATCAGTACCCCGGCGACCGTTCCGAGCAGTCCGCCGACCACGCCCAGCCACACGTAGATGTAGACGTGCGGGTCGGCGGTCAGCCGCCACGGGAAGATGGCGATCCCGACCACGCCCGTGATCAGCGCCCCGGTACGGAAGTTGATGAACCGGGGCAGCAGGTTGGCCAGGTCGTAGGCCGGGGAGACGACGTTGGCGGCGATGTTCACCGACAGCGTCGCGATCAGCACGGTCAGCAGCGCGAACAGGACCGCCACCGGGCTCTCCATCTTCGCGGCGAGCTTGATCGGGTCCCACACCGGCTCGCCGTACACCGCCGCGGAGCCCGAGGTGACCAGCACCGACAGCAGGGCGAAGAGCGTCATCGTGGTCGGCAGGCCGAGCGCCTGTCCGCGGATCTGGGCCCGCTGGCTGCCGCCGAAGCGGGTGAAGTCGGGGATGTTGAGCGACAGCGTGGACCAGAACCCGATCATCCCCATCAACGACGGGAAGAAGACCTTCCAGAACCCGCCGCCCCAGCCCAGCGCGGAGGGCTGGTCGAGCAGCGGCCCCACTCCGCCCGCCTTGACGCCGATCCACACCAGCAGCGCCAGCGCACCGACGATGACGAACGGCGCCGCCCAGTTCTCGAAGCGCCGCAGCGTCTCCATACCGCGGGCGATGAGGACCATCTCGACCAGCCAGAACAACAGGAAGGAGGCCCACTGCGTCCACGGGTACCCGCCGAACTCCGTTGCCGTTCGCCAGGATTCGCCGAACAGCTTGCCCGCCAGCAGGAAGATCCCCTCGCCGCCGATCCAGGTCTGGATGCCGAACCAGGCACAGGCCACCGCCGCCCGGATGAGCGCCGGCAGGTTGGCTCCGCGCAGTCCGAACGAGGCCCGGGCGAACACCGGGAACGGGATGCCGTACTTCGTCCCCGCGTGTCCGGTGAGGAGCATCGGCCCGAGCACGATCAGGTTGGCGAGCCCGATGGTCAGCACCGCCTGCTTCCAGTCCATCCCGAGCGCGACCAGGCCCGAAGCCAGCGTCCAGGAGGGGATGTTGTGGGCCATGCCGACCCACAGCGCGAGGAAGTTGTAGGTGGTCCAGGTGCGCCGCCGCACCGGGACCGGCCGGAGGTCGTCACTGGTGAAGCCGTTGGTGGGCAACACCCCCTCGGCCGGTTCGAGTTCGACCCGGCCGTCGGGGTGCTGCCGCTGTCCGCCGCCGCCGGTCACGGTGTCGGCCATGGGCAACTCCCGTCTGGGCAGGGGATCACAGGTGGGGGATGACGTCCGTCCCGTAGGCGTCGATGGTGCTCTCGACGGCGTCGTGCATGGCGTAGACGGCGAACTGGTCGACGCCGAGCGAGCGGAGCTCCGCCAGTCGGGCGCGCTGGACCTCGGCGGGCCCGATCAGGCAGAAGCGGTCCACGATGGCGTCCGGGACGAAGGCCGTGTCCGGGTTCCCGGCCCGGCCGTGGTGGCTGTAGTTGTAGCCCTGGCGGTCCTTGATGTACTCGGTGAGCGCGTCGGGCACCAGCTCGGAGTGCTCGCCGTAGTGGCCGACCAGGTCGGCGACGTGGTTGCCGACCATCCCGCCGAACCAGCGGCACTGCTCCCGGGCGTGGGCGAGCGCGGCGGGCGAGTCGTCGGCGGTGACGTACGCGGGCGCGGCCACGCAGACGGTGACCGAGGCCGGGTCCCGGCCGGCTTCGGCGGCCGCGGCGCGGACCGCCTTGACCATGTACTCGGTGAGGTACGGGTCCGCCAACTGCAGGATGAAGCCGTCGGCTTGGCGTCCGGTCAGGGCGAGCGCCTTCGGGCCGTACGCGCCCATCCAGATCGGCAGCGCGGCGTCCGGGCCGACCCAGGGCAGGTGCATCTCGGTGCCGTCCACCTCGACGGTGCGTCCCTCGGCCAACTCCTTGATGGCGTGCATGGCTTGGGACAGCCGGTCGAGCGTGGCGGGCCGGCGGCCGGCCACCCGCATGGCGGAGTCGCCGCGGCCGATGCCGCACACGGTGCGGTTGCCGTACATGTCGTTGAGGGTGGCGAACAGGGAGGCGGTGACCTCCCAGGTGCGGGTGGAGGGGTTGGTGACCATCGGGCCGACGGTCAGCCGCTCGGTCTCGGCGAGGATGCGGCTGTAGATGACGAAGGGTTCCTGCCACAGCACGCAGGAGTCGAAGGTCCAGCCGTGACTGAACCCGGCCCGTTCGGCACGGATCATGCGGTCGATGAGCAGGCGGGCGGGCGGGTCGGTCTGCAGGACGAGGCCGATGTCCATGGGGAGCTCCGGGAGAGGGGTCGGGAGGGCGGCCCGGGGCCGAAGCGCGCACGCCGCGGCCCCGGACGGCAGGGGGGATCAGGTCAGGTACTGGCAGGTGTCGCGGCGCAGGAAGGTGCCGTGCCCGGCCCGGCCGAGCCAGTGCCCGTCGTCCAGCACCACGGTGCCGCGGGAGAGCACCGTCCGGGCCCGGCCGGTGAGTCGGCGGCCCTCGTAGGCCGAGTAGTCCACGTTCATGTGGTGGGTGGCGGCGGAGACGGTCTGCACGGCGGTGGGGTCGTAGACCACCAGGTCGGCGTCCGCGCCCGGCGCGACGGTGCCCTTGCGCGGGTGCAGCCCGAACATCCGGGCCGGGGTGGTGCAGGCGATCTCGACCCAGCGCCGCCGACTGATCCGCCCGTCCACCACGGCCTGGTGCAGCAGGTCCATCCGGTTCTCCACCCCCGGAAGGCCGTTGGGGATCTTCGAGAAGTCGCCGCGGCCGAGTTCCTTCTGCCCGACGTAGCAGAACGGGCAGTGGTCGGTGGACACCACCTGGAGGTCGTTGGTGCGCAGGCCCTGCCAGAGCGCCTCCTGGTGCTCGCGCGGCCGCAGCGGCGTGCTGCACACGTACTTGGCGCCCTCGAAGCCGTCCGCGCCCTCCTCCGCGAGGTTGTCGGTGGAGAGGAAGAGGTACTGCGGGCAGGTCTCGCCGAAGACGTTGAGCCCGGTGTCGCGGGCCCGGGCGAGTTCGGCCAGCGCCGAGGCCGCGGAGACGTGCACCACGTAGAGCGGGCTGCCCGCCACCTGGGCGAGTCTGATCGCCCGGTGGGTGGCCTCGGCCTCCAGCAGTTCGCGCCGGACCTCGCCGTGGTGGCGCGGGGCGGTGCGCCCGGCGGCCAGGGCCTGTTCGACCAGGACGTCGATGGCGATGCCGTTCTCGGCGTGCATCATGATCAGCCCGCCGTTGGCCGCACCGCGCTGCATGGCGCGCAGGATGCGGCCGTCGTCGCTGTAGAAGACGCCGGGGTAGGCCATGAAGAGCTTGAAGGAGGTGGACTCGCCGGAGTCGACCAGCCCGTCCATCTCCTTGAGGACGGCCTCGTTGACGTCCGAGACGATGGTGTGGAAGGCGTAGTCGATCGCGCAGTTGCCCTCGGCCTTGGCGTGCCAGGCGTCCAGGCCCTCGCGCAGCGCCCCGCCGACGGGCTGGACGGCGAAGTCGACGATGGTGGTGGTGCCGCCCCAGGCGGCGGCGCGGGTGCCGGTCTCGAAGGTGTCGGAGGCCGCGGTGCCGCCGAACGGCAGCTCCATGTGGGTGTGGACGTCGACGCCGCCCGGGATGACGTAGTGGCCGGTGGCGTCGATGACGGTGTCGGCGGTCCAGGCCTCGGCGGCGGTGCTGCCGGTGGCGGCCAGGGCGGCGATGCGCTCGCCCTCGATCAGGACGTCGGCGTGGAGTTCGTCGGTGGCGGTGATGACGAGGCCGCCGCGGACGAGGGTGCGCTGCTGCGGGTCGCGGGTGGTCATCGCGGTGCTCCTCAGGCCTCGGCGAGCGGTCCGTAGGCGTCCGGTCGGCGGTCGCGGTAGAACGCCCACTGCTGGCGGACCTGTTCGATCAGGCCGAGGTCGAGGTCGCGGACGACGAGTTCCTCCTCCTTGTCGGAGGCGACCTCGCCGACGAACTGGCCGCGCGGGTCGACGAAGTAGGAAGTGCCGTAGAAGTCGTTGTCGCCGTACTCCTCGGTGCCGACCCGGTTGATGGCCGCGACGAAGTACTCGTTGGCCACGGCGGCGGCGGGCTGTTCGAGCTGCCACAGGTAGCCGGACAGGCCGCGGCTGGTGGCGGAGGGGTTGTAGACGATCTGCGCGCCGGCCAGGCCCAGGGCCCGCCAGCCCTCGGGGAAGTGGCGGTCGTAGCAGATGTAGACGCCGACCTTGCCGACGGCGGTGTCGAAGACGGGCCAACCGAGGTTGCCGGGCTTGAAGTAGTACTTCTCCCAGAAGCCCTTGACCTGCGGGATGTGGTGCTTGCGGTACTTGCCGAGGTAGCTGCCGTCCGCGTCGATGACCGCGGCGGTGTTGTAGTACACGCCGGTCTGCTCCTCCTCGTAGACCGGCACGACCATCACCAGGCCGAGTTCGCGGGCGAGGTCCCGCATCCGGCGCACGGTCGGACCGTCCGGGACGGCCTCGGCCCAGCGGTAGTGCTCGGGCTCCTGGACCTGACAGAAGTACGGGGCGTTGAAGACCTCCTGGAAGCCGATGATCCTCGCGCCCTGCGCGGCGGCCTCGCGGGCGTACCGCTCGTGGAGCGCGATCATGCTCTCCTGGTCGCCGGTCCAGCGGGTCTGGACGAGCGCGGCACGGACGATCTGCGACATGGGTACCTCCGCAACTCCGCGGCCCGGCCGTGCGGTCGGGCCCGCGGTCTGAGGGTTGACGGGGAGGGTCTCGCCTGCGGGTCCGGTCAGGGAACCACAGGGGTCTACGTGACGGGTCCACGCGATGGGTCTACGTGCGTAGAACGTGGTCTGTAGACGGTAGGCCGGGCCTCGGTGGCCTGACAATACGTCGGTGGCAACGCGTCCGGGGCGATCTTGCTGCACGGACACGCGGTCGGCCGTGGGTGGGATGAAAAGCTCATCTACCCCGGAAGGCAACTCCTTACTCATTCGAGTGAAAGCGGACACCGGGGGTGCGGAATCAGCCATGCCGGGGTAGGACCCGCATGGATGTGCGAGCGATCGTCATCTGCTGGTGATACAAGGCGACTTCGGAGACCGTACGGAGATCGTCCGCGGATCCTCGGGGAGCGTTCAGGAGGCGCTCCGGGGTCCGCGGCGGGGAGCGACGGTCGACAGGGGGCCGAACGGGGGCGGTACGGATGGCTGCGGTGAGCGGGATCGAGGAGCGTACGGCGGGTGCGTCGGCACCGGACGGGCGGCCGCCGGCCCTGCCCGCCTGGGCGGGGCTGCTGCTCGCCCTCGGGGCCCTGCTGCCGCTCGCCCTCGGGCTGTCACTGGCCCGCGGGCAGTCGCCCGGGGCGCGCCTGACCGCCCTGCAGCTGGCCGGTTCCCGGGCGGCCGCCGAGGCCGTGGTCGGCGAGCGCACCACGGCGTACCGAGCGGCCCTGCGTGCCGAGTTCTGGCTGATCGGCGGCTACGGTCTGACGCTGTCGGCCGCGGCGCTGCTGGGCGGGTACGTGCTCGGGCGGCGACGCCGGGCCGTCCCGGCGCTGGTGGTCGGGCTGGCCGGGCTGCTCGCCGCGGGCTGCGACCTGGGCTCGAACGTCCTGCTGCACCTGGGGCTCGACCACGGCGGCTCCGACACCCCCTTCGCGGTCGCGGCGGCGCTCACCACGGTCGGTCGGCTGCTGCTCCTGCCCGCGGGGGTGACGGCGGCGGGCCTGCTGGCGGTGACGGCCGCCCGGGCGATGCGCGGCCTGCGGCCCTCGGCCTCCGCAGCCACCGCCACCGCCGACGGAATCGGCCCGGACGGCACCGATCCGCAACGCCCGGCGCTGATACCGCCCTGGCCGGTGACCGACCGGTCCGGTCGTCTCCGGCACCGGCACCGGGAGCCGCACTCGGACCGGTCAGTGGGCCGGCCGAAGGACGGGCCGACGGACGGGCCGACGGACGGGCCGACGGACCGGTCCGCGGAGCCGTCGGCGGCCGACGCCCCCGGCGCCCATACCCACTGGCGGGACGCCGGCCGGGTGCCGCCCGGCCGCGAGCCCGCCGAACTGGGCTTCTGCGCCTCGGGCGGCGGCATCCGCTCGGCCTGCGTGACGCTCGGCGCGCTCCAGGCGCTGCGCCCGTGGCTGAAGCGGGCCCGCTACCTGGTCTCCGTCTCCGGGGGCGGCTACACCGTGGGCGCGCTGCAGCTCGCGCTCAGCGACTCGGCGCCCGGCAGCCCGGTGCACGCCCTCTCGGGCCTGACGGCGGACACCGTGCTGGAGCCCGGCTCCCCGGAGGAGGACCACCTCCGCCGGCACAGCAAGTACATCGCCGACGGCGCCGGCGAGTGGCTGGTCGCCCTCGGAACGCTGCTGCGCGGCGTGCTGTCGGCACTGTTCCTGCTGCTGGCCGCCGTCCTGGTGCTCGGCCTCGGCCTCAGCCGCTTCTACCACGCCGTCCCGGTCACCGACCTGCACGCCCTGGCGGCCGCCGGCCTGCGCCACCAGGGCGCCGTACCGGGCGTCCTGGAGTTCCGTCCGCCCGCGCTGGCCGCCCTCGGCGCCCTGCTGGCCGCGGCGGCCGGGTGCTGGCTGCTGTGGCTGCTGGTCTTCCCGCCGCTCGGCTGGCACGCGTCGCTGCCGCGCGCGCTGCGCCGGCTCAACTACGTCGCGCTGTCGCTGGCCGGGCTGCTGGTCCTCGGGGTGCTGGCGGTGCCGGGCCTGGCCTGGGGCGCGGTCCGGCTCCAACAGGCGCTCGCGGCCGGTCCGCAACTGACCGGCGCCGGGCTGAGCCTGACCGTCGTGCTCAGCTACCTCGCCCTGCTGCTCGGCATACTCTGGCGCGACCGCCGGACGATCGGCCGGGGCGTGCGCGCGGCCGCCGGAGCACTGCGCGGCGCGGGCCGGATCGGCGGCGGGCTGACCGCCAACCTCCCGCAGTACCTGGTGGTGTGGGCCGCGCTCGGCACGCTCACGGCGGGCGCGCTGCTGGCCCTCGGCTGGGCGGTCGCCACCGGGTACGCCTGGCCGACGGCCGTCCAGGTGCTGCTGCCGCTGGTGCTCGGCGCGGTCGGGCTCAACCTCGACCAGACCTGGATGAGCCTGCACCCGTTCTACCGGCTGCGGCTGGCCTCGGCGTTCGCGGTCCGCCGGGTCACCGAGGGCGGCCGCACCACCGCCCGCCGGTACGACTTCTACCGGGAGCAGACCTGGCTGAGCCACTACGCCGCCCGGCACCCCGACTTCCCGCAGGTGATCTTCTCGGCGGCGGCCAACCTCTCCGGCAACTCCCGTACGCCACCGGGCCGTCGGGCGGTCTCCTTCACACTCTCGCACGACTACGTGGGCGGCCCGGACGTCGGGTACGCGCGCACCGACCTGCTGGAACGGCGCACCCGCCGGCACATCGCCCGGGACCTCACCGTGCAGTCCGCGATGGCCGTCTCCGGCGCCGCCTTCTCCTCCGCGATGGGCCGCCAATCCCGGGTCTACCAGGGGCTGTTCGCGGTGACCAACGCCCGGCTCGGAACGTGGCTGCCCAACCCGGCCGAACTCGGCCCGGCCTGGTCCGGCACACCGGACTGGCGCCGCGCCGGGCAGCCCTTCGTCCGTCGGCTCCCCTACCAACTGCGGGAGCTGACCGGCCGGTTCCCCGTGGACGACCGCTTTCTGCTCACCACCGACGGCGGGCACTACGAGAACCTCGGGCTGGTCGAGCTGCTGCGCCACCGGGTGCGGATGGCGGTGAGCATCGACGCCAGCGGGGACTCCGGCTACGCCGCCAACCTGGCCGCCGCGATCACCCTGGCCCGCGAGGAGCTCGGCATCGTCATCACGCTGCACCAGCCGGAGCTACTGATCCCGGGCGGCGCGCCCACCGTCCGCGACGGCGGCGGGGTGCCGCTGCGCGGACTGGCGGCCCAGCTGTCCGACCGGCTCTCGACCCGCGGCGTGATCACCGGGGACATCCACTACCCGGCCGTCGACGGCGAGCCCGACGCCGGACCGCCCGGCACGCTGATCGTCCTCCAGGCGGTGCTGACCGCCGACATGCCGTACGAGCTGCAGTCCTACGCGATCGCCAACCGGGCCTTCCCGAACGACGGCACCAGCGACCAGTGGTTCAACCACCAGCAGTTCGACGCCTACCAGACGCTCGGTCGCTACCTGGGCGAGCAGGCCGGGCCGGTGATCGAGCAGGCCCTCGCGGAGGGAGCCGCCGGGTCCTCCGGCGGCCCGGCGTCCGTGCCCGCTCCCGCCGCCTCACCCGCCGCCGCGCCGGCCACCGCCCCGCCGGCCCCGCGCGCCCCCGTGGAGGACTGAGCCCGAGGACCGACGCCGACAGCTGAGCCCGACGGCCGAGCCCGAGGTCGGGCCGGGGACGGTGGGCTCGTCGAGGAGATCCTGTTAACAGGCCGCAACAAGCGGGCGCCCCGGCTTGACTTCGTCCGACCGGCTCGGAAAAGATCCGGTGCATGGACTCCGGCACCCTTCTGGTCTGCCGCCTGCACGTCGATCTGCGACGCCAGGCGAGTTCCATCTGTGCCCGCTGACCTTGCTCCGCTCCGCCGGTGCCGCCCTGTGACCTCCGCCAGGGCCCGTACCGCGCACCCGCACCCGCAGTCCTGAACCCCGCTCCCACTCGGCGCACCCGTGCGTACCGGGCCGGGCCGCTCCCCCGGTCCCCGCCCGCCGTCACCACGACCGCCGGCCCGGGGCGCACACCCTGACGACGTTCCCCGCCGCACCCGAGGACGCCCCATGAGCCTTGACCTGATCTCCGAGCCCCCGACCCGAACCCCGGACTCGTCGCCCTCCGCCGGACCGGCTCGCGTCGGCCCCTCGTCCGCCGGCTCCTCGCCTGCCGGACCGGCCCGCGCCCCGCTCAGCCCGCGCACCCTGCGGACCCTCGTCCGCGAGCTGGCCGAGCAGCCCGACCGGTGGATCCACCTGGTCCGGCTCTCCACCGAGGAGCGCTGGTTCCAGCGCCTGGCGGCCGACGACGACCACGAGGTCTGGCTGATCAGCTGGCTGCCCGGCCAGTCCACCGGCTTCCACGACCACGGCGGCTCGCGCGGCGCCTTCACCGTCGCGCTCGGCGAGCTGGAGGAGCTGTCGCTCGGCGGCCCGGACCAGGGCCTGCTGATCCGCCGGGTCCCGGCCGGCACCGCCCGCGCCTTCGGCCCGGAGTACGTGCACGACGTGCGCAACACCGCCTCCGGCCCGGCCGTCACCCTGCACGCCTACTCGCCCCCGCTCAGCTCGATGGCGCACTACGACCTGCGGGCCGGCGGGCTCGTCCGCACCTCCGAGGAAGGACCGGAACAGTGGTGACCACGATCGACGACCTGGTGGAGCGAGCACGCGAGGGCGTCCACCGTCCGCGCGCGCGGGAGGCCTACCAGGCCCATCTGGAGGGCGCGCTGCTGGTGGACATCCGTCCGGCGGCGCAGCGGGCGGCCGAGGGCGGGATCCCCGGCTCGCTGATCATCGAGCGCAACGTCCTGGAGTGGCGGCTGGACCCCACCGGCAGCCACCGCATCCCGGAGGCCTCGGGCTATGACGTCGAGGTGATCGTGATCTGCTCCGAGGGCTACGCCTCCAGCCTGGCCGCGGCCTCGCTGCGCGAGCTCGGGCTGCACCGGGCGACCGATCTGGACGGCGGGTTCGTCGGCTGGGCGGCCGACGGTCTGCCCACCCGCCCGGGCGACTGAGCCGGGATCACGCCGCGTGGCCCCGGCCGGTGAGTCGGGGTCACACCCCGTGGCCGCCGACGGCTGATAACCGGTGGTCACGCGGTGTGTTCCCCGGCCGCCGAGCCGGGGTCACGCCACGTGCCGGGTCGTAAATCAGGGACAGGGGATGATGCAGGTCATAGTCTGATCAGAGTTTCCGCCGGTCCGAACCTGGGCAGCCACGCGGGCGGAAGAACGCCCGAACGGGTGAAACCACCGTCAACCGAACGACCCGCAAGACCGACCGACACAGGCGCCGCCTCCCCGGAGCGCCCTGACGAGGAAACACTCCGTGATCAGATTCGAGGGCGCCGGCAAGCGCCACCCCGACGGCACCATCGCGGTCGAAGGACTGGACCTTGAGGTCCCGACCGGTCGGATAACCGTCCTGGTCGGACCGTCCGGCTGTGGCAAGACCACCCTGCTGCGCATGGTCAACCGGATGGTCGAGCCCACCTCGGGCCGGGTGCTGCTGGACGACGCCGACGTCGCCACCCTGGAACCCGCCAAGCTGCGCCGCGGCATCGGCTACGTGATCCAGCAGGCCGGGCTGTTCCCGCACCGCAAGGTGATCGACAACATCGCCACCGTCCCCTACCTGCTCGGCTGGGACCGCAAGAAGGCCCGTGCCCGGGCCGCCGAACTGCTCGAACTGGTCGGGCTCGCCCCCGGCACCGCCAAGCGCTACCCCTTCCAGCTGTCCGGCGGCCAGCAGCAGCGGGTCGGCGTGGCCCGGGCGCTGGCCGCCGACCCGCCGGTGCTGCTGATGGACGAACCGTTCAGCGCCGTCGACCCGGTGGTGCGGGCCGGGCTCCAGGAGGAGCTGCTGCGACTGCAGTCCGAGCTGCACAAGACGGTGCTGTTCGTCACCCACGACATCGAGGAGGCCGTCCGACTCGGCGACCAGGTCGTGGTGCTGCGCGAGCACGGCCGGATCGCCCAGCTGGCCGACCCGCACACCCTGCTGACCTCCCCCGCCGATGACGGCGTGGCCGCCTTCCTCGGCCGCGACCGGGGCCTGCGCGGCCTCGCTCTGCGGCCCGCGACGGCCGTGGCACATCGCCCGGTCGGTGACGGACTCCGGTACGGCGACTGGGAGTTGGCCCTGGACGACGAGCGCCGCCCGATCGGCTGGATCGACCGCGGCGGCGCCGGCGCCGAGCTCCGGTCCGCGGCCGGCTACCGCCGGGACACCGACACCCTGCGCGCCGCCCTGGACGCCGCCGTGCTCTCCCCCGCCGGGGTCGCGGTCGTCCTGGACGCCGACGGTCGGGCGATCGGCACCGCGAGCCGGGAGGCCGTCCTGGCCGCGCTCACGCCCGCCGATGGCACGGCGGTCGGCCTCGGCCGGACGGCGGGCCCGGCGAAGACCGTTGGCCCGGAAGAGACGGCGGGCCCGGCGAGGGCAGTCGACGCCGAAGAGGCCGTCGACGCCGACAGGACGCCCCCGGCGGACGGAGCCGACGGTGGACGATGAACCGATCGTCCGCTGGTACTGGATCGGCGACCACCTCGGCTACCTCGGCAGCCTGCTCGCCGACCACGCCGTGATCGCCCTGGTCCCGGTACTCATCGGACTGCTGCTGGCCGTTCCGCTCGGCCTGGCCTGCGCCCGCTTCCCCCGGCTGTACCAACCGCTGTCGGCGGTCTTCAACATCGTCTACGCGCTGCCCTCGCTGGCCGTCTTCGTGGTGCTGATCCCGTACACCGGGCTCGCCACCCAGGCGACCGTGATGATCCCGCTCACCTTCTACGCCCTCGCCGTCCTGCTGCCGACCACGGTGGACGGGCTGCGCGCCGTCCCGGACTCCGTCCGGCAGGCCGCCACCGCGATGGGGTACGGGCCGTGGCACCGGCTGACCGCCGTCGAACTGCCCGCCGCCGTGCCCTACCTGATCGCCGGGCTGCGGGTCGCCGCGGTGTCCAGCATCTCGCTGGCCAGCGTGGGCGCGCTGATCGGCCGCGGCGGGCTGGGCTACCTGTTCATCGACGGCTTCCAGCGCACCTTCCCGACCCCGATCGTGGCGGGCATCGTGCTGATCGCCGTCCTGGCGCTGGCCGTCGACCTGCTGCTGGTGGTCGCCCGCCGGCTGCTCGCGCCCTGGGCCGTCCGGGAGCAGGGGGCGGGTTCGTGAACTGGCTCAACTGGCTGACCGACTTCTTCTCCGACCCGGACCGCCGCAGCGGTCCGGACTCGATCGTGCACCGGGTCTCCGAGCACCTGCTGTTCTCCGGCGAGGCACTGCTCTACGCGGCGCTGCTCGCCGTCCCGCTCGGACTGCTGATCGGCTACACGGGCCGCGGCGTCACCGCGGTCACCGCACTCGCCGGGGCCGCCCGTGCCCTGCCGACCCTCGGCCTGGTGACCCTCGCGGTGCTGCTGGCCGGTGTCGGCGACACCGCCGTGCTGATCCCGCTGGTCGCACTGGCCGCGCCGCCGCTGCTGGTGGCGGCCGTCGAGGGGGTGCGCGGCACCGACCCGGACGTCCGGGACGCCGCGCGCGGGATCGGGCTGACCCACCCGCAGGTGCTGTTCCAGGTCTGCCTGCCCTCCGCCGCGCCGACCCTGCTGGCGGGCTTCCGCACCGCGACCGTCCAGGTGATCGCGACCGCCACGGTGGCCGCCTACGTCGGGCTCGGCGGCCTGGGCCGCTACGTCATCGACGGGCTGGCCACCCGGCAGTACGCGGTGACCGTGGGCGGTGCGCTGCTGGTGGTGCTGCTCGCGGTCGGCGCCCAGCTGTTCTTCTCCCTGCTCGCCCGGTTCGCGCTCCCGCCCGGGGTGCGCGCCCAGCGCCGGGCCCGCTGAGGCTCTCCTCTCCCATCCGCTCCGGAAGGACTACTGTCACCATGTCGACATTGAAGAGAAGCAGGCGCGCCGTTCTCCTCGGCACGCTCGCCGCGCTCGCCCTGGGCGCCACCGCGTGCGGCTCCTCGGGGAGCAGCAGCAACCCGCTCGGCGGCGGGTCCACCGCCTCCTCCGGCAGTGCGGCGTCCGGTGGCACCGGCGGCTCCGGTGGTTCCGGTGGCACGGTGGTCGTCGGTTCGGCGAACTTCCCGGAGAACGTCCTGCTCGGGTCGATCTACTCGCAGGCGCTCAAGGCCAAGGGCGTCAAGGTCGAGGAGAAGTTCAACATCGGCAGCCGCGAGGTGCTCTACGGGCAGCTGCAGAGCGGCAACCTGACCGTGCTGCCCGAGTACAACGGCGCACTGCTCGCCTACCTGGACGCCAAGAACACCGCCGTCACCACCCAGGACGTGAACGCGGCGCTGACCAAGGCGCTGCCCGCCTCGCTCGGGATCCTGGACTCCTCGCCCGCCGAGGACAAGGACTCGCTCAGCGTCACCCAGGACACCGCCGACAAGTACGGCCTCAAGAGCATCTCCGACCTGGCCGCCAAGGCGGGCGAGTTCACCATCGGCGGCCCGCCGGAGTTCAAGTCCCGGCGCGAGCAGCAGTTCAAGGACGTCTACGGGCTGACCTTCAAGGAGTGGAAGCCCACCGCCGACACCACCGCGAACGCGCTCAAGGACGGCAGCATCCAGGTCGGCAACGTGTTCACCACCGACCCGAAGATCGTCCAGTACAAGCTCGTCGCGCTGAGCGACCCGAAGAACGTCTTCGGCGCCCAGAACATCACCCCGCTGATCAACAAGGCGGGCGTGGACGCCAATGCGACGGCGGCGCTCAACGCGGTGTCGGCCAAGCTCGACACCGCCGGGCTGACCGGGCTGATGAAGCGCGTCTCGGTCGACAAGGAGGACCCGTCGGCGGTGGCCAAGGACTGGCTGAAGGCCAACGGGCTCGGCTGACACCCGGCCCGGGTACGACGGACGACGGACGGCGGCACGGGGGATCTTCCCCGGGGCCGCCGTTCGGCGTGCCGGGGCCGGTTCGTCGGCAGGACGGGACCTTCCCTTCGGCGCCGCGAACATGACAGTGTGACGCCCATGCGTACTCGTCTCCTCGCCGCCTCCCTCACGGCACTCGCCGCGGTGAGCCTCGCTGCCTGCTCCAGCTCGGGTTCCACCTCGGCCTCCGGCTCGAACAAGGCCACCGTCGCCGCTGCCACCCCGTCCGGCGCCACCACCGCCTCGGGCTCCGACGCGCCCGAGACGCCCGCACCGCCGGCCTCCGTGCCCGCCACGCCCGACGCACCCGGCACGCCCGAAGCGCCCGGCTCGGCCCCGGCCAAGCCCGCTCCGCCCACCGACGCCGGGCTGCCCGCCAAGCCGGACGCCGACCTCACCGGCAAGACGGTCGCCGCGCTGAACGCGATCGACCCGGCGATCGTCGGCGGCAAGCCCGACCAGGTGGTGGACCAGGCCCGCAAGCAGTGCCAGGCGATGTACCAGTTCCCCAAGGACAAGGCCAAGTTGGCCGAGCTGGCCAAGCAGAACTTCACCTCGTCCGAGCACCCCCGGAGCCTCGACCCGGACACCGTGGCGAAGATCGACGACGCGCTGCGCGCCACCCTCTGCCCGCCGCCGCACTGACGCCGTTCCGCCCTGTCTCCAGAACCGCCCCGCCCCCAGAACCGCCCGGTGTCCTGAGCTCCGGGCAGCCGTGGCCGCGCCCCGCCCGCCGGGTGCGCGGCCATCGGCGTCCCCGGCCCGGTAGCGGTCAGGGCCGTCCGCTGACGAACTGTTAGGCGTCTTGACAGACCAGTGGTCTAGTCCAAACATAAGCATGTCGATCCGACCGGGATGCACTGTGGGGGTGTGACCACCGGCGGCTGAGGCACTGCCCTGCCCTGTCCCGCTCCACCCCCGCTCCGTTCGGCGTGCACACGATCGCACCGTCACCCGCCTCCACGCGGGAGTCGGTGGGTTCCGCACGCCCCTGTGTCCGCACCGAAGGTGTCCCCGCCGAACGTGTCCGCACGGAAGGCGTCCGCACCGAACACTCCGGACCGGGTGCCCGCGCGGCCGACCCCACACGGCCCTCGGCACCCCGGCCCTGCTCCTCCCCAACGTCCTGCCCCACCACGTCTGTTGGAGAAGAATCCATGCGTCTTCGCAGAACCGTCCAGGCCGCTTTGACGGCCTGCGCCACGCTGGCCGCCTCGGCCGGACTGGTCGCCGCCGGGACGGGCTCCGCCCAGGCCGCCACCCCGCTCCCCAGCCGGGTCTTCGCGCCCTACTTCGAGTCCTGGACCGGCCAGAGCCCCGCCACCCTGGCCGCGCAGTCCGGCGCCAAGTACCTGACGATGGCCTTCCTCCAGGCCGCCACCAAGGGGTCCTGCACCCCGTACTGGAACGGCGACACCTCGAAGCCGGTCTCCTCCTCGACCTTCGGCTCCGACATCGCCACCATCCGCGCCAACGGCGGGGACGTGATCCCCTCCTTCGGTGGCTACACCGCCGACAACACCGGCACCGAACTGGCCGACAGCTGCACCGACGTCAACCAGATCGCGGCCGCCTACGAGAACCTGATCACCACCTACGACATCAGCCGGATCGACCTCGACATCGAGGACAACTCGCTGACCAACACGGCCGGCATCGACCGCCGCAACAAGGCGATCAAGGTCGTGCAGGACTGGGCGGCCGGCAACGGGCGCAACGTCCAGTTCTCCTACACCCTGCCGACGACCACCAGCGGGCTGGCCGACAGCGGCCTCGCGGTGCTGCGGAACGCGGTCAGCAACAACGCGCGGGTCGACGTCGTCAACATGATGACCTTCGACTACTACGACGGCGCCACCCACGACATGGCGGCCGACACCCAGACCTCGGCGCAGGGCCTGTACAACCAGCTCGCCGGGCTCTACCCGGGCAAGTCCCCGGCGCAGCTGTGGGGTTCGATCGGGATCATCGAGATGCCCGGCATCGACGACTACGGCGCGGCCGAGACCTTCACCGTCGCCAACGCCACCACCGTCTACAACTGGGCGGTGTCGAAGGGCATCAGCACGCTGTCCTTCTGGGCGCTCCAGCGCGACAACGGCGGCTGCGTGGGCAAGGGCGGGGACGACTCCTGCTCCGGCATCGCGCAGAACACCTGGGACTTCACCCACGTCTTCGCCCCGTTCACCAGCGGCTCGACGGTGACCAACGACTTCTCGGTCGCGGTGAACCCCAACTCGGGCACCGTGGCGGCCGGTTCGTCGACCTCGGCGGCCGTCGCCACGGCGGTCACGGCCGGCTCGGCGCAGAGCGTCAACCTCAGCGTCAGCGGCGCCCCGACCGGCGTCACCGCCACCGTCACCCCCGGCAGCGTCACCGCCGGCAACGGCGCCACCCTGAACATCACCACCACCTCCTCGGTGGCGCCCGGGAGTTACCCGCTCACGGTCACCGGCAGCGCGGCCTCCGGCAGCCACACCGGGGTCTTCACCCTGAACGTCACGGGCAACCAGCCGGGCAATGACTTCTCGGTCGCGGTGAACCCGAACTCGGGTACCGTGGCGGCCGGTTCGTCCGCCTCGGCAGCCGTCGCCACGGCGGTCACGGCCGGCTCGGCGCAGAGCGTCAACCTCAGCGTCAGCGGTGCCCCGACCGGCGTCACCGCCACCGTCACCCCCGGCAGCGTCACCGCCGGCAGCGGCGCCACCCTGAACATCACCACCAACTCGGCCGCCGCGGCGGGCACCTACCCGTTGACCGTGACCGCCACCGCGCCGTCCGGCACCCACACCGCGACCTACGCGCTGACCGTCACCGGCTCCGCCCCGTCGACCGGCCTGGTCAACGGCGACCTGGAGACCGGCAACCTGGCCCCGTGGACCTGCCAGAGCGGTGGCGGCATCGTCACCACGCCGGTCCACTCCGGTTCGTACGCGCTGCAGGCCGCGGCCTCCGCGAGCCAGACCGGCGACTGCACGCAGACCGTGACGCTTAAGCCCAACACCAGCTACACGCTGAGCGGTTGGGTTCAGGGCAACTACGCCTACCTGGGTGTCAGCGGCGGCGCCACCGCCAGCACCTGGACCAACTCCTCGGGCTGGACCAAGCTGTCCGTCCCCTTCACCACCGGCGCCTCCGGCACCGTCACGGTGTACCTGCACGGCTGGTACGGGCAGGGCGGTGTGTACGGGGACGACTTCTCGATCGCCTGACGGACGACGGGTAGCAGGTGACAAGTAACAGGTAACAGGCGACAGCAGTCAGACAACAGATAACAGCTGACAGATTTCATCATCTGTCAGCTGTTATCTGTTTGCCGTCGCCTGTCAGCTGTCAGTCGTCAGCTGCCGGCCGCCGCCTCGCGCAGCCGCCCCGGCCGACACAGCGTCACGTACGCCGCCAGCGCCAGCATCCCGCACCCCAGGACCACCACCGCCAACAGCGTGGCCGACGGCCGTCCGCCGAGGCTGCTCAGCGGTGCGACCACCGCGCCGCACAGGAAGTTTCCCGTCCCCAGCAGTGCCGAGGCGGTCCCCGCCTGCTGGGGCTCGACCAGGCTCAGCGCCTGCGCCGCCGTGTTCGGCAGCACCACCCCCAGGCTGCCCATCAGCACGAACAGCGGCGGGCAGAACCCGGCCAGCCCGAAGTCCCACACCGTCGTCAGCAGCACCAGCGCCACCCCCGCCACGACCGCCGCCACGAGCCCGGCCAGCATCAGCGACCGCGCCGCGAAACGCGGCGCCAGCACCCGCCCGTTCAACTGGGTCATCACCACGATCGACAGCGAGTTCAGCCCGAACAGCAGGCTGTAGGTCTGCGGCGACACCTGGTACACGTGCTGGAGCACCGTCGACGACCCGCTGATGTACCCGAACAGCGAGCCGAAGGCCAGCGAACTGGTCAGCGCCAGCCCCAGGAACGGCAGGTGCCGCAGCAGCCGGCCCATCGTGCGCAGCGCCGTACCCACCCCGCCGCCGTTCCGGGCCTGCGGCGGCAGGCTCTCGCGCAGCGCCCCGAACGCGGCCAGCGCGAGCAGCAGTCCGAGCGCCGTGAGCGCCCCGAACGTGCCGCGCCAGGAGGTGAACCGCATCAGCTGCGCCCCGATGATCGGCGCGAGGATCGGCGCCAGCCCGGATATCAGCGCGATCGAGGCGAGGAAGCGCAGCATCGCCACGCCCTGGAAGCGGTCCCGGGCGACGGCCCGACCGATGACCAGTCCCGCCGACCCGGCCACGCCCTGGACGAAGCGGGCCGCGATCAGCACCGTCAGGTTCGGCGCGACCACGCACACCACGCTGGAGAGGGTGTAGACGACCAGCCCGGCGAGCAGCGGCGGGCGGCGCCCGAAGCGGTCGCTGAGCGGCCCGAAGAGCAGCTGCCCGGCCGCGACCCCGAACATCGAGAAGGTCAGGGTGAGCTGGACGGCGGCCGGCTCGGCCGCCAGGTCCTGGGCGATCGCCGGCAGGCCGGGGAGGTAGAGGTCGGTGGTGAGCGGGCCGAGCGCGGTGAGGCCGCCGAGAACGGCGATCGTGGCCCGGCCGGGGCCGGTCGGGCCGGCGGCCTCCGCAGTACCGGTCGCTGGGGAACCGGCCTCCGCAGTACCGGTCGCTGGGGCAGCAGTCACCGGGGCAGCGGTCACCGGGGCGGAGGCTTGGGCGGGGACGGGAGCGGTCGACGTGTCGTCGGTGGGACCGACGGTCGGGCCGGGCATGGCTCTCCTAACGGACGCGGTGACAGGTGTTCGTTCGCAATCCGTCCTATCGCAGCCCGGCAGGTGCCTGGACACCAGGGGTGCTCCCGGGACGGATCCGCCCACCGGCCGATCCACAGCACGCGCACGACGACGGCCCGCCCGCACCTTCCGGTGCCCGGCGGGCCGTTCGTTCCCTGGTCAGGACGGCTGATCCGGGATCAGTGCCCGGTCAGCACCCTCAGTGCTTGGCGACGTGCTCGGCCCGGAGGGCCGCCTGCATCGTCGCGCCGTCCTGCCACGCGTAGAGCTGGTTGCCGGTGAGCGTCACATTGTAGTGCCCGCAGGTGCCGACGGCCTTGGCCGCGATGCCCTCCGGGAACCAGCCCGCCTTGAGCGAGACCGGCACCGGGTGCGGGCCCTTGCCCGACAGCCCGGTGCTGCAGCCGACGGGCAGCCGACCCTCGGGCAGCGTCGCCCGCAGCAGTCGGTCGTCGCCCGTGGTGGACATCAGGTACTTGACCGAGGAGGCGTTGTCGGGCAGCCAGGTGGGCATCGAGCGGCGGTCGGCCTTGGCCTGGGTACCGCTGTCGTACGAGACCTGCTCCTGGTGGCGCCCGTCGTACCACTCGGACACCCGGGGGCCGATGGCCACGGCGCCCACGGCGACGGCCATGCCGGTGCCCGCGACTCCCAGCGCGACCTTGCTCACGATGCCCTTCATGCCTGGCTGCCCTCTCCGTGTCCGTTGCCGCTGTGCCCGGTGCGTCCGGTGCGTCCGGTGGATCCGATGCGTCCGGTCCGGACGGCACCGTCGCCGGGCCGTCCGTCACCCGTCCGGGCTGAGCACTCCGCCGGCCGGGTGTATCCATGGTGGCCCGGGCCGACCTGCCGGAGCGTCACCACGAGGTCGCGATCTTGCATCCAACCCACGGGGTACCGTCTCCACCTTCAGGCGTATGTCCGTGGGCCCGACCCCCGAGTACGGGCCGTTCCGACGCTCGGGCTGCCGGGCCCGGTCCGGGTCCAGTCCGGGTCCGGGTGCGTCCCGGGCCCCGATCGAGCCTGACTCACGCGGGACCCCACCGCAGCCCGGCCTGCTGCACCCGGGGCACCGGCCCGGACCCGGCCGCGGCCGGAACGGGCGGTGCGGGGTGGCACGGCCGTGGCCGCGTGCGGGGTTCGGGCGGCTGCGGGACCGGGACGGCCACGCGACTCGGACAGCGGCGCGGCTCAGAAAGTGTTGGGTAAGTGATCAACTCCGTGGCGTGATGCATGCCGGTGATCTTCGCGGTCTGGGGACCCGCGAATATCACCGGCATGTGTGTCT
>NZ_JBEOSV010000012.1:27264-164447 GCF_040303245.1 Kitasatospora sp. NPDC096077 | reverse complement strand
AGATCGAACCGCGCGGCACCATCGAGACCGAAGCAGCACGCCGCCTCGCCGACGACCTCAACAACCAGTAGTCACCAGCTAACCCAACACTTTCTCAGTCGACCTGCCCGGCAGCGGAGACGGGCGCGCGGGCGGGATCAGCCGACCCCCGCACCCGTCGAGCCCCGGGCCTCGTTCGCCGGTTCGCCCGGCAGGCCGCCGCGTACGGTGCCGTCATGATTCAAGATCAACAACCGTTCCCCATAACGGTGGTGAGGGGCACGGTGGCACCCGCCGGGTCCGCCGGGGCGCGCAGGGCACGCAGGGCGCGCGAAAGAGCCGTCCTGGCCGGGCGGTTCAGGGGATGAGGGCGGCGACCCCTTCCACCAGCAGCATCCAGGTCGGGTGCCCGCCGGTGCCGAAGGCGGCGGCCAAGGCGTAGCCGATGGCGGCGTCGGCCGGGCGGGCGTCGGCGTCCTCCCGCCAGTCGGCGATGACGATCTGGTCGCCGTCGCAGGAGAAGTCGCCGAGGCGCCTGCCGTCGCGGGTGAGTCGACTGCTGGGGATGGAGTCCGGGACCAGGACGTACACCGCGCCCCGGTGGGAGACCTCGACCCGGTAGGAGCCCCGGAGGAACCTGCCCCGGCCCGGCCGGAGCGGCACCGGGGCGCCGTCCACGGTCAGGGTGAGGCGCTCGGCGTCGCGGGTGCCGATCGCGATCTGCGGGTCCGGTTCGCCGTTCGGCTTTCCGTCCGGGTCCCCCGCCGGGTCGCGGGTGAGGACGACGGTGGGAATCCGTTCGCCGGAGACGGTCACCCGCTGCTGGCCCCGGAGGTCCACGGTGATCGCGCCGAACACGGTGTCCTCGGTGGTGAAGGGGACGGGAGCGGTCGGGCGGTCGGTCATCTGGGCTTCCTCCGGTCGGTCGCTTTACCCGTTCTTTGCCTCTCGTCCTTTGTATCCCGTCCGGGCGTGCGCGGAGTACGACGATCGGGTGATTCCACGGGCGGCGATCGGGGGGCTCGCGGCGTCCGGGCGGATCGGGGCGCAGGGTGGTGGGGGTCGTGCCATCCGTGGGCCGGGCAGGTGAATCACCGTGACCCGTCCTCGCGCCGTCAAGAGCGGCGTCGGGCAGTCGGATGAACTGCCTGCCATGCGACTTCGATTCCGGACCGGGCGGATCGCCTCGGTTCTGGCACTGGTGGCGGGCTCGCTGCTCAGCAGCAGCGTGCTGGCGCCACCGGCCCAGGCCGCGATCTCCTTCACCAAGAGTGTGGACAAGGCGACGCCCTCCCCGGGGGAGAACGTCACCTACACCCTGCGCTACACGTGCTCGATCACCGAGTGCGCGAACGGCCAGATCCTCGACACGCTGCCCGCCAACATGCAGTTCGTCGGCTGGACGCCCGACCCGTCATCGGTCGACGAGGCCGCCTCCACCGTGCCCGCCACGGGCGCGATGGGCGGCACCATGGACATCAAGCTGAAGAACCTCAGCCCGGG
The DNA here is from genome assembly GCF_040303245.1 of Kitasatospora sp. NPDC096077. Classification (NCBI taxonomy): domain Bacteria; kingdom Bacillati; phylum Actinomycetota; class Actinomycetes; order Kitasatosporales; family Streptomycetaceae; genus Kitasatospora; species Kitasatospora sp. NPDC096077. The sequence continues at coordinate 162,965 of NZ_JBEOSV010000012.1, read as the reverse complement.
CACCACCGCCACCATCACGGTGACGATGAAGTACCCGAACTTCTCCACGCCCAACGGGGCGGCCTCGACCAACTCGGCGACCATGTCGGCCACCGGCGAGACCTCGCAGACCGCGACCGCCGACACCAAGGCGGCCGTCCAGCCGCAGTACACCGTCACCAAGGGCATCCAGACCTCCAGCAGCGACGGACGCACCGTCACCTACCAGTTCAGCGCCTGCGCCACCGACAACGTGCCCAACGTCGACCTGGACACCAGCCGGCTGCTGGACACCCTGCCGCCCGGCGCGGTGGTGGACCTCGGCCGCTCGCCGGGCTGGTCCCAGGTGGCCCCCGGGCCGAACACCTGGGGCTACGACATCGGGGCGTTCACCTCCGGCAACGGGCGCGGCGGCTGCCGGCTGCCCGGCGTGCTGGTCGTCAACTACCCGGAGGCCGACTTCCCGGACGGGACGACCTCCGACAACACCGTGGACCTGCTCGGCGCCCCGCTCACCGAGAGCGAGCGGCGGCTGGACTCCTCCTCCACCACCACCGGCCAGTTCCGCCCCCCGGCGAGCGGCGTGGTGGTGACCGCCAGCAAGGTGTGGCGGGAGACCACCGTCTCCGGTGACCTCAACTCCTTCAGCCTGTCGGCCACCAACACCTCCGGTCCGGCCACCAGCCTGACCATGACCGACCCCGGCGCCGGCAGCAGCGACGGCGTCTACAACTGGATCTACCCGCAGTCCCTCCAGTTCGAGCCGTGGAACCCGACCAGCATCCAGCTCACCGTGCAGTACCGCCTCAACGGCGACCCCACCTGGCAGACCTTCACCCCGACCAGCCCGCTGAACGGCTCCAGCCCCCGCCGGATCACCTTCGTCCAGGGCGCGGGCGACCCCGCCAACGACGAACTGGGCATCCCGGCCGGACGGTGGCTGGACGGCCTCAAGTTCACCTGGGACGGCCCCATCCCCACCGGCTGGAGTCCCGGCAACGCCGTCCAGCTGGTCACCCAGGTCGCCACCCCCGGCCACGACGGCCGCCCGGCCCCGGCCCCGCTGACCAACTGCGTGGACACCACCGCCAGCGACGGCAACAACAGCGCCTCCGCCAACGCCTGCGCCTCCACCACCATCACCCCGGCGACCAACCTCGGCGCCGCCAAGACCACCGTCGCCGGCGAGCTGTCCGCGCCCGGCGGCAAGGCCACCTTCCAGGTCATCCCGTACAACCGCAGCGCCCGCGACCTCGACCGCCCGCTCGTCCTCTACGACGTGCTGCCGGCCGGCGTGGTCTACATCGACGGCTCCGCCCGCCCGGACCCGAACTACCCGGACGCCAAGGCCCCCAGCTCGATCACCGTCACCCCCGGCCCCGACGGCCGCCAGATCCTGAAGATGGAATGGCCCGCCGGCGCGCCCGACATGACGTACCTGCACGACCAGCTGGCCTACCGGATGCTCTTCGACGTCCAGGTCGCCAGCAGCATCCGCTCCGGCGAGCTGACCAACGACATCTACGTCACCGTCGACCGGCCCACCAACCCGGTCTCCTGCATGTTCTCCGGCTCCGACAGCGGCAGCACCCCCGACGTCATGGACCTCAACGGCAACGGCGACACCACCGAGCTGATGTGCCACGCCTCCTCCAAGATCCAGGTGGACGTGCCGGCGGTGCTGCGCTCGTACAAGGAGGTCAAGGGCGACCTGGACGCCGACTACGTCACCATCGGCACCGCCACCCCCGGCGGCCAGACCTCCTGGCGGATGACCGTCCGCAACGACTCCCCGGACCCGGTCTCCGACTTCATCGCCTACGACAAGCTGCCCACCCCGGGCGACAACTACGTCCTCACCCAGGACGCCCCCCGCGGCAGCGCCTGGACCCCCTCGCTGAGCCAGCCGATCACGGCCAGCGACCCGACCGTGGTCATCGAGTACACCACCGACCCCAACCCCTGCGTCGAGCCGGTGATCGTCACCCGCACCGGCTGCAACAGCGCCGCGACCTGGAGCACCGCCTTCCCCGGCCCGGGGACCGCGACCTGGTTCCGCATCCACCGCCCCGGCACCATCGCCTCCGGCGACGCCTTCACCCTCACCTGGCCGATGGTCGCCTCCTACGACGCGCCCGAGGGCGACTACGCCTGGAACAGCTTCGCCTTCACCGCCACCGACAACGAGGGCCGGCAGCTGCTGCCCGCCGAGCCCGCCAAGGTCGGCGTCGCGGTCAAGCGGATGGCGCCCTCCAACAACGCGCTCGGCGACTTCGTCTGGCAGGACCTGGACGGCTCCGGCATCCAGAAGCCCGGCGACCCCGGCATCCCCGGCGTCACCGTGAAGCTGCTGGACGGCAACGGGCAGCCGGTGCGGGACAAGGACGGCAAGCCGGTCACGACGGTGACCGACTCGACCGGGCACTACCTGTTCGACAACCTGCCGGACGGCAGCTACCAGGTGCAGTTCGACCTGTCGACGCTGCCGTCGGGTGCCACCGTCACCAAGCGGGGAGCGGGCACGGACCCGAGCAAGGACTCGGACGCCGACCCGACCACCGGGCTCACCCAGACCGTCACCCTGAAGGGCGGCCAGCGGGACCTGGACCTGGACATGGGCGTGATCCTGCCCACCACCTCGCCCTCGCCCACGGCCTCGCCGTCGCCGACCTCGTCGCCGTCTCCGACGTCCTCGCCGAGCCCGACCTCGTCGCCTTCGCCGACGTCTTCGCCGAGCCCGACGTCCTCGCCGTCTCCCACGTCGTCCCCCTCTCCCACGTCGTCCCCCTCGCCGACGTCTTCGCCGTCTCCGACCGCGTCGCCGAGCCCGACCTCCTCGCCTTCGCCGACCGCGTCGCCGAGCCCGACCTCCTCGCCGACCGCGAGCGGGTCCCCGAGCCCGAGCGGCTCGCCGTCGCCGACCCAGACGGTCGGCCCGACCGGGAGCCAGAGCCCGACCGGCGGCACCCCGTCGGGGTCGAGCAGCCCCTCGCTGCCGAACACCGGCAGCCGGATGAACGGCCCGCTGCTCGCCGCCCTCGGCGGGGTCGCGGCCCTCGGCGGCCTGATCCTCTGCGTCACCGCCTACCGCCGCCCCGGACGCCACAGCTGACGCCCGACGCCCGCTGACGTCCACCGACAACTGCGACGGACAACCGAACAGCAGGGCCTGATCAGTGGCGCCGCCTCCGGGCGGCGCCACCGGCGCGTTCGGACGTCGTGCACCGGGCACCCGGGCCGGACGGCGGGCGAAAGGATCCGGACAAGTCGGCAGCCCGTGCAGGGGCCGGTCGAGCGGTGGGGGCTGAAGTCAGGGAGCCGTTCGGTCGGATCCGCCGGGGAAAGCCGTGGCCGGATCTCGTGGCGGCTTCCGGAAAAACGGTTGACAGTGCGTACAGAAAATACTCGACACACTTATCCGGTAATTCCCGGAGTGTTTGTCGACGAATGTGAAACCTTGTCCCACCACGTCATTCGTGGAGTAATGGTCATGTCCTTCTCGATCGGGAGGGACTCGATCTCCGAAAGGGAATTCCATGCGCTACGGAAGGTTCGGAACGAGCGCGCTCCTGGGAGTCGGCGCGGTGCTCGCGGTCGGGTTGGGGACCGCTCCGCTGGCGACGGCCGCCCCGGCCCCGGTGGCGCCCGCTTCGGCCACCGTCACGTTCGACTGCGGCAGCTTCGGGAGCGGGGTGGCGACCCTGGTGGCCTCCCAGAACGGCACCGCGGCGACGATCTCCGGCAGCGGTTCGATCATCGCGCCGTTCGCCATCCCGGCGAACGCGGTCACCTCGACCCTGACCCTGGCCAACGCCTCCGGGGGAACCAGCACCTTCTCCGGGACCGCAAACCCCGCGGCGGCCCAGGGGGCGGCCTTCGCCACCGGTCCGATGACCGGTTCCGTCAACTCCGGTGACAGCCTGACCGCGACGACGCTGAACCTCAGCTACCCCGCGGCCGGCATCTCGGTGAACTGCACCGCCACGACGGCGCCGGCGCCCGGCCCGTTCGTCTTCTCCTGATCCGCGCACCGGGCTCCCCGGTTCTTCCGGAGAGCTGAGGAAACAGTCGTGGCCGCCGTCCCGGGACGGCGGCCACGTCATTTCTCCGGGAATTCAGCGGGCCCTTTTCAGGGGGCGGGGAACCGGGGTCGAACGAGGACGGCGAAGCCGCCACGCGCACGGCGTGGCGGCCTGGGCCGGACGAGTGGCCGGACGGGCGGCCGGATTACGGCGCCCCCCACTTCCTGATCGACTGGGCGAGCAGGGCGGGTTGGTCCAGCGGCAGCAGCGAGTACGTGTCGGCGATCTCCACGTGCCGCCCCTGGGGCAGGGCGTCGGCGAGCCGGCGACCGTGGTCCGGGGGCATGACGCGGTCCTTCTCCGCCCACACGACGAGGGCGGGCCGGTCGAACCGGGGGAAGTGCTCGGCGGCCGCCACCAGGGCCCGCCGGTCCGCCGCGATCCCCCGCAGGGCGCGCACCGCGTCCCGCCGGATGCCGGGCTGGGTCAGCACCGGCTTCATCCAGCGGGCGACGACCGGGTCCCCGCGCTTGGTGAGCCAGCCGAAGGCGATCGGCAGCCGCCGCACCGGCTTGAGCCGCATCTGCTGCATGAAGGCGCCGAACAGGCTCGGCGGCAGCTTCCCGGTGAGCACCACGGTCCTGCCGGTGAGGCCGGGAGGGAAGTTGTCGAAGGCGTCACAGGCGACCAGCACCACCCGGCCCACGCGGGCCGCACCCTCGGCCATCAGGAGCTGGACGAGGGCACCTCCGGTGTCGTTCCCCACCAGGGTCACGTCGGTCAGGTCGAGGCGCTCCAGGAACTCCGCCACGAGCCGGGCCTGTCCGCGGGGTGACAGGTCGGTGCCCTCCCGCACCGGCACGGTGTGGCCGCCGAGCGGCAGGGTCGGAGCCACGCAGCGATGGTCGGCCCGCAGGTCGGCGATCACGTCGTCCCACAGCGAAGCGTCCATCAGGAGGCCGTGCAGGAACACGAGCACGGGCCCGTCGCCGCCGGTGTCCGTGTACTGGAGCGTTCCCGCGGAGAGCTCGACTTCGTCCATCGTCATGCTCCGGATCACTTCCCCAACTAGGTTGTGCCGTTGTCGGATTGAGACTTCAGGAGGTCAACGGGCCGAGTGGGTCGCGCCCTTCCCACTGACCCTCCGATCGGTAGGGCCGAAGGCGTACGAACGACGTTTCGTGGTGGAAGGCCCGGTCGGCGTGCGCGGCCATCGCCTGTGCGTGCCCGCCCGGGTAACTGCTGACCGTATAGTCCCGCATCTCCCGCGTGCTGCGCCAGACCGAGAGGGTGCTCACCAGGTTGGGCGGGCGGATCAGTGAAGTGCCCGCCAGGAAGGCCGGATGCGTGCGGGCCTCGCGTTCGGCGGCCGCCGCGGCGGCCAGGAACGGGCCGGCCCGGTTCGCGCGGACCCGGGCCATGGTGAGGACGGCCACCGGGCCGTCGGTCACCGGCTGTTCCTGGCGCGGAAGGTCTTCCAGTCCCGGCCAGGAGCCGATGGTGCGCACCGGTTCGAACCGCGCGTTCCAGCCGCGCCGGTAGATCCGGACCCGTGGATGCGACAGGAACCGGTCGAGGGAGTCGTCGTCCTCCCAGGCGGCGAGCAGGGCGACGCCCGTCACCTTCACCCCCGGGACCAGGCCGGTGCGCAGCGGTTGCATGAGCCAGGTCTGGGACCAGCGCAGGCCGTCGACGGCGGCCGGGTCGGGCCGCGACCGCAGGGCGGTGAGGGCCTCGCGGGCGCCGACCTCCGCGATGTGCACGGACATCAGCGACGAGCGCCGGTGGACGGGAGTCGTCGGATCGTCAATCATGCTTCTCGGCCTCGTCCATTCGTCGGAAGACATCGTCGAACCGGTTCTCCGGAGCGGCGTCCGTCCGGGCGGGAGCCTCGCCGGAGTCGCGCCCGATGACCTCCAGCGCGACCCGTCGGCCGGAGTCGATGGCGCCCCCCATCGCTCCGTACTCGGCGGTCACGGTCTCCGCTCCGGCCCAGTGGATGCGCCCGATCGGTTCCCGCAGGCCGGGCCCGTAGGAGGTGTAGAGCCCGGGTGGGGCGTAGGAGTGGTAGCAGCCGCGGGTGTAGGGCTCGGCCATCCAGTTCTGCTCGATGACCTCGTACGGCCAGGCGGCGCGCGGGCCGAAGAAGCGGGTCAGCGCGCGCAGCACCGTCTCCCGCCGTTCGCCGGGCGCCAGCCGGCTCACCTCGCGGGCCGCCGGACCGGTGACGAAGACCGCGAGGACGCCGGGCGTGCCGTCCGGCGGGCACGAGTCCATCACGGCGCGCACCGGGCCGTCCGGGCTGATCACCATTCCGGTGAGGCCCTCCTTGCGCCAGAACGGCTCGTCGTAGAGGGCCAGGTACTTGATGGCCGAGCCGAAGGTCAGCCGCTGCGTCAGCTGGTCGCGGTGGGCCGGCAGCGGGGGGTCGTAGTCGATGCGGCCGGCCAGCGGGACGGGGATCGCCAGCACCACCCGTCGGCCGACCGCCTCGAACCCCTCGCCGATCACCCGGACGTGGGTGCCGGTGTGCCGGACCTTCCGCACGATGGCCCCGTGGTACGTCTCCGCCCGGATGCTCTCGGCCAGTCGCTCGGCGATGTTCTGCGAGCCGCCGACGAAGCGGCGCTCCAGGGTGCCGCCGGTGACCGAGGTCATGGCCCGGAAGCCGCCGGCCCCCTGGGAGTAGTAGAGGACGTGCAGCAGCGAGACGTCGGCGGGCGTGGCGGCCAGGCCCGCTTCGATCATCACCTGCATCAGTCGGCGCCCGCCCCGGGTGCGCAGGTTGCGGCGGGCCCAGGAGGCCATGGTCTCGCTGTCCCAGCGGTCGGCTCCCGGGGCCCGCCACGGGGCGTCGAGCGGCACCCGCCGGGCCATCCGCTCCAGCCGCAGGGCGGCCTGGCCGAAGTCCGCCAGGGTGGCCGGGCCGATCCGCGGCATCATGCCCCGCCAGCGGACGAGTTCGCCGTCCCAGTCGATCAGCCGGTCGCCCTCGTCGTGCACCCGGTAGGAGTCGATGCCGAGCTCGCGCGCGGTACCGGCGATGATCCGCTGGGCCTTGCCGTGGAACTCGGCGCCCAGTTCGACGATCTTCCCGTCACCGATCGGGGCGCTGAGCGCCCGGCCGCCCAGCCGGTCGCGGGCCTCCAGCAGGGCGACCGACCGTCCGCTCCGCTTCAGCTCGCGGGCCGCCGTGATCCCGGCGAACCCGCCGCCGACCACGATGACGTCCGCCTCGACGGACGGATGCTCCCTGATGTCCCGCACCTGCTCCTCCTAAGCGCCTTCGCGCAACACGACGTCAGGGCGGATCGCTCCCGATCCGTCGCCCCCACCGGCCTTGAGCTTCTCCGTGAGCAGGTAGCGCCGGGCCTTGACCGTCGCGGTCCGGCGGAGTTCGGCGCGGTCGACCAGGAGCGGAGCCCCGAGGCCGGTCAGGCCCGCCGAGGCGGTGCGCCAGGCGTCCTCGTCCAGCGGCTTCCCGTCGCGCATGCAGACGACCGGGACGGGCTTGCCGTCGCCGTCCGGCACCACCACGACCTCCTCCGCGTCGGGGATGCGGTCGAGCAGCACGTCCTCGATCCACAGGCAGCTCTCGACACCGTCGATGCGGTCGGCGACCCGGTCGAGGACCTCGACCTGGTGCCAGCGGCCGCGCCGGCCCCAGTCCCCGGTGTCGAACCACCGGCCGTGCCGGCGCTTGGAGAACGTGTCCGGAGTGCCGACGAAGGCCAACGCCTGCGCGCGGGTGCGCACCTGGACCATGCCGGGGTCGGTCTGTGAACGCCGGCGCCGGCCGGTGGCGGGGTCGGCGATCCGCACCCGCACGCCGGGCACGGGCCAGCCGACGCTGCGCGACTCCCGCCCGCTCTGGCGCCGTACCGAGCCCCTGGTCTGCATCCGCAGTGTCACCACCTGCGTCTCGGTCATCCCGTAGGACTGGAGCCAGACCGGCATGGTGCGTTGGGAGGCGTCCAGCAGCCGGCGGACGGTCCGGGGGTGGATCGCGTCGAAGGTGTTGAAGAAGACCCGGACGCTGGCGAAGGGGTTCGACGGATGGTCCGCCAGCGGCTCCCAGCCCACGAAGGCGTTGGGGTGCGCCTCCACGATGGTCGGCCGGTAGCGGCCGAAGAGGCTCAGGACGGTCTCGTCGTCCGGGTTGCCGATGCCCAGCAACGGAGTCCCGCGGGAGAAGGCGGCCAGCTGGGTCGTGGTGGCCCGGACGTGCACGTGCGAGATGGCGCTGGCGAACAACTCGTCGGGGGAGTGGACGAACGGGGCCATCGCCTCGACCCCGGCGGTGAACGAGACGCCGGTGCAGGAGATTTCGGCGAGCTTCGACACCCCGGTGGTACTGGACGTGTGGGTGATCATCATCGGATCGTCCGGCTTGAGCGGGTCGGGTGCCGGCACCGGGCCGCCCCAGAGGTCCTCCACCGGGATGCCGCCGTCGATCGGGGCGATGGCCGTGCAGGAGAGGTCGCGCAGCCGGGCCGCGTCCAAGCGCGCGTGGGCGGCGGTCGCCGGGTCGGTCACCACGAAACCGGGCTTCAGCCGGTCCAGCAGGACGGCGAGGATGTCGGGGTCCAGCCGCGCGGACAGCAGGGCCGGGATCGCGCCGATCCGGGCGCAGGCCCAGGCGAGCGCCTGGATGTCGTAGTTGGGGCTCTTGACGATCGCCACCCGGTCCCAGCGCCTGACGCCGGCCCGGCTCAGTACCGCCGACATCTGGCGGACCAGCACGGCGAACTCGACGTAGTCGAGCTCCACCCGCTGCTGCGGGTCCCAGGCGAAGGGCTGGTCCAGGTAGATCGGCACCCGTCCGAACCGCTCCGCGGCGGCCTCGGCCATCAGGCCGATGTTGAACGGCCGCAGGACCGGGAGACGCGGCCCGACCGCGCTGCGGAGCAGGCCGATCGGACTGGTGCGGCGCGCGGAGAGCGGAATCGTCGTCCGCCGCGCCGGTTCGCCACCGGTGGTGCTCATGGATGTGTCCTCCTCGTCGAGTGGGTACGGCGCTCGTCGGCGAGGAGGCGCTCGTACTCGTGCGGATCCACCAGCAGGTGCCCCGAGGAGTCGTGGAAGCGTCGGTCCTGGCGGCGCCGGGCCGCCCGGATCCGGGACCACATCTCGCCGCGCGGGGGCAGCCGCACGGTGCCGGTCAGCAGGTCGCCGATCCACTCCGACTGGGCCTCGGCCAGTGGCATCAGTGCGGTCATCGAGTGCAGCAGGCCGACGAAGTACAGACCCGGGAGCTCCGGCGGCACCGCCTGGTGGTAGAGCGGCGGTGCGTCGTCCCCACCGCGCACCAGCGACCCGTCGAGGAACGGGAACGCCAGGCGGTAGCCGGTGCAGTGGATGATCGCGTCCGCGTCCACCACCTCGCCGTCGCCGAACCGGACCTTGCCGCCCTCGGCGGACACGATCACCGGCTTCGGGGTGATCCGGCCGTGCGCGATGGCCGGCAGGAACTCGCTGTTGGCGATCAGCGGACCCCGACCCGGCTTGTAGGGCGGTGCGGGCAGGCCCCAGTCCGTCATGTCGCCGTGCACGAGCTTGATGACGAGGGAGACCAGGGGGCTCCGTTGCTCCGGGGTCAGCCGCCTCATCAGGGGGGAGAGGCGGTCGATCGGACGGCCCTCCAGGATCTTGGGGACCACGTAGTGACCGGTGCGCACCGCCAGCAGGGTGGTCCCGGCGACCCGTGACACCTCGGTCGCGATGTCGGCCGCGGTGGCGCCCAGCCCCACGACGACGACGGTGCGGCCGGCGAACTCCTCCGGTCCCGCGTAGTCGACGGAGTGCAGCTGACGGCCGGTGTACTCGCCGTCGAAACGGGCGTGGACCGGCTCGCCGTGCCGGCCGCCGGACGCCACCAGAACCGCCTGGTAGCGGTGGGCCGTTCCGTCGTCGAGGGTCACCGCCCAGCTGTCACCGACCGGTTCGACCCGCCGGACCCCGGTGTCGAAGCGGATGTGCCGACGCAGGTCGTAGCGGTCCGTGTAGTCGTCGAAGTACCGGGCCACCTGGGCGTGGTGCGGGTAGTCGGGGAAGTCCTCGGGCATCGGGTGACTCGGGTACTGCATCACCGACTTGGAGGTGTTGGCGAACAGTGACGGGTAGCCGGGGCCGCGGCCCTGCGGCGGCGGGTAGCGCCAGAGGCCGCCCACCTGCGGGCCGCGCTCGAAGCAGTCGAACGGGATGCCGCGCAGCGCCAGCGACCGGCACGCCGCGATTCCCGAGGCACCGGCCCCGATCACGCACACCCGGTCCGTGGCGCCGGCCGCGTTCACTCGGCCACCTCGGCGCGGTCCGTCGCGAGCAGCCCCGCCACGCCGAGGCCCGTCGCCAGCAGTGAGGCCGCGGTGTCGACCGCCGCGGCGGAGCGCTTCTTGCCGGCCCGGAACCCGAGCAGTCCGGCCGCCACGTCCAGCGCGTCGCAGGCGATCCCGGCCCGGTACCACAGCCGCCGTGCGTCGCCCCGGCTGGCCAGCAGCCCGGCGGCCAGGGCCAGGTTGCGGGCGGCGAACAACCGGACCAGGTAGCGCCCTTCGGCGTCGTCGGGGATGCCGAGCGTCCTGGTGCCGACCCCCGGCACCAGGAACGCCGCACCGCCGATGCCGCGCAGCCCGCCGAGCAACAGCGCCGCCGTGCTCCCTGACTCCCTGCTCATGCGATGTCCTTTCGTGCCGTCGTCGACGGATGGGGGCCGGGGGGCCGGGTGAAGCCCGAGAGCCGGACCACGACGCCGGCCCGGCGCAGGGCGTCGAGGTCCGCGGCCGGCTCCGCGTACTGCTCGGGGAAGGAGATCCCGGGTGCCGTGTCCGGAGCCAGCACCCGTTCGGCGGCCAGCACCGCTCCGAGTGCGCTCAGGTGCGCCTGGCCCGAGGGGTCGAGCAGTTCGACCGAGACGGAGCGGGTGGCGTTGCTCGCGGTGACCGTCAGACCGGCGAAGTCCCCGGTGCCGGGGCGTTCCAGCAGTGCGGAGCGCACCCGACGCAGGCCCGGCCGGGCCAGCAGCCGGAGCGCACCGGACCGCTTGAGGCCGACCAGTCCGTACAGCGAGGCCCGGCTCTGCAGCGCCAGCCGGGTCCGCACGGTCGGGACCCGGAGCAGCAGCGGTGCCGTGCTCTGCTCCAGGGTCCCGATCAGCGCGGCCGCCCGCACCACACCGTCCGGACAGCGCACCTCGCGCAGGTCGGACAGCGGCTGGGTGGGCCGTCGCCGGCCGTCGTGCATCGGGTAGTACGGCCAGGCGAGGCGCTCGCCGAACCCCCAGGAGTCCGGCCCGACCCGGTCGTCCGTCGAGGCGAGGACGGTGATGTCGACCCGTTCGGCGGCACCCAGTTCGTGCACGGCCGCAGCGGCCGACAGTGCGCCGAGTCCGGCGAACCAGCTGCCCGACAGGTGTACGGGGGCGGGCGGTCGTTCCCTGGCCGCGGCCACCGTGATGTCCAGGATCCCGGCCGGCGCGGCACGGTGGATGTCCGCGATCGGGATGCCCCGCCGCATGGCATCGACGATCAGGTGGTCGTCCGGGTCGCTCACCACGGCCAGGACCGCCGCCGGACGCTCCGGCAGGGCGGCCAGCGGTTCCTCGGCGCCGACGTCGACGGTGACCGTCGACGCCCCGATCGAGGCGGCCAGCGCTCGGGCGTGCCGGGGGGTGCGGCCGCCGAGGACCAGCGGCAGCCGCGGGTGGCGCTGCCGCAGGAGCCGGGACACCTGCGCCCCGACCACGCCGTAGCCGCCGACCACCAGGAGGGGTGCGGCCGGTGCCGGGCCGACCCGCCTAGCCACGGCGCACCGGGTCCGCGGCCGCGAGCTGCCGGACGGACTCCCCGGAGTCCCGGGCGATGATCTCGCGGGCCGCACGGCGGCCGGAGTCGACGGCGCCGCCCATCGAGCCCATCTGGTGCACGCCGCTCTCGGTGCCCGCCCAGTGGATGAGCCCGATCGGCGTGCGCAGCGCCTGGCCGTAGGCCGTGTACAGCCCCGGCGGGGCGAAGCCGTGGTAGCAGCCGCGGGTGAACTCCGCGTCCAGCCAGTTCTGTTCGACGAAGGCGCGGGGCCGTGCGGCCTGCGGGCCGAAGGCCTCGGCGAGTCCGGTGAGCACCGCGGCACGCCGTTCGGACGGCGTCAGCCGGGCCAGTGCCCGGGCCGCCGATCCGGTGACGAAGGCGGACAGCACGCCGGGGCTGCCGTCGGACGGCGACGTGTCGAAGGCGACCCGGAAGGGGCCGCGATTGCTGGTGACCTGGCCGCTGAGCCCGTCGGCCCGCCAGAACGGTTCGTCGTAGACCGCCAGGCACTTGATCGCCGCACCCGCGGGCATCCGCTGGGTGAACTGGTCGCGGGTGCCCGGCAGTGCGGGCTCGTAGACCAGTCGACCGGCGAGCGTGACGGGAAGGGCGATCACGGCGTAGCGCGCCCGCACCTCGTAGCCGGTCCCGCTGACGAGCACCGAGTCCGCGCGCTGTTCGACGCGCCGTACGGCCGCGCCCGTGCGCAGCTCCTCGGGCAGCCGGGCGGCGAGCCGGTCCGGGATGCTGTGGGCGCCGCCCTCGAACCGGTAGCGCTGGATGCCGCCGCTGACCTCCACCAGGTAGCGGAAGCCGCCCGAGGCGTTGGCGTAGTACAGCACGTGCAGCAGCGACAGGTCGGCCGGGGAGGCGCAGTAGCCCGCCTCCATGACCATGGTGAGGAAGGCCCGGGCCGCGGGGGTGACCGTGTTGCGGCGGCACCAGGACCAGAAGGTCTGGCTGTCCAGCCACCGCGCGTTGGGCGCCCGCCAGGGGGCCTCGGGCGGCACGCTCCGGGCCAGTCGTTCGATCCTGAGCACCGCCTGCCCGAAGTCGGCCAGGGTGGCCGGTCCGACCCGCCACGGGAACAGCCCGGTGTACTCGTACCGGCGGCCGTCGAGGACGGTGATCCGCCTGCCCTCGTCGTACGTCCGGAACCCTCGGACGCCGACGGACGCGGCGGTCGCGGCGATGGCGGTGCTCTTGTCCCCGAAGTACTCGCCGCCGAGGTCCACCGCCTTGCCGTCGCCCAGGTCGAACCCCTTGAGCCGGCCGCCGACCCGCTCGCGGGCCTCCAGCAGCCGCACGGTGTACCCGGCGTCCTTCAGCGTGCGGGTCGCCGTCAGCCCGGCCAGTCCGGCGCCGACGACGACGACGTCGGCCTCCATGCGGCGCTCGTCCGCTGCCTGCGACATCTGTCAGTTCCCCGTTCTCTCGTGGTGCCGTTCCGTCGCCGTCGTCGCCGCCGCCGCCGCCGGCGCCGTCCGGCCCGCGGAGGCGGAGGCGGAGGCGGGGCCGGTCGTCCGGTCGTCCGTCGGGGCCGGCTGCCCCCGCTCCGCCCGGGGGGCCGAGGTCAGGTCCGAACTCGCCAGCGCGGGATGGCGGTTGATCCAGCGCCGGCGGGGTTCGCGGGCCAGCAGCCGGGCCGCTTGCCCGATCAGCGGCCCGCGCGGAGCACGGCCGGACAGCAGCAGGCGTCCGGTGGCCACGCCGAGGTCCCGGAGCGGGAACACGTCGTAGTAGCGCGAGCGGTGGCTGAACAGGTCCAGGAAGCGGTCGGTCTCGCCGCGTTCGTTCAGCGCCCGGACGGCTTCGGGAACCATCGGCGGCAGGGCGCCCGCCTCGCCCAGGGTGGTGGCCAGCCAGTAGTGGCCCTCGAACCGTCGGTCGCGCCAGTGGCCCCAGCGCCGGAGTGTCCGGTCCAGGTGCCGTGGTGAGCCGCCCAGGCCGTCGACGACGGCCCGGGCCAGCGCCTCGACCTGGAGGAAGGCGTCGCCGATGCCCCGGCCCGCCGACGGGTCCTTGAAGTGCCCGGCGTCGCCGACGAGCACCCAGCCGGGGCCGGTGGCCTGCCGGAAGTAGCCCTCGAACTTCACGATGCCGGAGATCCGGTCGGCGATGCGGGCGTCGGCCAGTGCCGCCGCGGTGGGCTCGCAGGCGCGCATGTGGGCGAGCAGTCCGCGTTCGGTGTGGCGGCGGAAGTACTCCCGTTCATGGGCCTCGGGGGAGACGCCGACCAGGTACAGGCCGTGGTCGGCCGGCCCGGCCCACACCATCCGGTCCCCCCAGCGGTGGAACACGAACAGGTCGGAGTAGGCCGGGTCGGCCCCTTCGAAGAAGGTGAAGTAGTAGCTGCGCTGGTTGCGGTTGACGTTGTACTTGCGGGACCCGCACAGGGACGCGACGGTCGAGCTGCGGCCGTCCGCACCCACCACGAGCGGGGCGTGGAGACGTGCCTCGGAGCCCTTGGTCCGGGTCCGCACACCGCACACCCGGCCGTCGTCCCACAGGAGTTCGACGACCTTGGTGTCCGTCCGGACGTCGGCGCCGGACTCGATCGCCCCGTTCAGCAGGATCGAGTCGAGCAGGTGGCGCCGGAGGAACGCGGCGCCACCGACGTCGTCGAAGCGGAGCGGGAAGCGCTCGGTGAAGCGGACGTCGTCGAGCCTGGTGTCGGCACGCTTCATGAAGCGCACGCCGGTCTCCTCGACGGCCTCCAGCAGGCCCAGCCGCTTGAGGAACAGCAGTCCGTCCGCCTCCATCAGGTGCGAGGAGAGGGTCGGCCTCGGGAACACCGCCTGTTCGATCAGCGCCACCCGCAGGCCGGCGCGGGACAGGAGGGTCGCGAGCGGCGACCCGGCGCAGCGACCGCCCACGACGATCACGTCGAACCGTTCGACGGCCGACCGGGTGCGCCGGGGTGGGCCCGGGGGAGAACCGTTGGTCGACATGGCGTCAGTCGTCCGCCTTCTCCGTCGTGGTGAGGACCCGTGGGTCCAGGGGGCGGGGATCGCCGGTGCCGCGGACGATGCCCTGGAGGTGCGTGGTGCGCAGTCCGGCGTAGTTGAGCTCCCCGTAGGGGCCGCCGGTCTGCCGGTTGCCGCCGTGGGTCGACAGGATCGGGCTGAACCCGATGTGCGAGTCGTTGATCTTCAACTGGCCGCCGTTGCCGACCTCGGTGGCGAACCGGTCGACGAGGTCCTCGTCCCGGGTCCACAGCGAGTTCCGCAGCCCGTAGGCGTTGCCGTCGAGGAAGTCGACGACGGCCTCGAAGAGCCGCTCGTCGGAGTCCTCGTCCGGGACGATCACCGGGAGCAGCGGGAAGAAGGTCTCCTCCCTGACCACGGACAGGCCGCGGGCCCGCTCCAGCCCGTCGAGACGGATGACCGTGGGCTCGCAGAAGAGGCCCGTGGGCGACTCCAGCCCGTCGAGGCCGACCCGCTCCCCGCCGCAGAGGAGTCGTCCGCCGGCGCCGAGGGCCTCCGCCTTGAAGTCGAAGAAACGGTCGACCTTCAGCACCGGGCTGAGCAGGACCTCCGGGTCCTCGGGCTGTCCGGGACGCAGTTTGCGGACCCGTTCCACGAACAGGTCCAGGAACTCCTCGGCCACCGCCGGGTGGACCACCGCGTACTTGGGGACCATGCAGATCTGGCTCGAACCGTAGAAGCTCTCCTCCAGGGCACGGGCCGCGGCGTCGAGGTCGGCGTCCCGCCAGACGACGAACCCGTCGTTGCCGGCCAGCTCCAGGACCGCCTTCTTGCCGTTCCTGAGGCACTCCTCGCCGAGCTTGAGCCCGGCCGGGCTGTCACCGAAGAACAGGATGTCGTCGACCAGCGGGTTGGAGACCCAGTCGCGGAGGATCCCCGCGGCGGGGCCGCAGATCAGGTTCACCGTGCCGGGCGGCGCACCGTGCTCCTGGAGGATCGGTACCAGGAGCTCGCGGTAGACGAACATCACGCTCAGCGGCGAGGAGCGGGGCGCCTTCACCACGAGCGTGTTGCCGGCGAGCAGGGCGAAGATGCCCATGGTGGAGTTCGAACCGGCGGCGTTCTGCGGCGGGTTGACGCACACGACGCCGTCCGGCTTGCGGACCAGGTCGATCCGCCGGCCCTGCGACTCGAAGGTCTGGTGCAGCTGGGACTCGTACCACCGGATGGTGGCCTCGTCCGTGCCGCACAGCATGCCGCTCACCTCCCACTGGGCGAGCCGGCGGGGGTGGCCCTCGGCGATCAGGATCTCGATCAGCTCGTCGGCCCGCGCGGCGAGCCTCCGGTTGAACTCGACGACGATCCGGCTGCGGAC
The DNA here is from genome assembly GCF_040303245.1 of Kitasatospora sp. NPDC096077. NCBI lineage: Bacteria > Bacillati > Actinomycetota > Actinomycetes > Kitasatosporales > Streptomycetaceae > Kitasatospora > Kitasatospora sp. NPDC096077. The sequence continues at coordinate 146,860 of NZ_JBEOSV010000012.1, read as the reverse complement.
CGCCTGCGGGGTGCGGCCCCAGGCCCGGCTCGCCTTCCGGGCGGCCCGTACGGCGGCGTCGTTGGCGTCCATGCCGCCCAGCGCGCAACGGGCGACGACGTCGTCGGTCGGTACCGCGCCGCGGTTGAGCTCCAGGGAGCGCTTGAGGTCGAACGCGGGCTTGGGGTCCTCCAGGAAGGCGGAGGAGCGCACCACGTAGATCCAGCGGTCGCCCTCGACGTCCTGTCCGTCGATGTGCAGCGGGTACGACTTCACGAGGCCGTCACCTCCGGACCCGGGGTGACGAAGTCCTCTTCCTCGACGTCGCGCAGCGCGCCCGCGTTGAACCGGCCGTACGCCTCCAGGTCGAGCAGGCCGTGTCCGCTGTAGCAGAACACGATGGTGGCGTCGCGTCCGGTCCGCTTGCACTCCTCCGCCTTGTCGATGACCGCGCGGATGGCGTGGTTGGTCTCCGGTGCCGGCAGGTAGCCCTGGGTGCGGGCGAAGAGGGTGCCGGCCTCGAAGACCTCCGTCTGCGGGTAGGCGACCGCGTCCAGCAGGCCTTCGTGCCGGATCAGGCCCACCTGGGGGGCGCAGCCGTGGTACCGCAGGCCGCCGGCGTGGATGGGCGGGGGCACGAAGTCGTGGCCGAGGGTGTAGGTGTACACGCCGGGGCCGCGTCCGCCCGCGTCCGCGAAGTCGAGGCGGTACTCGCCGCGGGTCAGCGGTGCGCAGGCGTCGGGTTCGGCCGCGACGATGTCGATGTCCGCGCCGTTGAGCTTGTCCTCCAGGAACGGGAAGGCGAAGCCGCCGAGGTTGGAGCCGCAGCCGACGGAGGCGATCAGGTAGTCGGGGGAGCGGCCGATCTCCTTGAGCTGCTCACGCACCTCCTGGCCGATGACCGTGTGGTGCAGCAGGCAGTGGTTGGAGAAGGCCCCGACCGCGAGCCGGGCGCCCGGGTCGTCGTAGACGCACTCGATGGCCTCGCTGACGGCGGTGGCCTCGCTGCCCGGGTGGTGGGGGTTCTCCGCGAGCAGCTTGCGGCCGAACTCGGTGGAGTCACCGGGGCTGGGACGGACCTCGGCCCCGTACGTCTCCATCAGGTGACGCCGGTAGGGCTTCTGGTGGTAGCTCGCCCGGACCATGAAGACCAGCAGGTCCAGGCCCATGAGCCGGCAGGCGAGGGCCAGCGCGGTGCCCCACTGGCCGGCCCCGGTGTCCGTCACCAGCTTGGTGTGGCCGTCTCGCTTCGCGTAATAGGCCTGCGCCAAGGCGGAGTTGAGCTTGTGGCTGCCGCTGGGCGAGGTCGCCTCGTACTTGAACCAGATCTGTGCGGGCGTGCCGAGCTCGCGCTCCAGGGCGACGGCGCGGATGAGCGGTGTCGGACGCCACATCCGGTAGGCGTCGCGCACCGGTTCCGGGATGGTGATCCAGCGCTCCAGCGAACTCTCCTGCGCGGCCATGGCCTTGGAGAAGAGGCGCTCCATGTACTCCTTGGTGACCGGCCGGCCGGTGGCATTGTCGAGGTACTTCTCCGGGAGTCGCGGCAGGTCCGGCATGACGTTGTACCAGCGGGTCGGAATCCGGTCGACGGGGAGGTCGACCCGGTCCATCAAGTGCGAGTGGTTCATTTCCCCGTGTCTCCTTGACGTGGTTTTTCGCGGAACGCGGCGGAGCGGTTCTCGAAGAACGGCGCGCCCGGTACCGGCGCATTCCTGTGCGCGCCCGCCGGCGGGCGGGCGGAGTGGCGAAAGCCGAAGAACCGGCGGCCGGGCGGCAGGGGGAATCCGGGCGTGCGGATGAATTCCGCTTCCTGGGCGCGGCCGTCGGCGGCGGCGTGGTCGGAATTCGCCACCGGGTAGTGATCGGAGGTCGCGATGAAACGCGGAACTCCGGTGAATTCTCTGGTCTTTGCGATCGATTCGCGTGGGGCGGGATCGCTTCCGAAAGTGTTTGCGACACTAACAGCCTGATTGTGGTGCGGGCAACGGCTTCCGGTCGTCTGCCGATTCACCCGCGAATTACGCGCGAACATGTCAGCGGCGGGACTGGTTCGTCGAAGTCGCGGGGGGAGTTCGACGAACGGGAACGGCCGGCCGCCCGCGTTCCGTGCCCCGTGGGGCGGAATGCGGACGGCCGGCCGTGGGGTGCCGACCGGGCCCCCGGAGGGGTGGGCGGACGGCCCTACTGGTGGGCTGCCTCGGGGGTGCCGGGGTTCTGCGGCTCCGCCGCCAGGTCCGGCCGGATGCCGTCCAGGGCGGTCGCGTGCAGGTCCTTGGCCCGCAGGGAGAACGCCGCGATCACGGCCGCCACCAGGGCGACCACGGCGCAGAGGACCATGGCGTCGTGGAATCCGGTGGTGAAGGCGGCTCGGCCGTCGTCGACGATGCGATCGAACAGTCCGGGGCCCGCCGCGCGCGCGGCCGTGTCGATGCTGCCGGCACTGATCGCCGTCGCGGTCTCCCCGGCGTGCGGCCCCAGCAGGCCGGCGGAGCCGGAATGCAGGAACGCCTGCGCGACCCGGTTCTCGAAGATCGACCCCGCGACCGCGATCCCGAGGGCGGTGCCCACCTGCTGGAACGTCTCGTTGATGCCGGACGCGACACCGGCCCTGGCCGGCTCGGCGACACCGATGGCCAGCGCCGCCCGGGTCGGGTTGAACAGGCCGAACGCCGCACCGGTCACCAGCAGGCTGGGGACCAGCGCCGTCCAGCTGTCCTCGGGGTCGCTGAACAGCGTCAGCAGCAGAGCCCCGCCGAGCAGGACCTGGGAGGCCGCCATGACGACCCGGAACGGCACCCGGCCGGCCATGCCGCCGGCCGCCGCACCGAAGAAGAACATGCCGAGCGAGAGTGGCAGGAACTGCAGTCCGGCCTCCCAGGGCGAACTGCCCAGCACGCTCTGCAGGTAGTTCGTCTCCAGGAAGATGGGCGGAAGGCCCGCCACGTTGGCGAGGAACGTCACCACGCACAGGCCGATGAAGGTGGGGCTGCGGAAGACCGTCACGTCGAACATGGCCCGTTCGCCACGGGCTCGGGTCAGGGCCGCGAACGCGCAGAGGGACACCGCGGAGACGACGTACAGCGCGATGTTGGTCGCCGAGAACCACCCGTCGGTGTTGCCGCGGATGATGGCGAGCACCAGGGCGGCGAGGCTGACCGTGAAGGTGACCATGCCCAGGACGTCCGGCGGGTTCGCCGTCCCCGAGCGCGACTCCCGGAGCCGGCGCATCGCCAACAGGCAGGCCACCCCGCCGACCGGGACGTTGATGAGGAAGATCCACCGCCAGCCGGGACCGCTGGTGAGCGCGCCGCCGATCAGGGGCCCGGTGGCGACCGCGATGCCCACTGCGGCCCCGAACGCCCCGAACGCCTTGGCCCGCTCCTTGCCGTGGAACTCGTGCCCCAGCAGGGCCGGACCGACCGCGAACATGACGGCCGCCCCGACGCCCTGGACGCCCCGGCTGATGTTCAACATGCCGATGTTCCCGGCGAGACCGCAGGCCAGCGACGCCAGGGTGAAGACCACGAGGCCCACGGTGAAGGTCTTCTTGCGGCCGCTGCGGTCGGCCACCGCGCCCGCGGTGACGAGAAAGGCCGCGAGGGTCAACGCATAGGCGTCGAAGACCCATTGCATGTCGTTGAAATCGGCGTCCAGGGATTCGTGGATACCCGGCAGCGCGATGGCCACGATACTCAGGTCGAGCATGAGCATGAAGGTGCCGACGGATACCACCGTCAGCGTCCACCACCGCAGTGCGGCCGGTGGTTGTGATGTCGCGGTCATGCCGCCTCCGTAGCATCAGGGATGGAAGAGACGGGAAGGCGTCCGGCCGGTGTCATCGCCCGGGGGCTCCGGGCGCTCTTCCCGCTTGGTGCGTTCCGGTGTGTGTCCGTGGTCTTCGGCGGCGGTCGAATGCCACGGGTCAGGTCGCGGACGGCGGCCCGGCGGTCTCGGACCGGCCGTCCATGGCGCGGGCGAACTCCAGCCACTGCTCGGCACAGGCGCGTGCCATCAGGGCCACGGCGTCCGCCCGGTGCGTCGGTACGCCGTGCGCCAGCCGGTTCCACTGGTCCGGCTTCGCCAGGTGGACGTTGAGCAGCTGCAGCAACTGGCGGCCGGAGTCGGACAGGCGCAGGGAGGGGTCCTTGCGCAGGCTCTCCAGCGTTCTGGAGTTCGCGGGGTACGCCGCCCCCTGGCCCTGGGGCATCGTGTCCACCGGGCCGCCGACCCCCGTACCGGGCGAGGGTTGACGTCGCCGCTGCCGAGGGGGTACCACGTCCTGGCTGCGGAGCATCCGCTGCCGGACGTCCCGGGCCGTCGCGACCGCGATTCCCGCGGCGTCGGCGACCTCGCGCAAGGACGCCGTCGGGTCGTCGGCCATCAGCCGGCTGGCGAGCAGGCGGCCCTCCGCGGCGTTGAGCGGGCGGATCCGACCGTCCCTGCCCAAACGGGCGTTCAATTGCGGATGGTCGGCAGTTGAACGGCGCCGGACCGCGGCGACGGTCCTCGCCGCCAGCCCGGAGGCCTCCGCGATGCGGCGGTCGGACCACTGCGGATGCGAGGCGATGATCCGCTCCGCGGACGAGGTCCGGTCCGCCTCGGTCAACGGCAGGCCGTGTGCGTGGTTGAGGCGGACGGCCAGGACGAAGGCGTCCTCGTCGCGCCCCTCGAAGAGCCGGGCCCGGATGAACTCCTGGCCGCGCAGAGCGGCCGCACGGACCCTGTGCATGCCGTCGACGACCTGCCCGGTGTCCCTCCGGACGACGATCGGTGGCAGCGGCTCGTCCACCTCGGCCAGCAGCCGGACGTGCGCGTCGGATTCGCCGGCCACCCGCGGTGAGTCCGCGGGCAGCAGCGACTCGACCCGGACCAGCACGACGGTGTCGCCGAGCAGGCCGCTCGGTTCGGGTCGCGAGGCCTGCGGCGACGCTTCGATGATGCTCCCGGATTCGTTCGGGTGGTCCGGGCGTGACGGCTCCACTGCATCGTTCATGATCCCCCGTTCGTTCGCCATACAACTCGACCCCCGTAGCTGCGGGGTGGCGAACCCTCGCAGCTTGCATGCTGATCACCACGTCGAATGTGCACGACCCCGACGCAGTCGAAGCCGTGTCCTCGGCCCGAGTCGACTCTCCTCTCCCGTCGCATTCCCTGCCCGCCGGTCGGCGGACCGATAAAACGCGAACGCCGGTGCGGTGCGGCGCTGTTGTCGATCAAGCAATGGTCCGACCGGTGAACTCGTCGGCTCGCACGCGAACTCGGGCACCGCTTCGGCGATGTCCGACAGGCGGAGATCCTTCGGGCGGAATCCAGTCATCCCCTTGTGTCGATGGATGCGGCGCCGTACCTCGATCGGCCGCCGACTGCAAGCAACCTCGTTGCCAGTGACTGAAGTTGCTGGTCCGACGCATTCGCCGACAGCCTGTCCGCCGGTGTGCGGCAGAGTGGACCACCGGCTTCATGATCCGTCAACAAGCAACAATTCCAGCCTAGTTGGCTTTACGCAGTCTAGGCACGATGTTTGTTCCGGTTCAACCAATTCCGTTGGGTGGACAGGCAGTTCGCCGACCGTTGGCGGCGGCGCGCGGGCCCGGCCCGGAGGCCCGCCCGGCGGTGACGGGCACGGCCCGGCGCGGGCGGCCCGCTGCCGCAACCCCCTTCTGGACTCCTTCTGATCGCCTTTCGGCACTCGGGTGCCGTTCGAGGCCGAGTGGAAGGTGGTTGGAAAGCGCACCCGACTGGACTGTCCTCCGTCGGGGACGCCCGACCGGACGGACGGTAGCCGCCGCAGAGCGCGGCGGACGGCACAGCGGGGAGAGCGCGATGACGAAGACCAGGATCCTGACCCGTACGGTGCTCGGCCTGGCCGCCGGGGCGATGGCGGTCCTGGCGCTGGCCGGCCCGGGGGAGCAGCAGAGCGACGACACCCACTGGGGCCTGGCCCGGCAGTCGGCCGACACCCACTGGGGTCGCTCGCCGCTGGCCGGCCCGGGGGAGCAGCAGAGCGACGACACCCACTGGGGTCGCTCGCCGCTGGCCGGCCCGGGGGACCGGCAGAGCGACGACACCCACTGGGGCCTGGCCGGGGAGCCGGACGGCCTCGGGCTCTGAGGCCGCGCAGCACACGACCGAACAGCACACGGCGGAGCGACAACCGACAGGAGGGAAAGGTCATGGGCGGCACACGCCGGATGATGAAGCTGGGGGCCTTCATGCTGGTCCCCGGGTACCACGTCGCCTCCTGGCGGCACCCGGTGGCCAGGGCCGACGGCGGCCTGGACTTCAGCCACTACCGGGAGCTGGTCCGGACCGCCGAGCGGGCCAAGTTCGACATGTTCTTCGTCGCGGACGGCGTCGGCATCCGCACCCCGTACCAGGACGCCGAGGAGCTCAGCCGCTGGGGCCGGTTCCTGCAGTTCGACCCGATCACCCTGCTCTCCGCGCTGTCGGTGTCCACCGAGCGGATCGGCCTGGCCGCGACGGCCTCCACGACGTACAACGAACCCTTCCACCTGGCCCGCAAGTTCGCCTCGATCGACCACCTGAGCGCCGGCCGGGCGGCCTGGAACATCGTCACCTCGGTGACCGACGCGGAGGCCCGCAACTTCAACCGGGACTCCCAGCCGGACCACGGCGCCCGCTACCACCGGGCCCGGGAGTTCATGGAGGTGGTCACCGGGCTGTGGGACAGCTGGGAGGACGACGCCTTCCTCTACGACAAGGACGGCGGGCGCTTCTTCCGGCCCGAGAAGCTGCACCTGCTGGGCCACCGGGGCGAGCACTTCTCGGTCGCCGGCCCGCTCAACGTGGCCCGCCCGCCGCAGGGTTACCCGGTGCTGATCCAGGCCGGCGCCTCCGCCGACGGCCAGGACTTCGCGGCCCAGTGGGCCGAGGTGATCTTCACGGCCAGCCAGACCCTCGCCGAGGGCCAGGCCTTCTACCGGGCGATGGGCGAGCAGGTCCGGTCCCACGGGCGCGACCCGGAGCAGGTGAAGATCATGCCCGGGCTGTTCCCGGTGGTCGGCCGCACCCGGGCCGAGGCCGAGGACAAGTACGCCGTGCTGCAGGAACTCGTCGACCCGGTGGTCGGGTTCGGCCTGCTCACCCAGCTGCTGGGCGACGTGGACGTCTCCGGCAGCCCGGTGGACGGCCCGCTGCCCGAACTGCCCGAGACCCAGGGCAGCACCAGCCGGCAGCGGCTGGTCTACGACAAGGCGCGGCGCGAGGGGCTGACCATCAAGCAGCTCTACCAGTCCGTCTCCGGCGGCCGCGGCCACCGGGTGCTGATCGGCACCCCGGCGGAGATCGCGGACGCGATGGAGGAGTGGTTCACCGGCGGGGCGGCCGACGGCTACAACGTGATGCCGCCGGTGCTGCCGGACGGCCTGACCGACTTCGCCGACCTGGTCGTCCCCGAGCTGCAGCGCCGCGGCCTGTTCCGCACCGAGTACGAGGGCACCACGCTGCGCGACCACCTCGGGCTGCACCGGCCCGCGCACCCGAAGTCCGTCTGATCCCAGCACGCCCAGTACGCCCGGCACACACAGCAGACCCGACACCCAGCAGACCCGACACCCAGCAGACCCGACACCCAGCAGACCCGGCACACCCAGCAGAGCAGCTCCCTGATCGACCGTCCGCCAGACCACCCGAGAACCGAGGAGCACCCGAGCATGCCGTCACTGGCGCGAGACCTCAGAGAGATTCCGCCCTCACCCCTGGTCCGGGTCGAGGAACTGCTCAGCCGCAGCGGCGACCTGGCCCCGATCGGCCTGCACCAGGGCAAGACGGTGTTCGAGCCCTGCGCCCGCCCCCGCCCGTGGAGCGCCGAGGAGTTCGCGGTCGCGGCCCACCAGCACGGCCCGCCCGGCGGCGTCCGGCAGTTGCGCGAGGCCTTCGCCGAGCACCTGTCGGCCCGCCGGGGAAGCCCGGTCGATCCCGCCCAGGTGCTGGTGGCCAACGGCGGCACCCACGCCATCTCGGTGGTGCTGCACGCGATCCTGGAGCGCGGCGACGAGGTGCTGGTGCTGTCCCCGCAGTGGCTGTTCGCCACCGGCCTGGTGCACGCGGCGGGCGGGGTGCCGCGCGAGGTGCCGGTCTTCCTGGAGCTCGGCGCCGACGCCGACTTCGACTTCCCGGCGGTGATCGAGCGGGCGGTGACCGACCGGACCCGCGCGATCTACTTCAACAACCCCAACAACCCGACCGGTTACCGGCTGACCGACGCCCAGCTGGCGGCGCTGACCGAGCTGGCCGAGCGGCACGACCTGTGGCTGATCGCCGACAACGCCTACGAGAACTACGACTTCACCCGGGCCGGCTTCGTCGACCCGGCCACCGTCGGGCGGGCCGCCGAGCGCACCTTCTCGGTGTACAGCTGCAGCAAGACCTATGCGATGCCGGGCGCCCGGGTGGGCTTCCTGGTCTCGCCGCCCGGGCTGACCGAGCCGCTGACCAAGTGGTCGCTGCACTCGCTCTACTCGGTCTCCAGCGCCGCCCAGTTCGCCGCCCTGGAGGCGCTGCGCACCCCGGTCGAGGAGCTGACCCGGCGCCGCGACCGGGCCGCCGCGGCCTGGTGGCTGGCCGACTCCAAGCTGGAGATCCCGCACACCGCGGTCTCCGGCGGTCTCTACACCTTCCTCGACCTGACCGGGTACGGCGACGGCGACGGCGAGCGCTTCGTCGGCCGCTGCGCCGAGTCGGGCGTGGGACTGGCCCCCGGCAGGGTGTTCGGCGCCCACTGCGGCGACTGGGCACGGCTCTGCTTCACCGCCGCACCGCCGCAGCTGGTGGCGGAGGCGATCGACCGCATCAACAAGATCTACCGGGAGGGCACCGATGAGCACTGACACGGTGGTTCTGGGGCATTCCGGCCTCGCGCCGTTCCTGCGCCGCTACGACGCCCCGTCGCGCGTCGGCCTCAAGGTCAACGCCTACCGGGGCTACGAGGTGGAGGGCCTGGCCGGGGCGCTGGAGGCGCCCGAACTGGCCGACTGCCCGCTGGAGTGCGTGATGGTCGGCGACTCCTACTTCATGACCCACCTGGGCCGTCCGAGCACCGTGCTGGCGGACGACGCCGAGCGCGCGTGGGCGCTGGACACCCTGGTCGGGCTGGTCGCGGAGGTGCGCAAGGAGCTCGACGCGCACTTCCCGGCGGGCCGCCGACCGTTCCTGCTGGCCGACCTGCCGGACGGCGCGACCGCGAGCCCCGCCGCCGCCCTCGCCGCCGGGGAGCGCTTCCGGGCGGCCGGCGCCGACGCGGTGAAGGTCGAGCTGGCCGGTGACGGCGACCTGGACTGCCTGGAGGCGCTGGCGCGGACCGGCACCACCACCCTCGGCCACCTCGGCTACACCCCGCAGCGCGGCGAGCTGAGCCGGCACGGCGACTCCGCCGAAGACGCCGAGCGGATGTTCGCGCAGGCCCGCCGGGTGCGCGACGCGGGCGCGGCCGGCCTGATCGTCGAGATGGTCAGCGAGCCGGTCAACCGGGCGCTCAGCCGCCCGGACGCCGCCGGCATCCCGCTGTACTCGGTGTTCAGCGGCCGGGCCGACTGGGGCGGGCAGAGCCTCAACATCTGGGACGCGGTGGTGCGTCCGGCCCGGGGCGGCCGGTTCTTCCCGCCGACCGCGGTGATCGAGGCCGCCGAGGCCCCGACCCGGTACACCCCGGACCTGATCGCGGACCGGATGCGCGAGCTGATCGGGCTCACCCTGGACGGCGGCTTCCCGCTGTCGCCGCGCACCGACCTGACCCCCGAGGAGATCGACCTGATCTCCGCGACCGAGCCCTGGAGCGCCCGATGACCACCACCCTCCCCGCCGGCCCCTCCTCCGGCACGGCGGTCTTCGACCGGCTGGAGTCGGAGATCCGCACCTACTGCCGGCGCTTCCCGGCGGTCTTCACCCGTGCCAGCGGGCACCTGATGTGGGACGAGGACGGCCGCGAGTACCTGGACTTCCTGTCCGGCGCCGGCGCGCTGAACTACGGCCACAACCCGGCCGCCGCCAAGCAGGCGCTGGTGGACTACCTGCTCGCGGACGGCCCGGTGCACGGGCTGGACCTGCACACCGGCGCCAAGCGCCGCTTCCTGGAGCGCTTCCAGGAGGTCGTGCTGGAGCCGCGCGGCCTGGACTACCGGATCCAGTTCACCGGCCCGACCGGCACCAACGCGATCGAGGCCGCCTTCAAGGTGGCCCGCCGGGTCACCGGCCGCACCGACATCGTCGCCTTCACCGGCGGCTTCCACGGCCTCTCGCTGGGCGCGCTGGCCGCCTCCGCCACCGCGTTCAAGCGCGACGCGGCCGGCGTCCCGCTCGGCAACGTGGTGCGGATGCCGTACGAGGGCTTCGCCGGCGAGGGCGTCGACACCATCGACTTCCTGACCCGGATGCTGGACGACCCGGGCAGCGGCATCGGCAAGCCCGCCGCCTTCGTGGTGGAGACCGTGCAGGGCGAGGGCGGCCTGTCCACCGCCACCCCCGAGTGGCTGCGCCGGCTGGCGCAACTGGCCCGGGAGCGCGGGATCCTGCTGATCGTCGACGACATCCAGGCCGGCTGCGGCCGGACCGGCACCTTCTTCAGCTTCGAGGAGTCCGGGATCACCCCGGACCTGGTCTGCCTGTCCAAGTCGATCAGCGGCTACGGGCTGCCGATGGCGCTGGTGCTGGTCAGGCCGGAGCTGGACCTGCTCGGTCCGGGCGAGCACAGCGGCACCTTCCGCGGCAACAACCTGGCCTTCGTCACCGCCACCGCCTGCCTGGACCACTGGGCCGACCCGGAGTTCACCCGGGGCCTGACCCAGCGGGTCGAGCTGCTGGACGGCCTGCTGGCCGGCCTCGCCCGCCGGTTCGCCGAGCTCGGCTGCACCCCGCGCGGCCGGGGCCTGATCCGCGGCCTCGGCTTCACCGACCCCGAGCTGGCGGACCGGATCTCGCGTGCGGCCTTCGCCGCCGGACTGCTGGTGGAGACCACCGGGGCGCGCGGCCAGGTGCTCAAGATCATGCCGCCGATCGTGCTGGCCGAGGACCGGCTGGCGCACGGCATCAACCTGCTCGCCGACGTCATCGACGCGGTGGCCCGCAAGGAGGAGGACCGATGACCGATCTGCTGCCCGACACCGACACCCCCGGGACCACCGGCACCCCCGGCACCACCGAGACCACGGACGGCCCGGACCACGCGGACGGGCACGGCGAGGGCCACGCGCACGGCATCGACGAGTCGGTGCTGCGCCGGCTCGCCGCCTCCTGGCCGCGCCGTGCCACCGTCCGCACCGACCTGGACCAGGTCACCGACCCCGACACCGGGGACTACGACGCCGCGCTGCCCGACTACCCCGAGCGGCTGCTGCCCTTCGACGAGCACCCGCTCTGGCTGGCCGCGGCCCCCGAGCAGCGGCAGACCGTGCAGACGCTGGCCTGGCTGGTCTACAACGAGCGGGTGATCGCCGCCGAGGAGTACGTGGCGAACCCGACCTTCGCGATGATCATGCACGGCGTCTTCCCCGGCGCCGACGGCGTGCACACCAAGCGGGCCGTGCAGCAGACCCACGTCGACGAGGTGTGGCACACCTACATGCACATGGTCGCCATGCAGCGCACCCGGGAGCTGCGCGAGGTGACCGCCGAGCCGGCCTACCCGCACACCGTCACCTACCGCCGGCTGCTGGCGGCCGAGGCCGAGGTGTCCGAGAAGTGGGAGCGCGACCTGCTCAAGCTGGTCTGGACCACGGTGTCGGAGATCAGCGTCAACGCCTACCTGGAGCTGCTCTCCCGCGACGAGACCGTCCAGCCGCTGCACGCGCTCGTCCCCCGGCTGCACGCCCGGGACGAGTCCGCCCACTCCTCGGTCATGGTCGAGGTCGCCAAGGGCCTGTACGCCCACCTCAACAAGGAGCAGCAGCGGGCCTTCGTGACCGCCCTGCCGCAGGCGCTGAACGCCTTCGTCGCCCAGGACTTCGCGGTCTGGCCGGGCATCCTGAAGCACGCCGGGTTCGAGCGGGCCGACGAGATCGTCGAGGACTGCAGGCGGGAGTCGGGCAACAACCTGCTGGTGCGCGACTTCTCCGGGATCCGCCGGATCGTGCGCGAGATGGAGCTGACCGAACTGGTCGACTTCGACTTCGGGGCGGAGTGATGCGCGGGCCGGTCGGTCTGCGGGAACTCTCCGCCGAAGGGCGCCGACTGGCCCTGGCCGCGCTGGTGCAGTCGCTCGGCATCGGCCTGTTCACGGCCAGTTCGATCGCCTGGTTCACCCGGCACGTCGGTCTGACCGCCAACCAGGTGGCGACCGGCCTGGCGGTGGCCGGCGCCGTCGCGCTGGCCGGCTCGCTGCTCGCCGGGGTGCTGGCCGACCGGCACGGCGCCCGGCGGGTGCTCGCCACCGTCTACGCCGGGCGCGGACTGTGCTTCCTGGCCTTCGCGTTCGTGACGGACCTCTGGCAGTACCTGCTGGTCACGCTGTTCTCGGTGGCCTTCGACCGGGCCGGGCCGCCGGTGCTCCAGGCGCTGGTCGCCGCCGCGCTGCCCGAGCAGCGCGACCGCAGCCGGCTGCTCGGACTGGTCAACGTGGTGCGCAACATCGGGCTGGGGCTGGGCGCGATGGCCGGCGGGGTGACCCTCACCCTGGACACCGTCACGGCCTACCGGACCACCATGGTGCTGATCACCGCGGCCTTCCTGGGCGGTGCGGTGCTGGTGCTGCGGGTGCCCGCTCCGGCCCGGCCGGCCGCCGCCGCCACTGCCACTGCCACCGGGGAGCGTTCCGGCGAGGGGACCGGCCGTCGGCGCCGGGCCCTGCCGGACCGCCACTACCTGGCGCTGACCGGCCTGAACTTCCTGCTGTCCTTCTTCGACGTGCTGCTGCTGGTGGCGATGCCGGTCTGGGTGCTGGAGCACACCAGCGCCCCGGCCGCGACGGTGTCGGTGCTGTACGCGCTCAACACCGTGCTGGTGGTGGTCGCCCAGCTGCCGGTGAGCCGGCTCGCCGACGAGGTGCGGCGCAGCAGCCGGATGCTGCTGTGGGGCGGGGTGGCACTGGCCGGCTGCAGCCTGTGCTTCGCCGCCGCGGCCGCGGTGCACGGCGGGCTGTCCGTACTGATGCTGGTGCTGGCGATCGTGGCGCTGTCGGTCGGCGAGGTGGTCAGCACCTCGGCCACCTGGAACCTGTCGATCGTGCTCGCCCCGCCCGAGGCGCGCGGACGCTACCTGGCGGTCTTCGGCCTCGGACTGGCCGGGCAGCGGGTGCTCGGGCCGGTGCTGGTCACCGGGCTGCTGCTCGGTTCGGGCGCGGTCGGCTGGATCGGCGCGGCCGCGGTGTTCGCGCTGACCGGCGCGGCGGCCGAGCGGGTCGCGCTCGGCGGCGCCGCCAGACTGCCCGCCGCGGAGCCCGAGTTGACGACTGCCTGACCTGGTCCCTGCCGGTCCCTGCCGGGCCCTGCCCGGTCACGACCTGATGACCTGATGACCTGATGGAAGCGAACGGAGGGAGACCGACCATGCGGATCGGATTCGCCGGACTCGGGACGATGGGCGGCGGCATGTGCCGGCGCCTGGCCGAGGCCGGCTTCGAGGTGGCGGCCTTCGACCTGGACGCCGCGGCCGCCGAACGGGCGGGCGGGCAGGCGGGCATCACCGCCGTCGCCCGGCCCGTCGAGCTGGCCGCGCCCGTCGTGGTCACCATGCTGCCGGACGGCGCCGCCGTCCGGGCGGTCGCCGAGCTGCTGCTGCCGGCCATGGCGGCGGGCTCGGTGCTGCTGGACACCGGCTCCAGCGACCCGGGCGACACCCGCGAACTGCGCGAACTGGCCGCCCGGTACGGCGTGCACGTGGTGGACGCGCCGGTCTCCGGCAGCCCCGCGGCGGCCCGCGCCGGGGAACTGACCCTGATGGCGGGCGGCGACCCGGAGGCGCTGGACCTGGCCGAGCCGGTGCTCGCCGCCTGCGGCCGGGTGTACCGGGTCGGCCCGTCCGGAGCCGGCCACGCGCTGAAGGCGCTGAACAACCTGCTGTCCTCGATCAGCCTCGCCGCGACCGCCGAAGTCCTGCTCGCCGGGCGGGCGTTCGGCCTGGAGCCGGCCGTGATGCTGGAGGTGGTGAACGCCTCGACCGGCCGCAACCACGCCTCCGAGACCAAGTTCCCGGCCCATGTGCTGACCGGCGGCTTCGACTCCGGCTTCGCGCTGCGGCTGATGCTCAAGGACCTGCGGATCGCCGACCGGCTGCTGGACGACGCGGGCGGCCGCTCCGACCTGGGCCGGGCCTGCCGGGCGCTCTGGGAGCAGGCCCGCGCCGGGCTGCCGGAGCACGCCGACAACACCGAGGTGGTGCGCTGGCTGGAGGCCGGGGCCGGACGGGAGCTGCGGGCATGACCGGTACCGGGAGCGTGTCCGCGCCGCGGATCGCCGTCATCGGCGGCACCCCCGCCACCCTGCGCAAGGTGCGCGCGGCCGGCTTCGAGATCGTCTGGGTGTACGGGCCGGGGGACCTCGACCCGGCCGGTCTCGCGCACGTCGCCGAGGCCCATCTGATGGACTACCGGGAGCCGGCCGCCGTCGCCGACCTGCTGGAGACCGTCCACCGCTCGCGCCCGCTGGTCCGGGTGGTCTCGATCATCGAGGACGGCCTGGAGCCGGCCGCCGCCGCGACCAGTCGGCTCGGCCTGCCGGGCAACGGGCTGGAACTCGTCCAGGTGCTCCAGGACAAGCTGGCCTTCCGCACCGTGCTCGCCGAGCGGGGCGTCGACGCCGTCGCGGCCCGGACCGGGCACACCGCCGCGGACATCCGAGCCTTCGTCACCGAGTACGGACCGGCCGTGATCAAACCGCGCTACGGCTCCGGCAGCCTCGGGGTGCGGTTCGTCGAGGACCTCGCGGCCGCCGACGAGGCGGGCGCCTGGGCGGCCGGGTTCGGGCTGCACTCCTTCCTGATGGAGCAGTTCCTGTCCGGCACCGAGATCAGCGTGGAGACCTTCAGCTTCGCCGGGCAGCACGTGGTGCTCGCCTTCACGGCCAAGGAGAAGCTCGCCTCCTTCGTCGAGGTCGGCCACACCCAGCCGGCCCCGCTGGAGCCCGACACCGCCCGCCGGGTCGAGGAGCTGGTCTTCGCGATGCTGGACGCGGTCGGCCTGGCCGACGGGCCCGCGCACACCGAGGTGATCCTCACCCCCGAGGGCCCCCGGCTGGTCGAGTCGCACAGCCGCCGCGGCGGCGACCGGATCACCGACCTGGTCCAGCAGGTGTACGGGATCGACACCGACGCGCTGGCCTTCCTCTGGTACGCCGGGCGCACCGGGCCGGTCCGTCCGGGGGAGCCCGCCTGCGGGGCCTCGATCCGCTTCCTGACCGCCGAACCGGGCGTGGTGGACTCCGTCGAGGGGCTGGCCGAGGTGCTCGCCGACCCGGCGGTGGTGGCCGCCGCCGTCACCGTCGCCCCCGGCGACACCGTGGTGCCGATCGCCTGGTCCTACGACCGCTGCGGACTGGTGCTGGCCCGCGGCCGGGACGCCCGGGACGCGGCCGAGCGGGCGGGCGCCCTCGCCGCCCGGATCGCGATCCGGACCTCGCCCGCCGAGAGCGGCCCGCCGGCCCGCACCCTGGCCACCATCGCGGCCCGGCCGGACCGGCTGGTCGGCGCCGAGCCGGCCGCGGCGGCCTCTCCGACTGCCCCGGCCTCGTCGGACGAACCGGTCGGAGTCGTCAAGTGAGCGTCACCGCCGAGGAGTTGCGCAGCGTGCTGGGCCCGCACGCGGCCGGGATCGCGGTGCTCACCGGTCCCGGGCCGGTCGGGGTGACGATCACCTCCTTCACCTCGGTCAGCGCCCGGCCCGCCCTGGTCTCCTTCGCACTGGCCGAGACCTCCACCACCTGGCCGCAGCTGCGGGACAGCGACTGGTTCGGCATCCAGCTCCTCGGCGCCCACCAGCAGGACCTGGCCCGGCTGTTCGCCACCCCGGGCGCCGACCGCTTCGGCCCGGACACCCGCTGGCGGCCGGGGCCGCACCAGGTCCCGCTGCTCGACGGCTGTCTGAGCTGGCTGGTCTGTGCCCGGCACGACGTCCGCGCGGTGGGCGACCACCACGTGGTCACGGCTGCCGTCGAGGAGGTCCGGCCGGGCACGTCCGGCGACAGCCTGGTCCATCTGCACGGGGTCATGCAGCCGGTGGCCCAACCCGCCCTGGTCCGCGGCTGAACCGGTGCCCACCGAGCCCCCGCCGACCACCCCGACCGGACGCCGACCACCCCTGACTGGAGGAGCAATGGACACCGAAGCGCAGCCACGGCCGCACCGGGCCGCCGGGGTGGCGGTGGCCGCCCCGCACGCCCTGGTGCTGGTGGACAGCGACCACGCCGACACCCCGTACGACGTCTGGGCGGCCGAACTCGGCGTCCGGATGACGCTGTTGGTCTCGGCCGAGAAGTACCCGCAGTACGCCCACCTGCCCGAGGCCCGGCCGATCACCGGCTACCACGGCGGCAGCGAACTGGAGCGGGTGGCCATGGAGTTGGCGGGCGAGGGGTTCGCCGCGGTGATCGCCCGCGGCGAGCGGGACGTGCTGCGGGCCGCCCGGCTGCGCGAGCTGCTCGGCCTGCCCGGCCAGCACTGGGACAGCGCCCTGGCCTTCCGCGACAAGGTGCTGATGAAGACCGTGCTGCGCGAACACGGCCTGGACGTACCCGAGTTCGCCCCGGTGCGGGTGGCCTTCGACCTGTTCGGCTTCGTCCGTGAACACGGCTACCCGGTGGTGGTGAAGCCCGCCCTGGGCTCCGGCTCCAAGGGCACCTCGGTGCTGCGCGAGGAGGCCGACCTCACCGCGCTGCTGGCCGAGGGCCTGCCCGAGCACGCCGAGGTGGAGCGCTTCGTCGAGGGCCGGATGTACGTCGTCGACGGCCTGGTCGACGAGGGCCGGCTCGCCGCCGTGTTCGTCTCGCACTACCTCAACGACTGCCTGACCTTCCACTCCGGCGGCTACCTCGGCTCGGCCCAACTCGACCGGGACGACCCGCTGACGGACCGGCTGGTCCGCTACGCCGAGCGGGTGCTGGCGGTGCTGCCCACCCCCGACTGCACCACCTTCCACCTGGAGGTCTTCCTCACCCCCGACGACCGCCTGGTGCTCTGCGAGGTGGCCAGCCGCACCGGCGGCGCCCGCACCACCGGGGCGATCCGCGCCTGCACCGGCTTCGACCTGGACCGGCGCTGGTTCGCCGCCCAACTGGGCGAGCGGATCCCGCCCGACGGCCGCTGGCGGGGCGTGGCCCCGGGCCGCTCCGGCGGCTGGGTGCTCTTCTACCCGGGGCGGGGCCGGCTGACGGCGCTGCCGAAGGACCCGCCGCCGTTCGTGGTCGAGGAGCGGATCAAGGGCGAGATCGGGCACCGCTACCACGGCGGGGAGAAGTCCGGGGACTACCTCGGCGGCTATGTGATCATTGGCCGGGACGCGGCCGAAATCGCCGCGAACGCCGAGGAGTTGGCCGCCTGGTACGCGGCCGGGATCAGCTGGGAGGACTAGTGGACAAGCGGTACGTCGTGGTCGGTGCCGGGGCGGTCGGCGGCACGGTCGGAGCGCGGCTGCACCGCGCCGGGCGCCGGGTGGTCCTGGTGGCGCGCGGCGAGCACGGCGCGGCGCTGCGCGAGCGCGGCCTGACCGTGCACGGCCCGGCCGGGGCGGACACCGCCCGGATCCCGGTGGCGGCCGGCCCGCACGAGGTCGACCTGCACGAGGACGACGTACTGCTGCTGGCCGTCAAGACCCAGGACACCGCGGCCGCGCTGGCCGACTGGGCCGAGCGCCCGGTCGGGCCGGACGGCGGCCGGGCCGGCTCCCGGCTGCCGCTGGTCTGCCTGCAGAACGGGGTGGAGAACGAGCGGCTGGCGCTGCGGCACTTCCGCCGGGTGTACGGCGCCATGGTGGTGCTGCCGGCCGCCTTCCTCACCCCCGGCGAGGTGCGCATCTGGTGCGGGCCGCAGACCGGCGCCCTGGTCCTCGGCCGCTACCCGGACGGTGCCGACGACACCGTCCGGGAGATCGCCGCGGACCTCACCGGGGCCGACTTCCGGGCCGAGGTGGTCGAGGACGTGCTGCGCTGGAAGTACGGCAAGCTGGTCAACAACCTGGCCAACGCCGTCGACGCGCTGTGCGGGCAGCGGCCCGGCGCCGAGTCCGGCGAACTGGCCGTCCGGGCCCGGTCCGAGGCGGTCGCCGTGCTGGAGCGCTCGGCCATCGCCTGGGCGGCCCCCGCGGAGCTGGCCGAGCTGCGCCGCGGCGTGGTGGACGAGCTGCCGTCCGGCGCCGGGGCGGGGCACGGCTCGACCTGGCAGAGCCTCAAGCGGGGCGGCGGTTCGGCCGAAGTCGACTACCTGAACGGGGAGATCGTGCTGCTGGGCCGCGGCTGCGGGGTGCCGACACCGGTGAACGAGCTGTTCCAGGAGCTGGTGAACCGCTGGGCGCGGGAGCGCCGCGAGCCCGGCAGCCTGGCGCCGGCGGAGCTGGCCGAGCTGGTCGGGCGCGCGGCGGCGGAGCAGCCGGCCGCCGCGGGGTAGACCGGGCGGCCCCCGCGCAGCACGTACCAAAGCCCTAACCGCAGTCCGGCCGGCTCCCCGCCGGCAGCGGCGCCGTCCCCGGGGCGGCCGTCGTGCTCAGCAGCTCCTCGGTCCGCTCCAGCCAGGACCGGGAGCCGAGCTCGCTGAACAGCCGGTGACAGGCCGTCAGGTGCCCGGCGGCCTGTGCGCGGTCGGCCCGTTCGAGCGCGATCTCGGCCAGCGCGAACCGCGAGCGGGCCTCCACGGCCCGCTCGCCGACCTGCCGGGACAGCTCCAGCGCCCGGGTCAGGGTGTCCACCGCACCGTCCAGCCGCCCCTCCCGTCGGCGCACCGTGCCGAGGCCGTGCAGCGCGTACGCCTCGCCGATCCGGTCGCCGCCGGCCCGGACGATCCGCAGCACCTCCCGGAGCGCCTCCGCGGCGGGCTCGGTCCGGCCGGTGGACAGGTGCAGCTCGGCGAACCGCTGGAGCACCTGGGCCTCCACCCGGACGCAGTTCTCCTCCCGGCAGATCACCAGGGCCT
The DNA here is from genome assembly GCF_040303245.1 of Kitasatospora sp. NPDC096077. Lineage (NCBI taxonomy): Bacteria > Bacillati > Actinomycetota > Actinomycetes > Kitasatosporales > Streptomycetaceae > Kitasatospora > Kitasatospora sp. NPDC096077. Next base: position 127,816 of record NZ_JBEOSV010000012.1, on the reverse strand, counting down.
GCTCCAGCAGGGCGCGGGCCCGCTCGGTGCCGCCCACCGTCATCCACCAGCCGGCCAGGCTGCGCAGGATGTGCGCCTCGCCGATCCGGTCGCCGACCAGCCGCATCACGGCCAGCGCCTCGTCGTACTTCTCCCGCATCGCCAGGTCGTCGCCGCGCACCCCGTCCAGGAAGGCGTCGTTGCGCAGCACCAGGGCCCGGCCGTGGTCGTGTCCGGCGGCCTCGAACAGCTCCCGGGCCCGCGCGAAGTGCTCCTGGGCCTGCTCGTTCCGGGTCTGGAACATGTGCAGGGTGCCCAGCGAGTAGAGCATCGCGGCGTGCCCGACCGGGTTGCCGGCCCGGACCGCGGCCTCCTGGGCGAGCCGGGAGGTCTCCTCCCAGTCGTCGAAGTGCCCCTTGGCCTCGAACAGGGTGACCGAGCTGAGCGCGAGGTCCCAGCAGAGTTCGTCCAGCCCGGCCGCGGCGGCCTGCCGGACGGCCGTCACCAGGGCCAGCCGCTCGGTGTCCCAGCCGTCCACCCCGGCACCGGCCGGGCCGGACCCGGTGGGCGTCGGCGGCCGCCAGCGCGCGGCGCCGCCGTGGATGACGGTGTAGTCGCCGCCGTACTCCCGGCGGTGGGCGTCCTCGGCCAGCGCCAGCCAGCCGCCCAGCATCCGGGCCAGCGCGGCCTTCCGCTCGCCCGCGTCCTCGGTCGCCACCAACTGCTCGTGGGCGTAGGCGCGGACCAGGTCGTGGAAGCGGTAGCGCGGCCCCGGCTGGTTCGGGTACTGGACGATGTCCATCACCTGCGCCTCGACCAGCAGGTCGAGGATGTCCTCGGCGGTGGCCGGGTCGGTGTCCAGCAGCGCCGCCGCGATCCAGGCGGGCGCGTCGGGCAGTTGGACCAGCGAGAACAGCCGGAACAGCCGCTGTGCCGACGACGGCAGGGCGCGGTAGGTGAGGCTGATGGTGGAGCGCAGTTCGAGTCCGTGGTGGCTGAGTTCGTCCAGCCGCTGCCGCTCGTCGCGCAGCCGCCGCACCAGCCGTTCGACCGGCCAGTGCGGGTGCGAGGCCAGCCGGGCCCCGGCGATCCGCAGCGCCAGCGGCAGCCCGTCGCACAGCTGCACCAGTTCGACGGCGGTGTCCAGTTCGGCCTGCACCCGGGGCCGGCCGATGATGCCGGCCAGCAGGTCGAGCGCGTTGGACATGTCGAAGACCTCGACGTCCACCCGGTGGATGCCCGGGACCCGGGCCAGCCGGACCCGGCTGGTGGTCAGCACCGCGCAGCTGGCGCTGCCCGGCAGCAGCGGCGTCACCTGCTCGGCGCTGGTCACCCCGTCCAGCACCACCAGGACGCGGCTGTCCGCCAGCCTGCTGCGGTACATCTCGGCCCGCTCCTGGGGGTCCTCCGGGATCGCCTTGGCCGGCACCCCGACCGCGCGCAGGAAACGGGCGAGCAGCGTCGCGGTCCGGGTGTCGCCCTCGCCGGTGCCGCCCGCCCCGGTCGTCGGGGTGTGCAGGTCGGCGTAGAGGTGGCCGTCGGGGAAGTGGGCGCCGGCCTCGTGGGCGGCGCGGACGGCCAGTGCCGACTTGCCGACCCCGCCCGGGCCGCAGATGTTGACGATCGGCACCGCGTAGCCGGGGGCGGCGGCGTCGGCGGAGGGCACGATGAGTCTCTTGATCTCGTCGAGCTGGCTCCGGCGGCCGATGAAGTCGCTGATGCTGGCCGGTAGTTGGCGGGGGGTGAGGCGGAATCCGGTCTCGGTGGGGACGGGCGGGGGCGTCGGGGGTATGGGTGCGGCGGCCCGTCGGGGCGGTGCTTCGGGGGAGGGTCTGCCCGCGGTCGCCGGGCCGGGGTCGTCGGGGTGGTGGACACAGCCGTCGTGGCGGGTCGGCAGGTCCAGTTCGGCCGACTGGTGCAGGATCGCCCGCTCCAACTCCCGTAGCTCCTGGCCTGGTTCGATGCCGATCTCCTCCACCAGGGCCCGGCGCGCCCGCTGGAAGGCGTCCAGGGCGTCCGCCTGCCGGCCCGAGCGGTACAGGGCCAGCATGAGGTGCCCGTGCAGCCGCTCCCGGAGCGGGTGGCGGGCGGTCAGCGCGGCCAGTTCGGCACTCAACTCCCCGTGCCGGCCGAGCTGGAGGTCGAGTCGGACCCGCTCCTCCAGCACGGTCAGCCGCCGGTCGTCCAGGTGGGTCGCCGCCCGCTGCGCCAGCTCGCCGGGCACCCCGTCCAGCGCCGGGCCGCGCCAGAGCGCCAGCGCCGCGCGCATGGTCTCCGCGGCCCGCTCGGTGCGGCCCGCGCCGCTCTCCTCCCGGGCCAGCGCGACCAGCCGCTCGAACTCCAGGCTGTCCACCTGGTCCGGTTCCAGCTCCAGCGCGTAGCCGGGGGGACGGGTGGTGATCGCCTCCGGCCGTCCGGCCTGGGCGAGGCGCTTGCGCAGGGTGGAGACGGCGACCTGGACCTGCCCGCGGGCGGTGGTCGGCGGGGCGTCCCCCCAGACGGCGTCGATCAGCTGCTCGGTGGAGACGGTGTGATCGAGATTGAGTCCGAGCATCGCCAGGACCACCCGCTGACGCGGTCCGCCCAGGTCGAGCGAGCGCTTCTCATGGACAAGTTCGACCGATCCCAGCAGCCGCAGCAGCATGCTTTCCTCCCCGCCGACCGGAACGCGCTCAGCCTATTGGTATACACCAGAATCCCCTGTGGGCACTACAGTCACGGCTTTAACCGGACAGCCCGGTCCGGAGCTTTCTGTGCGCCCGGCGAATTCTCGCCATTTCCCCCGCACTATCGTACGTGATCCGGATCTGACCAATGCGGAAAAGGGTGCTTCGTATACTCGACCATTTCCCTCGGGCGGTTTTGATTCGCCGCTCGGGTCGGCCGGCCGGACCGCCCCGGAATTGTTTCCGGACATTGGGCCCGGGCGGCCGCGCTTCGTGAACCCGGGGTACCGCGCCCGCCGTTGCGGGCCGGGGCGAGAGGCGGCGGCCGTGATCGTGCTCGCGCCGGGACGGCGGATCGCCCAGGGTGCCTGCGGACCCGGGGAGGGGAAGCGGTGCTGCGGCGCGCATGGGGAATTGACGGACCGTCGGCGGGTGCGCTGTGCCTCGGCGCGATGACCTTCGGCACCGCCGACAACTACGCCTTCCGGGCCCCCGGTGGCACCGGCCACGAGAGCGAGGAACTGCTCGGCCGCCTGGACTCGGCGGGCTGAGCTTCCGTGGTGTCCCGGTCGGGTCCTACTCGGTCGGGTCCTACTCGGTCGGGTCCTACTCGGTCGGGCCGTCGAGGTCGAGCAGGCCGTCGAGGTCGAGTGCGGCCAGCCGTTCCGGGTCCAGGAGCAGCTGGACCCGGGTGATCCGGCCGGCCCGGGCCGCGAAGCCCAGCACCGCCGTCGGCTCGCCGGCCCGGGCGAGCAGGACCCCCGGGGCGCCGTTGACCTGCACCGCGACGACGGCCGACCCGCCCTCGCGGAGCTCCGCGGCGCGCTCCACCACCCGCCGGGCGCCGCGGACCGACCCCGTGGCGGCGGAACGCACCCGCCCACCGTCCACGGAGAGTTCGGCCTCCGGGTCCAGGACCGCCGCCGCTTCCGCCGGGTCGCCGTCGCGCAGCGCCGCGCCGAAGGCGTCGACCAGCCGGCGCCGGACCGCCGCGCTGCCCTCGGCGTCCGCCTCGCGGGCCGGTTGCACCTGACGCCGGGCCTGCTCGACGAGCTTGCGGGTCACCGCCGTGGTCCGCTCCAGCACCGTCGCGACCTGGTCGACGTGCCACCGGAACACCTCGTGCAGCACCAGCGCGACCCGCTCGGTGGGGGTCAGCGCGTCCAGGGCCGTCAGCAGGGCGAGGCCGACCGCCCCGTCCTGCCGCACCCAACCCGCGGGCTCCACCACCACGTCCGGCAGCCGTACCCCGGCCCGGCCCGCCGCCCGGGCGGCGCGCTCGCCCAGTCGGCTCAGGCATACCCGGGCGGTCACCACGGCCAGCCAGTCGGGCAGGTCCGCCACCTCCTCCGGATTGATCCGCCCCAGCCGGACCCGGACCTCCCGGACGGCCTCCGCCGCCTCCGCGTGCGACCCCAGCAGCGGGTACGCCAGGGCCTGCAGTCGCGGCCGGAGGTGCTCGAACTGGCCTGTCTGCCGGTCCTGGTCGGGCACGGTCACACTCCTCGGTCCGCGGGGGCGATCCCGAGGGGACGCCCGGTCGTGGTGGACCTTACTCGGAGAGGCCGGATGATCACAGTGGGTGTGCGGACCGAAATCCGGATCGACGCGGGGAACGGCGCCGTCCCCCGCTGGGTGTCCAGCCCCTGGCCGTTGATGGTGTCCCACCCGTGCAGGTCCGGGCAGAGCCCGGAACCCGGGTTGTAGAGCGCGTTGTCGTACCGGCGGACCTGGAGCAGGGGAGCGGTACTGCCACACTTGATTCCTGTTCGACCGTCATCACCGACCGTGACAAGTGGGGGAGTTCGCATGCGGTTTCTGGGTGTCCTGGTGTTCTTGATTCCCTTCTTCCTCGGCTTGGCCGTCGTCACGGACTACCGGGGTTTCGCGCGGGTGCTCATGCAGCCGTCCAGGAATCCCGCGGGGAAGGGTCCGGCGACAGTCCATGTGATTGCGGGATCGGTCCTCATGGCCATCTCCGGTCTGGGCTTCCTGGCAGGTGTCGTGATCGCCGTGCGCGAGTGGGTCTCCTGACCCCGGGCGTGTTCGGCACGGATCGGCGGTCGCACTCCGGTGCGGCCGCCGATCCGTCTCCCGGGCCCTTCGGGTAGGGGGTGGGTCCAGGCCCACCCCGGCCCGGGGTGCAGCTGGATTCTGCCGCCGCCCCGCCGTCCCTAGATTCGATCACGGCCGCCCGGAGCGGGTGGCCGTGCGGAACGGGAGCGGGGAGGCGGACGTGCGGGAAGAGGGGGTGCCGGCGCTGCGGTTGGCCGGGCTGCGGAAGCGGTTCGGGCGTCAACACGCGGTGGACGGCGTGGACCTGGTGGTGCCGAGCGGGTCGTTCTACGGGCTGGTCGGGCCGAACGGTGCCGGGAAGACCACCGCACTGTCGATGGCGGTGGGCCTGTTGCGGCCGGATGCCGGGAGTGCGGCGGTGTTCGGGGTCGACGTGTGGAGCGATCCGGTGCGGGCCAAGGCGCTGGTGGGGGTGCTGCCGGACGGGATGATGCTGCCGGAGCGGCTGACCGGGCCCGAACTGCTGCACTACCTGGGCCGGTTGCGCGGGCTGCCGGCGGCGACGGTGGACGCCCGGGCGGAGGAGCTGTTGGCGGTCCTGGAGTTGGACGGGGCCGGGGACACCCCGGTGATCGACTACTCCACCGGGATGCGCAAGAAGATCGGCCTGGCCACCGCCCTGCTGCACGCGCCGCGACTCCTCGTCCTGGACGAGCCGTTCGAGGCCGTCGACCCGGTGTCGGCGGCGACCATCCGCACCATCCTGCGGCGCTTCGTCGCCTCCGGCGGTTCGGTGGTGTTCTCCAGCCATGTGATGGCCCTGGTCGAGCAGCTCTGCGACCACGTCGGGGTGATCGCCGGGGGCCGGGTGCTGGCGGCCGGGACGGTGGAGGCGGTGCGGGCCGGGCGCGCCCTGGAGGACGTCTTCGTGGAGCTGGTCGGGGCCCGTACGGGCGGGCAGGAGGGGCTGTCGTGGCTGGCGTGCTGAGCGGTACCAGCCCGGCCGCCGTGCTGACCGGGATGAAGCTCGCCGTCCTGCGCCGGTCGATGTCCGGCCCGCGGGCGGCGAGTCTGATCGCCGGGGGAGCGTGCGGCGCCCTGGCGGCGGTGGGCACGGTGCTGCTGGGCCTGGTGGACTTCCCCACCCCCGAGGCGGGGGTCGGCACCGTCGCCCTGGTGCTGCTGGTCTGGACGGTCGGCTGGGCGGTCGGCCCGACCCTCACCGGCGGGGACCCGACCCTGCGGCTGTCCTACTTCACCCTGGTGCCCCAGCGCCCGGGCCGGCTCGCGCTGGGGCTGCTGGCGGCCTCGTTCGTCGGGGTGACCCCGCTGGTCAGCCTGGTGGCGTTCGCGGTGCTGGTGGTCCTCGGCGCCGGGTTCGGGCTGCTGCCCGCGCTGGTGGCCGTGCCCGCGCTGCTGCTGCAGCTGCTGTTCGTGGTGGTGCTGGGCAAGGTGGCCGTGCAGGGCCTGGGCGGCGTGGTCCGCTCGCGGCTGGGCTGGGAGCTGTCCGCGCTGCTGGTCGGCCTGGTCTGCGGGTTCCTGAACACCGGCTGGTTCGGGATCGCCTTCTTCCTCAGGCTGCTGGGCGGGCACTGGGCGCCCACCGTCGGGACGGTCGTGCGCGCGCTGCCCTCGGGCTGGGCGGTGGTCGCGGTGGACGCCGCCCGGCGCTCGGACTGGGCGCTGGCCGCCGCCTGCCTGGGCGGGCTGCTGGCCGTCTGCGTCCTGCTGTTCGCCCTCTGGACGGTGCTGCTGACCCGGTGGTCGGGGCGCGGCACGGCGGGCGGCGGCCGGGCCGCGGTCCGTCGGGGCGGCCGGCTGCGGGGCGTCCCGGACACCCCCGGGGGCGCCGTGCTCGGCAAGGAGCTGCGGCTGTGGGCGCGCGACCCGCGCCGGGCCCGCTTCCTGCGGATCGCCCTGTGGACCGGCCTGTTCACCGGTCTGCTCCCGCTGCTCGGCGGCTTCACCACCGTGCTGCCGTGGACCGGGGTGGTCGTCGCGCTGTACGCCGGCGCGCTCGGCAGCAGCCTGTACGGCCTGGACGCGGGTGCGCTCTGGCTGACCCTGGTCACCCCCGGCGCCGAGCGGATCGACGTCCGGGCCCGGCAGTCGGCCTGGCTGCTGGTGGTCGGCCCGGCCGCCGTGCTGCTCACCGTGGCGGGGACCCTCGCCGTCCCGAACGGCTGGGCCCGGCCCTGGCTGCTCGCGGTGCTGCCCGCCGTGCTGGGGGCGGGGGCGGGCCTGGTGCCGCTGATGTCCCTGCTCGGCCCGGCCCCGTTCCCGGACCGCCCGGGCGGTCAGCCGCTGGACGGCTTCAGCGACGAGAGTGGCGACCAGGCCCGGTTGATGAGCCTGGCCGTGCTGCTGCTCCAGCTGGTCGCCGCACTGCCGGCCGCCGGGGTGGTGCTGGCCGGGACGCTGCTGCACAGCGCGCCGCTGTGCTGGACGGGGGCGGCGGTCGGCCTGGGCAGTGGGGCGCTGTACGCGTGGTGGCTGGGCCGGGCGGCCCGGCGGCGGTTGGCGGCCCGGGGGCCGGAGCTGCTGGACGTGCTGCGCAAGGGTGTGCGGCGGGCGGCGGAGCCGGAGGCCGCCTCGCCGGAGGAGCAGGAGCGACGTGACCTGCTGGCCGGCCTGTCCCGTCGCCGGACGGCGCTCGCCGGGCTGCTGGTCACCGTCGGGGTGCTGAGCGTCGCGCCGCAGGGCGGGGTGGCGCTGGGGATGTCGCTGCTCGCGCCGGAGAACCGGAGCTGGTTCCTGGCGCTGTACCTGCCGGCGGGCTGGCAGGTGCCGGTGGCGGTGGGTTTCGTCCTGCTGGGCGGCGGGTGCTTCGTCGGGGTGTACCGGCTGATCCGCGCCAAGCACGCCGCCGAGCGGGCGGCGGAGCTGCCAACAGGCTGCTGACCACGGCCGGTTGCCCGGCTGCCATCATGATCGTCCGTTGCCCGTCCCCGATCGGAGGCCCCCGTGAGTGCCCCGCAGTCCCGAGCCGCCGAAGCGCTGCGCACCGCCCTGCGGGCGTTCGGGCGGCTTGCCGTCCTGACCCTGCTGATCCCGGCCGGGGCGCTGCTGGCCGTGCTCTACCTGCTCTCGTTCCTGCTCTGGGGCTGCCTCGGGATGGTCCCGCTGTTCCCGCTGGCCACCCGGGTGGTCCGCGCCACCGCCGGGGCCGGCCGGTGGGCGGCCGGCCACTGGTCGCAGGTGCCCGTGCCGGTGCCGTACGTGCCCCGGCCGGCCCTGGAGCGCACCCTGCACGGCTGGTTCTGGACCGGCCACGACTACCACAAGAGCCGCCGGTTCGCGGGCTTCGCGCTCAAGCTGCGCTGGCTCTGGAACGACCCGGCGACCTGGCGGGACGCCGCCTGGGTGCTGGTCGACCCGCTGGTCGGCGGCGGGATCGCGGCCGGGCCCGTCCTGATGGTCGCCGCCGGACTGTACGGGCTGGCGCAGCCCGCCCTGGCCGACCCCGTGCTGCCGCTGCCGGGGCTGTTCGGACCGCTGCTCGGCCTGCTGCTGGTGTCCGGCGGGCTGGCGCTGGCCGGGCCCGCGCTGCACCTGCACGGCCGGTGGACCCGCTCGCTGTTGGGGCCCACCGAGCGGTCCCGGCTGGCCCAGCGGGTCGAGCAGCTCACCGAGATCCGGCTGGACGCCACCGAGGCCCAGGCCGCCGAACTGCGCCGGATCGAACGGGACCTGCACGACGGAGCGCAGGCCCGGCTGGTCGCGGTCAGCCTGAAGCTCGGCGCGGTGGTGCCGCTGATCGACCGCGATCCGGGGAAGGCGAAGCAGGTGGTGACGGACGCGCAGGAGAACGTCACCCAGGCGCTGCAGGAACTGCGCGACCTGGTGCGCGGCATCCACCCGCCGGTGCTCGCCGAACGCGGACTGGCGGAGGGCATCCGGGCGCTCGCGCTGGACGTGCCGCTGAAGGTGGAGGTCCGGGCCGAACTGCCGGGCCGGGCCGAGGCGCCGGTGGAGTCGGCGGTGTACTTCGCCGTCAGCGAGGCGCTCACCAACGCGGTGAAGCACGGTGACGCCCGGCACGCCACGGTCGAACTCGGCCACGCCGCCGGGCTGCTGCGCGCCGAGGTGACGGACGACGGCCGGGGCGGCGCGGACCCGGCCGGGGGCAGTGGCCTGCGGGGCATCCAGCGCAGGCTGGCGGTGTTCGACGGTACGCTCACGCTGACCAGCCCCCCAGGGGGGCCGACCAGGCTGATCATGGAGCTGCCGTGCGTGTTGTCCTCGCCGAGGACCTCGTCCTGCTGAGGGACGGACTGGAGCTGCTGCTGAGTGCCCACGGGCACGACGTCGTCGCCGCGGTGGAGAGCGGGCCGGAACTGGCCGCCGCCCTGGCCGAGCACCGCCCGGACATCGCGGTGGTCGACGTCCGGCTGCCGCCCACCTACTCGGACGAGGGCCTCCAGGTCGCGCTGGCGGCCCGCCGGGAACAGCCCGGCCTGCCGGTCCTGGTGCTCTCGCAGCACGTGGAGCAGCTGTACGCCCGGGAGTTGATCGCGGACGGCGCGGGCGGTGTCGGCTACCTGCTCAAGGACCGGGTCTCCAAGGCCGACCAGTTCGTGGACGCCGTGCACACGGTGGCGGCCGGCGGCACCGTCATGGACCCCCAGGTGATCACCCGCCTGCTCGCCCGCAACGCCTACGACGAGCCGCTCGCCCTGCTGACCCCGCGCGAACGGGACGTCCTCGCGATGATGGCCGAGGGCCGCTCCAACGCGGCGGTCGCCCAGCGGCTGCACTTCAGCGAGGGCGCGGTCAGCAAGCACACCTCCAGCATCTTCGCCAAGCTCGGCCTGGGCGCCTCGGACGACGACAACCGCCGGGTGCTGGCGGTCCTGGCCTACCTGGACGGGACGCGCTCGGCGTAGGAAGTCGGCGGGGCCGACTTCCGGTGCGGGGGCTTCCCACTGCGGGGACTTCCCGCTGCGGGGGCTTCCCGGCGCCGGGGCCGTGGGTGTGCGTCGGTACGATCGCTGTATGGGTGGTGCGAATCAAGAGGCCTGGGACACCGATGCGGCGGAGCGGGCCGTGGCCGTGCTGAAGGCGGTGGCCGATCCGTCGCGGTACCGGCTGCTGTGGGCGCTGAGCCGGCGGGAGCTGCCGGTCAGCGAGCTGGCCGAGCTGCTGGGCGCCCATGTGGCGGCCACCTCGCAGCACCTGGCGAAGCTGCGGGCGGCCGGTCTGGTGGTGGCCCGTCGGGAGGGCACCCGGATCTTCTACCGCGCCACCGAGGTGCGCGGCCTGCTCACCGAGGCCGCCGTGATCGCCAACGAGCTCCCGGGCCGCGGCGGTGACGGCGGTGGTGACGGCGACGGCGGCGCGGCCGCGGCCGCCGAGACGGCGGACCAGCCCTTCACCCGGGCCGCCCGCGCCGTCCGGGGGGTGCGCCGCCGTCCCGTGACCGGCTGATCCCGCCGCCGCCCCGTGACCGGCTGAGGCAGGACCCTGGCTACGCCCCGCCCTCCCGGACGGCCTGGGCGTGCCGGAACAGCTCGTCCGTCCGGTCGGCGAGCACCCCGCCCAGCAGCAGGCTCGGGCGGTAGAAGGACTCGGCGGCCCGGGCGACATCGGTGGCGGACAGGTCGATCTGGTCCAGTCCGGTGCGGCGCAGCCCCTCGATCGACGTCCCCCACAGGACCCGGTCGATCCCGGCCCAGGCGCAGGCGCTCATGCACATCGGGCAGGGTTCGGCGGTGGTGTACAGGGCGGTGCCCGCCCACTCGGGGCTGCCGTAGGGCTGCCCGTAGTCGTCGATGGCGACCATCTCGCCGTGGTACGTCGGGCCGTCCTGCGCCGCGTTGACACCCCGGCCCACCACCCGGCCGTCGCGCACCAGCACCGCCCCGAAGGGGTAGCGCTCGTGCTTGCGGCCCTCCTCGATCGCCTCGGCCATGAACTGCTCGTGGCCCCGCAGTGTGGCGTCGGTGGTGGCGGCGGCGCCGGTGGCGGTGGGAACGGCGTACGGCGCCAGCCCGACCGCGCCGACGGATCCGAGGAAGCTGCGCCTGCCCAAACTCACGGTGCTCTCCGTCCGTTGACGTCGACAGAAGTACGGGTACCGCAGCATTGTGCGCGATCACCGCCCCGGTTCGGGCTCCTCCAGCCGGTATTCCCGCCGCGCCGCGTCGTAGCCGAACAGGCCGGCGTAGCGGCCCCAGTCGGTGGCGGTCTCCAGCTGCCGGTCGATCTGCTCGCTGGTGTAGTGGTGGGCGAGCAGGTCGCGGAAGAACCCGGCGCGGACGGTGGCGCCGGGTTCGCCGCTCAGGCTGTTGGCGATCAGCTTGACCAGGGGGACGTCGAGGGCGGCGCCGGCGAACAGGGCGCGGGAGTCCTGGACATCGGCGTGGGCGAAGGCGGTGCCGTCCTCGGTGAGGAGGAGGTCGTCGCCGTGGATCTCGGCGAAGCCGAGCAGGTCGAGGGCGTCGACCTGGGGGAGCATGTCGTCGATGTCGAGGCCGAGTTCGTCGGCGAGGTCGGCGAGGTCGCAGCGCCCGTCGCGGTGGGCGATCATCTCGGCGAGGCCGGAGAGGCCGTCGACGCTGGCGGAGGGCAGCGGGGTGGTGGCGAGGGTGCGGCGGTCGGAGCGGTCCGGGCCCGGGTCGGTGTCCTGGCCCGGGTCGGCGTCCTGGACCGGACGGGCGGCGGAGCGGCCGTCCTTGGGCCGGCCGGTCATGATCCGGTAGACCCGGTCGACCAGTTCGTCGAACTCGGCCGAGTCGCGGTCGCGCGGTCGCTCCAGGTCGACCTCCACGGTCTCCCGGATGGTGCCGTACGGGCGGGAGCCGAGGACGACGACGCGGTCGGCCATCAGCACCGCCTCCTCGATGTTGTGGGTGACCAGGACGACGGCGCGGGTGGGGAACTGGCCGGAGTCCCACAGCTCCATGAGTTCGCCGCGCAGGTTCTCGGCGGTGAGTACGTCGAGCGCGGAGAACGGTTCGTCCATCATCAGCACGTCCGGTTCGACGACCAACGCCCGTGCGAAGCCGACGCGTTGGCGCATGCCGCCGGAGAGCTCCTTGGGGTAGGCGTTCTCGAAGCCGGCCAGGCCGATCAGGTCGATGGCCTGGTCGGCGGCGCGGGCGCGTTCGCGCGGGGGCACGCCGCGGGCCTCCAGGCCGAGTTCGACGTTCTGCCGGACGGTCAGCCAGGGCAGCAGGGCGAAGGTCTGGAAGACCAGCGCGGTGCCGGGGTTGGCGCCGGTGAGCGGGGTGCCGCGGTAGCGGACGGTGCCGGAGCTGGGCGGCAGCAGCCCGGCGAGGCAGCGCAGCAGGGTGGACTTGCCGGAGCCGGAGCGGCCGAGCAGGGCGACGATCTCGCCGGCCCGGACGGTGAGGTCGATCCCGGAGAGCACCGGCAGTTCGCCGTCGGCCCCGGCGTAGGACTTGGTGAGGCCGGTGGTCTCCAGCAGGGTCTCGCCGTCGGCCACGGGGGGCTGGGCGACCGCGGCGGCGGGGCGGGAGAAGAACGGGAAGCGCATCGGCGGGAACCTCACGGGGACGGGTCAGAGCGAGTAGCGGCGCTCGGCCAGCCGGTACAGGCGGCGCCAGAGCAGGCGGTTGAGGGCGACGACGTACAGGCTCATCACCGCGACCCCGGCGAGCAGGTGCGGGTAGTCGCCGCGTTCGGTGGCCCGGGCGATGTACGCGCCGAGGCCGGTGGCGGTGAGGGTGGTGCCGCCGAAGGTGACCACTTCGGAGACGATGGAGGCGTTCCAGGCGCCGCCGGAGGCGGTGATGCCGCCGGTGACGTAGGCCGGGAAGATCCCGGGGATGATCAGCCGGCGCCAGCGCTGCCGGCCGCGCACGCCGAGGTTGTCCATGGCCTCGCGCAGGTCGCTGGGGATCGCCATGGCGCCGGCGATGGCGTTGAACAGGATGTACCACTGGGCGCCGAGGGCCATCAGCAGGATGCCGCCGACGTCGATCGACAGCCCGGTGCGCAGCAGCAGCCAGACCACCAGCGGGAACAGGAAGTTGGCGGGGAAGCTGGCGAGGATCTGGACCAGCGGCTGGGCGGTCCGGGTCAGCCGCGGCGAGAAGCCGATCTTCACGCCGATCGGCACCCAGACCACGGTGGCCACGGCGACCAGCACCACCACCCGGGCCAGCGTGGCGAGGCCGAGCAGCAGGGGTTCGCCGAAGACGCCGAGGCCGGTGGCGTCGGCGAGGTAGCGGCCGAGGTCGACCAGGCCCCAGAGCACGATGCCGCCGGCGACCAGGGCGAAGGTGACGTCCCCGGCGCGCTGCCGCGCGGGGCTGACGGCGAGTGGCCGGTCGTCGGTGCCGAACACGCCGCCGGCGCGGTTCAGCGCCCGGCCGAGCGGCCGCAGCGCCCGGGCCAGCAGGCCGGGCAGCCGGGAGCGGCGCAGCAGGTCGAGGACGACGGAGCGCTGCACCTCGGTGGCCTCGGACTGCTCGTTCTTGAAGCGTTCGGCCCAGGCGGTGAGCGGCCGCCAGAACAGGAAGTTCACGCCGACGACCAGGACGGTCATGGTGGCGATCGCCCAGCCGACCCGGCCGAGGTCCCCGGCGGCGATCGCGGCGCCCGCGTAGGAGCCGACCCCGGGCAGCGCGTAGCGCTGGTTGTCGACGCTGATCGCCTCGGAGGCGACCAGGAAGAACCAGCCGCCGCCGAAGCTGAGCATGCCGTTCCAGACCAGGCCGATCATGCCGGAGGGCAGTTCGACCTTCCAGAACCGGGTCCACCGGCTGAACCGGAAGGAGCGCGACAGTTCGTCCAGTTCGCGGGGCAGCGAGACCAGCGAGTGGTAGAAGCCGAAGGTCATGTTCCAGGCCTGGGACGTGAAGATCGCGAAGACGGCCGCGCACTCCAGGCCGAGCATCGAGCCGGGGAACAGCGCCAGGAAGCCGGTCACCGCGACGGTCAGGAAGGCGAGCACCGGCACCGACTGGAGGATGTCCAGGGCCGGGATCAGCACCCGTTCCAGCCGGCGGCTGCGGGCGGCGGCGTAGGCGTAGCCGAAGGTGAAGAGCACCGAGACGACGAGGGCGGCGAACATCCGCAGCAGGGAGCGCGCGGCGTCGTACGGCAGCCGGGCCGGGTCGGTGTCCACGGCGGCGTCGCGCGCGGTGGAGAACCGCACGGTGGTGCCCTGTCCGGCCCGCAGGGCGATGTAGAGCAGCACCAGGACGGCGGCCGCCACGAGCACGTCCACCCAGCTCATCCGGGCCGGGCGGCGCCCGGTCCGGGACAGCCGTGAGCCCCGGGACGGGCCCGGGGCGGACTTCTGGAGGGACGGGAAGGACGGGAAGGACATGGCGGGGACCTCCGGCACGCAAACCCGGGCAGTCTGCTCCCTTCTGACGTCCGTACGCAAATGGACCGTTGTCGGCGCGGTCGGGGACGGCTACCCGACGGCTTCGACGAACTCCAGCAGGTTGCCCACCGGGTCGGTGGTGTAGAAGCGGCGGCCGGGCGGCAGGCTGTCGTCCCAGACCACCTGGGCGCCGAGTTCGGCGAGCCGCAGGGCGAACTCGTCGATCTCGCAGACCGCCATCCCCGGGTGGGCCTTGGTGTTGGGGCGGAAGCGCTCGTCGATGCCGAGGTAGAGCCGCACCCGTCCGCCGTCGGCGGCGAACCAGCACCCGCCGCGTCCGCTCAGCGGCTGGGGCTTGGGGATCTCGGCCATCTGCAGGACGTCGCCGTAGAAGGCGCGCAGCAGGGCCTCGCAGCCGGGCGGTGCGGAGAGCTGGACGTGGTCGAGGGCCGTGATCACTGCGGCCTCCTTCGGGACGGGGCTTCGGACGGGGCTTCGTACGGGGTTTCGGACAGGACTTCGGACGGGGCTGAGGTGTTCTGCTTCCGGGCGGCGGCGACCAGCAGCCGGGCGGTGGGGGTGGGCAGGTCGAGGTGGTGGGCGATCCACTGCGGGTCGTGCCCGTGGGTGGCGAACACCCAGGCGGTGTAGAGCCGGTTCAGCCCGGGGGCGTCGGGGGCCAGCAGCAGCGGACGGACCTGCTCCATCGGGAAGCCCTCCAGCGAGCGGGCGCTGAACCACTGGGCGTCGTCCTCGCCGGCGGCGACCCGCTCGGCGACCGACCGGCCCGCCCGCTGCCGGCTGTGCGCCAGCAGCAGGGCGAGCAGCAGGCCCACCACCGAGGCGCCGATGAGCACGCCGGAGAGGAACAGCCGCAGCGGGGCGGGGGCGACGCCGACGGCGAGGCCCTCGACGGCGAGCAACAGGAGGACGCCGCTCAGCGCCGTCGTTCGGCCGGTCCAGGGCAGGGACCAGGTGCGGGGCAGGGCGGTTCTGATCACGGGGGTGTCCTCCTTGTTCTGCGCTTGGTCGTCTCCGGTCCGCCGCGGTGGTTCAGGCGGCGCGGACCAGTCGGGGGTCGTACTTGTAGCCGATCTGCCGGACGGTGGCGATCGCGTCCCGGTGGCCGGGGCCGAGCTTGCGGCGGATCCGGGCGATGTGGGTGGCGATGGTGCGGGTGTCGCCGGTGTCCGGGCGGCCCCAGACGTTCTCCATCAGCTGGCGGCGGGAGTGCACCCGCAGGGGGTTGCCGACCAGGTGGGCGAGCAGTTCGAACTCCAGGAACGGCAGGTTGAGCGACTGGCCGTCGACGGTGACGGTGCGCTGCTCGGGGTCCACCACCAGGCCGGGGTCCGGGAGGGTGGCGGTGGCGGTGACGGCGGTGGGCTTCGGGGCGGGTCCGGGGCGACGGGCGGCGGCGGACGCGGCGGCGTGGTCCGAGAAGATGGCGTCGAGCCTGGGGTAGCGCACGGCCATGGCGATGCTCCTTCGGCGAGTACGGCTGGTACGGCGCGGACGGCCGGCACCGCGACTACGGCGGTGCGGCGGGTACGGCGGTACGGCGAACGGGGTCGGGGGGTGGGGGTGGGGGTGGGCTCAGCGCCCGGCGTGCCAGGAGGCTTCCAGCCGGGTGGTGCCGTCCGGCGCGGTCACCGTGCGCCAGTCGGCCCGCAGCGCGGTCCGGCGGCCGCCGGTCGGCAGCGCGGCGGCCTGCAGCACGGTGTGGTCCAGCGGGCTGGCCGCCAGGCGTCGACCCACCGCGGCGAGGGCGGCGCGCAGTCGGCCGCGATCGGTGGACGGGAGGGTGGGCTGGAAAGCGGCAACGATGGACATGGCAGGTCACCTCCGTGACAGGGCCAGGAAACACGGACAAGTGCGCTGATACGCGCGGGAGTTGCTGAAAGCTCAGCTGGCGGAGGACTCAGGCGGCGGGCGCGGCGACACTCGCGGCGGCACTCGCGGTGGCGGCCCGGTGCTGGGCGGCGGCGAGGGCGAGGCGGTGCGCGGCGGCCGGCGGGAGGTCCGCGAAGCGGGCGAGCCAGTCCGGGCGGTGGCCCTGCCGGGCCAGCAGATACGCCAGGTGGACGCGGGGCTCGTACGCGGAGGCCGGGCTGTTGGCGGTGCCCGAGTAGGGGCAGGAGCCGGGGTCGTCGAGGCGGTAGGCGCGCTCGACGCCGTCGTGCAGGGCGAGCCGGATGTTCGGGCAGCGGTGGAACGTGGGCTGCTGGAACGGGAGTTCGTGGATCAGGGTGGTGCGCATGGCCGTACTGCCTTCCTTCCCCGGGGTGGGGCGGTCGAGGGTTCCGGGGTGGGGCCGGGGGCGGCGGCGGTGGTGACGGGCGCCGCCCCCGGCGTTCGGATCAGTGGTTCAGGGCGGTCTGGACGACCTTGATGATGACCATGATCATCGCGATCAGCAGGTAGGAGCGCAGGGCGCCCATGCCGATCTTGCGGGCGGTGGACATGACCGGCTTCTCCAGGGTCTCCAGCGGGGGCATCCGCCAGTTCTCCCGGTCGGTGCGGTCGATCGGGTCCTCCTTGGTGCCCTTGCGGCCGAAGGTGAAGAAGTACCCGGCGACCAGGACCCCGGCCACACCGCAGCCGGCCATGATCCAGAGCAGCGCGTCCGAGCTGATGTCCGGCCACACCACCGAGGCGGTGAGGATGAGCGACAGCATGACCAGGATGCCGACCACCGCGGAGGTGAAGGCGTTGGTCTTGGGACCGTTGCGCCAGGGGCCGAGCACGGCCTTGTCGTTGCAGAGCAGCAGCAGGAAGACGGTGGCGGAGGGCAGCAGCACACCGGCCAGCACCTGGACGAACTGGGTCATCAGACCCTGGGCGTAGTCGGTGGACAGCAGGGTGATGGCGGCGGCCACCACGACCACGCCGGCGTAGATGCCGTAGAAGCCCTTGGCGCCCTTGACCCCGCGGTGCAGCGAGTGCTTGATGCCGAAGACGTCGCCGATGGCGTAGGCGGTGGAGAGCGAGACGGCGAAGGCGCCGATGATCGAGGCGTCCAGCAGGGCGATCGCGAACAGCACGCCGACCACGTGGCCGGCCTTGTCCTCCAGGCCCTTGGCGATGGCGCCCGCGTCGGAGAACTGGCCGAAGCCGTCGGTGCCCGAGAAGGCGGCGGCGCAGAAGCCCATCATGGCGGCGGCGCCGATGATCACGATGGCGATGCCGATCCACAGGTCGGCCTTCTCGTACTTCATGAAGCGCGGGGTGATCCGCTTGTCGATGACGTACGACTGCTGGAAGAACAGCTGCCACGGGGCGACGGTGGTGCCGACGATGGAGACGATCAGCAGCATGACGGTGGCGAGCTCACCCGAGCCGCCCGGCATCTGCGGGACCACGAAGTCGTGGGCCATCTGCGAGGTCTTCGGGTGGACCATGAAGTAGATCGGCACCAGCAGCAGCGAGCCGACACACAGCGTCACCGCGACCCGCTCGAAGCGCCGGAAGGAGCCGGTGAAGGCCGAGGCGATGATGACCGCTGCCGCCAGGATGACGGAGGCGACCTTCGGCAGGCCCAGGTACCCGGCCGCGAGTGTCACGCCGATGAACTCGGTGACCAGGGTGAGGGCGTTCAGCAGGAAGAGGTCGATGACGCTGAACGCGCCCCAGAACTTGCCGAAGCGCTCCAGGATCAGCCGGGCGTGCCCGACGCCGGTGACGGCGCCCAGGCGCAGCACCATCTCCTGGTTGACGTACAGCACCGGGATCAGCAGGGCCAGCGTCCACAGCAGCTGGGTGCCGTAGTTCTGACCGGCCTGGCCGTAGGTGGAGAAGGCGCCGGCGTCGTTGTCGCCGACCATGACGATCAGGCCGGGGCCGACGATCGCCATCAGGGTCTTGAGTCTCGCGCTCAGTCCCTCGCGCGGTGCGTTGTCATCGAGCTTGATGGTGCCGAGCGCACCTTTGATGTCGCCCACGTGGGCGTCGTCCAGCACGGCGGTGCGCTGTGCGGGGATCTTGGAGTCGAGGGTCGAGTTGGTGGTCATGGCGTTCCTCCCGGGTACCCCTGGCAGGAGGGGTGGTTGGGGACGCGCGGCAGCAATTCCCCCTGCGTGCGGGCACGACGCATCGGCGCGCGGCGGCGTCGGCCCGGGCGGACGGGCGCGGGCACGGCGAAGCCGCGTGCGTGGTGCTGGTGCTGTGTGCTGATGCGTCGTCAGGTCAACGCGCAGGGAAGGTTGTTACCGCGTGCCGGAGGTGTACGAGGACAAGCGGGGGCAGGGGCAACTGTGGCCCGGACTACTGCAATCCATGTCTCTCGCCTCCTCCCGGTCGACGCACCCCGTGGTGCGTGTCATCGACGCGGCAAGGAGTTCACCGGCGCGCGGAACGGCGACCGGTTCACCCCAACTCGTCAGAGCTTTGGCACTCCACGGCGTGTCCAACCCGCTTGGGCCGGAAGCCACTTCGGATCAACCCTTAGGTCGGGAAGATCTGTCCTAACCCTGGGCGTCTCTCGACGTCGTCGGATCAGTGGCCTGTGTCCGTGAAGAAGCCTCACCGAACGAGGTGCCTTCTTCAAACCTCGAAAAGCATAGCCCCGGCGAAGAGCGTTACTTGCGTACTTGGTAGAACCTTTACCTTTCTCCGCGCGTGACACCCGCCCGGGTGACGCGGGTTTGACCGGCGTGTGACCACGGAACGACTTCCCGCCGTGACGGCGGCACCGCACCGGCCGTACCGGCAGCGCACGGCATCCGCCCGTGCCCGAACCCGAGGGATGGCATGGCGACCGCAGGCTCCCAGGAGGCTCCCCGGCAGGTTCCCCCGCAGGCCAGGGCGCTGACCCTCGCCCGGAAGCCCAAGCTCTGGCTCTTCCCGGGCATCCTGTGCGCCCTGGTGGCCGTGCTGCTCTCGCTGCTCTACCTGGGCGGCATCGTCAACCCGACCGGGCACCTGCACCGGCTGCCGATCGCCCTGGTGAACGCGGACCAGGGCCCGCCCCCGCCCGGCCGGCCGGTCGGCTTCGGCACCGAGCTGACCAGGGCCGTGATCGCCGGTACCCCCGGCGACACCGTGGACTGGCGGCAGACCGACGAGGCCGGTGCCCGTGACCTGCTCGCCTCCGGCAAGGTCTACGGCGCGCTGCTCGTCCCCGCCGACTTCACCGCCGCCGTCGGCCGGCTGGTCACCGGCGGTGCCACCGGGCGCCCCACCCTCACCGTCCTCACCAACCCCGGCCTGGGCAGCCTCGGCTCCTCGATGGCCGCCCAGATCGCCCAGAACGCCGCCCACCAGGCCTCGGTCGCGGCCGGAGCGCAGCTCCTCGCCGCCGTACCGGCGCCGAAGGCCCAGGCCCAAGGCGCCCCGACCCCCGACACCGGTGCCACCGCCCGGCTGCTGCTCGCCGACCCGTTCGCCGTGGCCACCCAGGTCGGCCACCCGATCGGCAGCCACAGCGGCCTCGGCCTCAGCGCCTTCTACTACACCCTGCTGGCCGTCCTGACCGGCTTCATCGGCGGCAACATCATCCACAACGGCGTCGACGGCGCCCTGGGCTACAGCGACAGCGAGATCGGCCCCTGGCACACCCGCCGCCCCACCGTCCCGATCAGCCGCACCCAGACCCTGCTGCTCAAGATGCTGATGACCGCCGGGATCATGCTGGTCACCACCTCCCTGGTGCTGCTCTGCACGGCCGGCGTCCTCGGCATGGACGCCCCGCACCAGGCGCTGCTGTGGCTGTTCGCCTACTGCGCCAGCCTGGCCGTCGGCCTCGGAGTGCAGGCGATCAACGCCGCGTTCGGCGGGATCGGGCAGCTGGTGTCCATGTTCGTCTTCATCGCGCTGGCCCTGCCCTCCTCCGGGGCGACCGTGCCGCTGCAGGCGGTGCCCGGCTTCTACCGCTTCCTCGGCGTCTTCGAGCCGATGCGCCAGCTGAGCGACGGCATCCGGGCGATCCTCTTCTTCGACGCCCGCTCGGACGCCGGGCTGGCCCGCGGCTGGACCATGATCGCGGTCGGGGTGGTGCTGGCCCTGGCCTTCGGCTTCGGGATGACCCGCTACTACGACCGCAAGGGCCTGCACCGCTGGACGCCCCAGCCGGCGGACTAGCGTGTCAGGGGCGGCTGTTCACGACCTGGTCACCGTCACCTTCAGGTGCTTCATGATCGGCTGGTCGCTCTGGGTGCTGTGGTCCCCGATCGCGCACAGCACGTTCAGCTCCGGCATGTACCCGGCCGCGCAGCCGCGCGGGATGTCGTACGGGATCGCCAGGTAGCCGTGCACCGAGCGGGTGGAGCCGTCCCGGGCGGTGCTGGTGACGTCCACCGGGTCGAACTCGGCGATGCCGCGCTCGCGCATGTCCTCCCGGTTCAGGAAGACCAGCGTCCGCAGGTTCTTCACGCCCCGGTAACGGTCGTCGTCCGAGTAGATGGTGGTGTTCCACTGGTCGTGCGAGCGCATCGTGCCCAGCGCCAGGGTGCCCGGTTCGGGGACGACGTCGGGCAGCGGGGCGGCGGAGAACTCCGCCTTGCCGGTGCGGGTGAGGAAGACCAGTTCGCGGGCCGGCTGCTTGATCCGGAAGCCCAGCGGCAGCCGCACCCGGCGGTTGAAGTCCTCGAAGCCGTCCAGCACTTCGGCCATGGTGTCGCGGATCCGGTCGTAGTCCTCGACGTACCACTCCCACGGGGTGGCGCTGTCCGGCAGCGCCGCGCGGGCCATCCCGGCGACGATCGCGGGCTCGGAGAGCAGGTGCGGCGAGGCCGGGCGCTTCATCCCGACCGACAGGTGCACCATGCTCATCGAGTCCTCGACCGAGGTGGACTGCACCCCGGCGCGCCGGTGGTCCTTCTCGGTCCGGCCCAGGCACGGCAGGATCAGCGCCCGGCGGCCGTGCACCAGGTGGCTGCGGTTCAGTTTGGTGCTCACCTGCACGGTCAACTCGCAGGCGCGCAGGGCCTCCTGGGTGTACGGGGTGTCCGGCGCGGCGAGCGCGAAGTTGCCGCCCATGCCGACGAACACCGTCACCTCGCCGCGCCGCATCGCCTCGATCGTGCCGACCGTGTCCAGGCCGTGGGCGCGCGGCGGGTCGAACCGGCAGACCGCGCCGAGCCGGTCCAGGAAGGCGTCGGTGGGCCGGTGGTCGATCCCGCAGGTGCGGTTGCCCTGGACGTTGCTGTGCCCGCGCACCGGGGACGGCCCGGCGCCCTCGCGGCCCAGATTGCCGCGCAGCAGCAGGAGGTTGACGATCTCCCGGACGGTGTCCACGCCGTGCTCGTGCTGGGTGACGCCCAGGCACCAGCTGAAGATCGAGCGGTCCGCCTCCCGGTAGACCCGGGCCGCCTCCAGGATCTCGGCCCGGCTCAGCCCGCTCTGGCGCTCGATCTCCGACCAGGGCGTGGCCGCGCAGACGTCGCGGTAGGCGGCGAAGCCGGCGGTGTGGCGCTCGATGAACAGCCGGTCCAGCGCCTTGCGGTCGGTCGCGGACTGCTCCAGGACCGCCTTCGCCATCCCGCGCAGCAGCGCCATGTCGCCGCCGATCCGCACCTGGAGGTTCAACGTGCCGGTCCGGGTGGACCTGTTCAGCGCCATGTCGGTGAAGTCGTGCGGGATGATCGTCCGCCGGGAGGCCGCCTCGATCAGCGGGTTGATGTGCACGATCTGCGCGCCCCGCCGGTACGCCTCGGCGAGCGAGGTGAGCATCCGGGGCGCGTTGGAGGCCGCGTTGACGCCCAGGACGAACAGCGCGTCGGTGACCTCCCAGTCCTTGAGGTCGGCCGTACCCTTCCCGGTGCCCAGCGCCGCCTGGAGCGCCCGACCGCTGGCCTCGTGGCACATGTTGGAGCAGTCCGGCAGGTTGTTGGTGCCCAGCTCGCGGGCCAGCAGCTGGTACAGGAAGGTCGCCTCGTTGCCGAGCCGGCCGGAGGTGTAGAACGCGGCCCGGTTCGGGTCGTCCAGGCCGCGCAGGGTGCGGCCGACCAGCTCGAACGCCGCCTGCCAGCCGATCGGGACGTAGTGGTCGGTCTCCGGGTCGTAGCTCATCGGCTCGGTCAGCCGGCCCTGGTCCTCCAGCGCGAAGTCGCTCCAGCCGGACAGCTCGGTCACCGAGTGGGCGGCGAAGAACTCCCGGCCGACCCGCTTGCGGGTCATCTCCCAGGTGACGTGCTTGATGCCGTTCTCGCAGATGTCCAGGTGCAGGCCCTTGGTGTCGTCCGGCCAGGCGCACCCCGGGCAGTCGAAACCGGTGTTCTCGTGGTTCATCCGCATGACCGCCCGCGGGCCGTCGACGTAGGCGCCCTCGCGCAGCAGGAAGCGGGTGACGCTCTTGGCGGCGCCCCAGCCCGCGGCCGGGTGAGTGTACGGCGCGAACTGCGGCGCCCCGTCGGGGGAGGGGCCCACGGCCTCCGGTCGCGGCTCCGGCTGCGGGGCGGCGGTCTTGTCGACGTCGTCGTCGGAGGTGGTCACGGCACTCGCCTTCCGCGCACGGGTCCTGCTGGGGTCCCGGTCGACGCTACGCCGGGCCGTCGGCCCCCGCGCGTCGAGCGGCCGTGAGCCGGTCGTCCGTCGGGTCCTCCAACGGGTCCGTCGGGTCCTCCGTCCTGGTGGTCTCGATCCGGTCCGGACGGGTGTACACGTTCATCGAGTCGCCGCGCAGGAAGCCGACCAGGGTCAGCCCGCTTTCCTCGGCCAGTTCCGCCGCCAGCGAGGACGGCGCGGAGACGGCGGCGAGCAGCGGGATGCCCGCCATCACGGCCTTCTGGACCAGCTCGAAGGAGGCCCGGCCGCTGACCATCAGCACCGTGCCGCGCGCCGGGAGCAGCCCCTCGCGCAGCGCGTGGCCGACCACCTTGTCCACCGCGTTGTGCCGCCCCACGTCCTCCCGCAGGCAGAGCAGCCGCCCCTCGGCGTCGAACAGTCCGGCCGCGTGCAGGCCACCGGTGCGGTCGAAGACCTTCTGGGCGGCGCGCAGCCGCTCGGGCAGCGCGGACAGCAGCTCCGGGGTGACCCGCAGCCCGTCCTCGGCGACGCTCCACGGCGCGGTGGCGCGCACCGCGTCCAGGCTGGCCTTGCCGCACAGGCCGCAGGAGGAGGTGGTGTAGAAGTTGCGCTCCAGCGAGGCGTCCGGGGCGGGCACCCCGGCGGCGAGCGCCACGTCCACCACGTTGTAGGTGTTGCCGCCGTCGGCGGTGGCCCCGGCGCAGTAGCGGATCCCGGCCAGGTGGTCGGCGGCGTGCAGCACGCCCTCGCCGGCCAGGAAGCCGACCGCCAGGTCGAAGTCGTTGCCGGGGGTGCGCATGGTCACCGTGAGCGGGCGGCCGCCGACCCGGATCTCCATCGGCTCCTCGGCGGCCAGGGTGTCGGGTCGGTGCGCGGGCACGCCCTGGCGCAGCCGCAGCACCCGGCGGCTCACGGTCACTCGGCCCATGGCGGTCGGCTCCTCGGTGTGGTCCGGTCGGTTCGGTTCGTACATTCGATTCGTACGGAGGAATCCTCTCGCAGCACCGTCCGGACCGCCGACCTGCTCCGCCGCGCCGCCCCACGCCGTCCCGTCTCCTAAGCGGCGTCACCCACCGCCAGCACGACCGCGCTCGCCGCGCCGCCCGGCGTCTCGTAGGTCACCCGCTCCCCGGCGTGCCGGCCCAACAGCGCCTTCCCGAGCGGACTGTCGTACGTCACCAGGGTCAACTCCCGTTCCTCGGCCAGCTCGGAGATCTCGACGGTCTCCTCCTCGCCGTCCCCGAACCGCACCTTGACGGTCGAGCCCACCCCGATCACGTCCGTCGACGGCGCCCCAGCCACCTCGGCCTCCCGCAGCCGCCCCTCCAGCTCGACGATCCGCCGGTCCAGCCGGGTCACCTCCGACGCCCGCTGCAACTCGTCCGCCGCGTCCGCCCGGTCCCCCACCGGATCCTCCCCCCGCAGGGTCGCGGCCACCTCCCCCCGCTCCGTCCGCAGCTGCGCCAACTCCTCGCGCACCGCCCGCAGCCCCTCGGCACTGATCGGTTCCGGACCACCGCTCATCGCACGCTCCCGGGTCTCTCGCCACACCCTCAAGCACCGGCCATCCCATTACCCCACCCCGCCGCGCCCCCGGCAAATCCTCGCCGAAGTCGTCCCGGATTCGATGAACTGGTTCGCCTGGATACCGACCTCCGGCACAATGACGCCCATGACCAGCGCCGACGACCCGAGCTCGAGCCCACAGGTCGGCGACCCGGGCCGTTCCGACGGGCGGTACCGGCCGTTCGCGCATCTCATCGCCGACCACTCGGAGCTCTACCGGCAGGTGATGGGGGTGTTCGTCCGGGCCAAGCAGGAGTTCACCGTCCATCTGCGTCCCGAGGACGTCCACCTGGGCCTCGCGCCGGAGGGGCGGCCGCCGTTGGAGGCGGTGGCCACCGCGCTGGAACGGCTGGCCAAGTGGGGGAATCTGCGGGCCGATCCGGACACCGGCCGGGTCACGGCGCTGGAGGACTTCTACCGGTCCCGGCACATCTACCAGCTGACCCGTGAGGGCGAGGCCGCCGAGGAGGCGCTGGGCGCGTACGACGAAGCGCTCGGCCGACGCGGCGAGTTGCAGGCGGTCGCCCTCGCCGACATCGTCGTGCAGCTGCGGGCCCTGCTGGTGCTGGCCGACCGGGACACACCGGACCCGGCCGTGACACATCTCGCGATGCTCGCCCTGGTGGACCGCTTCTCGGGGCTGGCCGAGAACGCGCGCGCCTTCATGAACTCGCTCCAGCGGACGGTCGACCTGCACGAGGCCGAGGTCGAGGTGTTCCTCGCCTACAAACAGCGGCTGATCGACTACCTGGAGCGGTTCATCGAGGACCTGGTGACCAGGGGCGCCGAGATCGCGCGACTGCTGGAGGACCTCGGTACGCGGCAGGAGGGACGGATCGGGCCGCTGCTGCGGGTGGCCGCCGAACGCGAGGCCGCCGATGCCGCCCCGGACGTGGCGGTCGAGGCACTGGTCGCGGCGGAGCAGCGCTGGCTCGGCCGCTGGGACGGCCTGCGGGCCTGGTTCCTCAGTGTGCCGGGGCGTACCTCCCAGGCCAAGCTGCTGCGCTCCGCCGCTCGCCAGGCGATTCCCCAACTACTCGGTGTCGTCCAGGTGTTGAACGAACGCCGGGCGGGCCGATCGGACCGGTCGGCGGACTTCCGGGAACTCGCGCGCTGGTTCGCCGAGGCGCCGGACGACGACGCCCGGCACCGCCTGTGGCGCTCGGCGTTCGGCCTGTACTCGACCCGGCATCTGACGATCGATCAGGCGGACCTGGCGGAACGCGAGGGCGAGTCCGTTCCGGCCACCACCTCCTGGTCCGACGCCCCGGGCGTGCGGATCAGTCCGCAACTGCGGCGCACCGGCTCGTACGAGCGGCGCGGCCGGGCCCGGGCGGTGCAGGACCGCAGCGAGGCCAAGGCCTACCTGGCCGAACTGGCCCGCAAGCAGGCCGAGCAGACGGCGGCGGTCCGTGCCCGGCTGGCCACCCGCGGTGAGGTGCTGCTCAGTGACCTGGACGAACTGGACCGGGAGGCCTTCCGGCTCTTCCTCCTGCTCCTCGGCGACGCGCTGTCGGCCTGGCGTCCGGGCACGGAGTCGGTCTCGACCACCACCAACGACGGGACGATGGAGATCAGGCTGACCAGGGTGCCGGGCGGGGGGATCGCCGAGATCCACACCCTCGACGGTGTGCTGTGGGGCCCGGAACACCTGGTCGAGATCACCGACCTGGCGAGCGAACGCGATCCCCTGGGGGCCGTGCGTGACTGAACACCGTCTGGGGGACGCCCTCGCCGCGCAGCGTGCGGCCGAAGTGCGGCGCGCCGCAAGGGCGCTCCTGCGCCGACCGCTGCTGCAGGCGGCCGGTTCCCATGCCGACGAGTTCCGCCTGGTACGCCGGCACGCGACGGAGCTGCGGGCCTGGTTCGAGCGGAACACCGGCTGGCCGCTGCTGGTGGACTCCGAGGTGGCCCGGCTGCGGCGCACTCCGGGCCGGGCCGATGACGCCACGCATCCGGCCCGCGACCAGCGCACGGGGCTGCCGTTCTCGCGCCGCCGCTACGTCCTGGTGTGCCTGTGCCTGGCGGTGCTGGAACGTGCCGAGCAGCAGATCGCCCTGGGGCGCCTGGCGGAACAGGTGGTGCTCGCCGCGGCGGATCCGGCGCTCGACGCCGCCGGCGTGTCGTTCGGCCTGGCCGACCGGGAGCAGCGCACCGATCTGGTGGCCGTGGTCCGACTGCTGCTGGAGTGGGGGGTGCTGGCCAAGGTCGCCGGAGACGAGGAGGCCTTCCTGAAGTCCGCCGGGGACGCCCTCTTCGACGTGGACCGCCGGGTGCTCGCCGTCCTCCTGGCGTCCCGGCGCGGACCGAGCACGGTACGCGCGGACGGCTTCGGGGAACGCCTCGCCGAACTCAACGCCGAGGTCCTGCCGGACAGCGACGAACTGCGCAACCGCGCGCTGCGGCACAGCCTGACCCGCCGACTGCTGGACGACCCGGTGGTGTACCTGGACGGGCTGACCGACAGCGAGAGCGCCTACCTCACCTCGCAGCGCGGCGCGCTGACCCGGCGGATCGGCGAACTCACCGGCCTGGTCCCGGAGGTCAGGGCGGAAGGGCTGGCCATGGTGGACCCGGACGACGATCTGACGGACCTGCGGATGCCCGAGTCGGGCACCGACGGCCATGTGGCCCTGCTGACGGCCGAGTACCTCGCCGGGCGCGGCGGCGGCCCGGTGCCGCTGGCCGAGCTGCACCGGCGGATCGTCGGCTGGGCGCAGGAGCACGCGGGGTTCTGGAGGCGGAGCGCCACCGCCCCCGGAGCCGAGGTGGAGCTCGCCGGGCAGGCGGTGGAGCGACTGGTCGCGCTCGGGCTGCTGGAGCGCGCGCAGGCCCCGGACGGCTCCGCCCTGGTGCGCCCCAGGCCCGCCCTGGACCGCTACCGAGTGGGCGAGACCGTTCTGCTGGAACCCGGCCAGAGCGCCCCGAAGAAGAACACGAAGACGACCGCCGGCCGCACGAAGGGCGCGAGGACCCGATGAACACCACCGCCGAGAAGCCGCTGCCGCTGCCCCTGCCCGGCCGGGACCGCTGGCAGCCGCTGCGGGTCGGCCTGGTCGACCTCTTCTACTACGACGTCGAGGAGTTCCACTTCCGGGACGGCCGCCTGCTGTTCCGCGGCAACAACGGCACCGGCAAGTCCAAGGTCCTCGCCCTGACCCTGCCCTTCCTGCTCGACGGCGACCTCTCCCCGCACCGGGTGGAGCCGGACGCCGACCCGAAGAAGCGGATGGAGTGGAACCTGCTGCTCGGCGGCGAGCATCCGAACCCCGAGCGGCTCGGCTACACCTGGATCGAGTTCGGCCGCCGGGACGAGGACGGCACCGCGCACTACACCACACTCGGCTGCGGGCTGAAGGCGGTCAGCGGCCGGGGCATCGCCCGGCACTGGTACTTCGTGACCGACCGGCGGATCGGCCCCGAACTGCGGCTGGTGGACTCCACCGGCGCCGCGATCGGCCGGGACCGGCTCGCCGAGGCCCTGGACGGCCGGGGCCTGCTGTACGACTCCGCGAAGGCCTACCGGCGGGCGGTGGACGAGGCCCTGTTCGGCCTCGGCGAGCAGCGCTACGCGGCCCTGGTCGACCTGCTGATCCAGCTGCGCCAGCCGCAGCTGTCCAAGCGGCCCAGCGAGAAGGCGCTCTCCCAGGCCCTGACCGAGTCGCTGCCGCCGATGGACCAGGCGGTGATCGCGGACGTCGCGGAGGCGTTCCGGTCGCTGGACGAGGAGAAGGACCAACTGGCGGTCATGGCCGCCGCCGAGCGCGCCGCGGGCGCGTTCCTCCAGCACTACCGTCGCTACGCCCGGGTGGCAGCCCGGCGCAAGGCCCGCGCCCCCCGGGCGCAGCACTCCCGGTACGAGGCGTTGCGGACGGAACTGAACACCGCGGAACAGGACTTCGAGGACGCCGGCACGGCACTCGCCGAGGCCGAGACCCGGCTGGTGGAGCTGAACCGGCAGCGCGCCGGGCTGCGGGCCAGGGACGAAGCCCTGCGGGCCGGACCGGAGATGCGCAGCGCCCGCGAACTGGAGCGGGCCGCGGCCCTGGCCGAACGCACCGCGCGGGACGCCGAACGGGCCGCGGCGGACCGCGTCCGCGCCGAGGGTGAACTGACCAGGGTCACAGCCAAGTTGGGCTCCGCGCGGTCCCGTGCGGAGGCGGCCCACCGGGTCGGTCGGGCCGCCCTCGACCGGGCCGGCGAGACAGCGACGGCGGCCGGCCTGGAGCGGGAACACGCCGACCGGGTCGTCCGCCCGCTCGATGAGGGCCAGCTGCCCGAGACCGCGCAGCGCAACGCCGCGGAGCCCACCGACCGCCGCCAGCGCGCGATCACCCTGGTCGAGGAGCACGCGGCGACCGCCCAGGAGGCCCTCCGCGAGCTGGACCGTGCGCGCCGCCGGCTGGAGGACGCGGACGGCGAACTGGCGCACCGGGTCGAACTGCGGACCGCGGCCGAGCAGAACACGGTGCAGGCGGGCCGGGACTATCTCGGCACCGTCCGCGCACACTTCGCCGGGTGCGCCCTGCTCCGCCCCGCCGATCCCGAGGGCATGCTCGACCGACTCGCCGAGTGGACGCGGGCGCTGGCCGGCGCCGACCCGTCCAGGGCGGCCGCGCAGCAGGCGGCCGCCGCCGTCGGCGCCGAACTCGCCCGACACCGTGCGGCGCTGGAGTCCGAGCAGCGGGACGCGGGCGAGCGTCGCGAACGGCTGCGGGCCGAGCTGGCCGAGTTGCGGGCCGGCGGCCGACGGGACCCGCGGGTGCCGTACACCCGCTCACCCGAAGCCCGCCAGGGCCGCCCCGGTGCGCCACTCCGGCACCTGGTGGACTACACGGAGGGCCTCACGCCGCAGCAGGCGGCCGATCTCGAAGCGGCCCTGGAGGCCTCCGGGCTGCTGGACGCCTGGGTCTCCCCGGACGGTACGGTCGCCGCGGCCGGCACCTGGGACACCCTGGCGACCGTCGGCCCGCCCGTGGACGGGCCGACCCTGGCGGCCGTGCTGCGCCCGGCGGTGGACCGCGCCGACCCGGGCGCGGCCGCGCTGCCGGACGAGGTGGTCGCCCGGGTGCTCGCCGGTATCGGCCTGCTCCACCCGGACGAGGACCTGCCCGGCGCCGGCAGCTGGATCGGCCTGGACGGGCGGTTCCGGCTGGGAGCGCTCGCCGGCGCCTGGTCCAAGCCCGCCGCCGAGTACCTCGGCGAGGGCGCCCGCGAGCAGGCCCGGCGTGCCAGGATCGCCGTGATCGACACGGAACTCGGGCTGCTCGACGCCCAGTTGGAGGATCTCGCGGTCCGCTCCGAGGAGGTGGAGGCGAAGGTCCGCACGCTGGCGGCGGAACAGGCCGCGCTGCCGGACGACTCCGCGCTGCGCGGTGCCCACGCCGCCGCGGTCGCGGCCCAGCAGGAGCAGACCCGGGCGGTCGGACACCGGGAGACGGCCGAGCGGGCGGCCGCGGAGGCGGCCGTCCTCGCCGAGCAGACCACCGACGAACTGCACGCCCTGGCAGCGGAACTCTCCCTCCCGCCGACCGGCACCGGGCTGCGGGAGGCCCGTGAAGCGCTCGCCTCCTACCGGGAGGCCCTGGCCGCGCTCTGGCCGGCCGTCCGGGAGACCCGGGCCGCCCGGACCGCCCTGGCCGCCGAGGAGATCGATCACGGCCGCGCCGCCGAGCACACCGCGGAGCTGGCCGAGCGCGCCCGCGAGGCGGGGATCGAGGCCGTGACGGCGGGCGAGCGCCACGAGACGCTCGCCGCCACCGTCGGCGCCGCCGTCGCCGAACTGCAACGCGCACTCGCCGACGTGGCCGCCGCACTGCGGGAATGCGAGGAGGGCGAGCGGGCGACCCGCCAGGAGCAGAACGCGACCATCCGTCGACAGGCGGCGGCGGACGCGCTGCGCGACCGGGTGCGGATCGAGATCGAGGACACCGCCCGCACCCGCGCCGAGGCGATCGACGCGCTGCGCCGTTTCGTCTCCACCGGACTGCTCGCCGTCGCTCTGCCCGAGCTCGCCGAGGAACACGCCGGCGACTCCTGGGCCCCCGAGCCGGCCGTCCGTCTCGCCCGGGCCGTCGAACGTGAACTGGAGTCGGTCGATGACGCCGACCCGGCCTGGGAGCGCGTCCAGCGACGGATCACCGAGGAGCTCAAGGAGCTCTCCGACGCCCTCGCCCGGCACGGCCACACCGCGGCGGCCCGGATGCTGGAGGAGGGACTGGTCGTCGACATCGTGTTCCAGGGCCGCGAGCGCTCCGTCCCCGAGCTGGCCACCGCCCTGGCCGCCGAGGTCGCCGACCGGCAACAGCTGCTCTCCGCCCGCGAGCAGGAGATCCTGGAGAACCATCTGATCACCGAGGTCGCCGGCACCCTCCAGGAACTCGTCAGTGCCGCCGAACACCAGGTCCTGCGGATGAACGGGGAGCTCAAGGACCGCCCGACCAGCACCGGCATGCTGCTCCGGCTGGCCTGGCGGCCCGCCCGCAACGCCCCCGGCGGTCTGGCCGCCGCTCGCGACCGCCTGCTGCGTCAGTCCTCCGACGCCTGGACCGCCGCCGACCGGAGCGCGCTCGGCGAGTTCCTCCAGGCACAGATCGAGCGGGCCCGGACCGACAACCCGTCCGGGACGTGGCTGGAGCACCTCACCACCGCCCTGGACTACCGCTCCTGGCACGAGTTCGGCATCGAGCGCCACCAGCACGGCAAGTGGCAGTCCGCCACCGGCCCGGCGTCGGGTGGTGAGCGGGTGCTGGCCGTGTCGCTGCCGCTGTTCGCCGCCGCCTCCTCGCACTACGCCTCGGCCGGGAACCCGTACGCGCCGCGTCTGGTCACCCTGGACGAGGCGTTCGCCGGGGTGGACGACGACTCCCGCGCCAAGTCGCTCGGTCTGCTGGCGGCCTTCGACCTGGACGTGGTGATGACCTCGGAGCGCGAGTGGGGCTGCTACCCCCAGGTGCCGGGTCTGGCCATCGCCCAGCTCTCCCGGATCGACGAGATCGCCGCCGTGCTGGTCACCCGCTGGGAGTGGGACGGCCGTCGGCGCGCGCGGGCGGACGACGGCGACATCCCCGGTCCGCGGCAGGAGAGCGTGTTCTCGTGACCACGGACGTCCCACGACTCCGGCGGCTGATCGGCACGCCCGAACTTGCCTGGCTGCTCGACCGCGTCCGCCGACGGATGGAGGCCGGGCAACCGCTCGACGGCATCGTCACCCTGACCGGAGCCGGCGAGCCCGAACGGGCCGCCGTCGGCCGACTCTTGGGGCGCGCACCTCGGCCCGGTCGGTCGCTGTCCGTGTCCCTGGCCGCCGTCGACCGGGTACTGCGTGACAGCGGAGCAGGTCCGGACGGCCTGGGCGCCGCCGTCGTCGCGCTCACCGGACCGGTCGTCCCCCGGCAGCAGACGACCGACCGGCTGGCCCGGGCCTGGGCCGACGCCTTCGCCCCGCTGGCGTCCGTGGTGGCCGCCCGGAGCGAACTCGCCGACTGGTACGCCTCCCTGCACGCCACCGGCCTGGTCCGCCGCCTGGCCCCCGGCCCCGAGGAAGCGGCGCCGCTGCTCGCCCGCCTCGCCCGGCTGCTGCCCCACCTGCCCGTCTCGCCGCCTCGCTCGCTCAGCACCTTCGCCGCCGAACACACCGGCGACGCCCACGCGTTGGACCACGGGCCGCTGGCGACCCTCACCCTGGACGCCGTCCGGGCCCTGACCGGCACCCCGGCCGGCGACGGAGCCCAGGCGCGGCGCGACACCTGGGCGGCGGCGGGGCTCCTGCTCGACGAGCTCTCCTCCCAGGTCCTCGTCCTCAACCTCCCCGGCGACCCCGAAACCGCCACCGGGCGGGCCCTCGACGCCCTCGGGGCGGTCGGACAACCGGCCGTGCTGACCCTCAGGCAACTCGTCCGCGACGCACCCCGTCCGCCGGGCGGCGGTACGGCGTACGTGTGCGAGAACCCGGCCGTCGTCCTGGCCGCCGCCGACCGCCTCGGCCCCGGCTGCGCCCCGCTGGTCTGCCTCCAGGGCCAGCCCAGCACGGCCGCCCTGCGCCTGCTGAAGCACTACGCCGACGCGGGCTGGACCTTCCGCTACCACGGCGACTTCGACTGGGGCGGCATCCGGATCGCCACCCGCCTGCTCACCCACGTCCCCTGGACCCCATGGCGCTACACGGCCGCCGACTACCGCGCCGCCCGGGATGCCCACCCCGACACCGCGCCCCTCACCGGAACCCCGGCCGACGCCCCCTGGGACGCGGACCTCGGCCCGGCCCTGCTCGCCGCCGGGCGACGGGTCGAGGAGGAACTGGTCCTGGACCACCTCCTCGCCGATCTGGCTAGCGCCCGCTAGCGCACGGCGACGCGGGCGGGTTGCTCCTTCAGCATCGGCTGTGGGAGGACCGGGCTGAGGAAGCTGCTGGGAGTGCCGTGCCAGGAGACGGAGAGGGCTTCCCTCGCCCGCGTGCAGGCCACGAACAGTAGACTGAGCTCCCCGTCGAGGTCCTCCTGGTGCAATTGCGGGTCCGTCTCCACCGGCGT
This sequence comes from Kitasatospora sp. NPDC096077, assembly GCF_040303245.1. Classification (NCBI taxonomy): domain Bacteria; kingdom Bacillati; phylum Actinomycetota; class Actinomycetes; order Kitasatosporales; family Streptomycetaceae; genus Kitasatospora; species Kitasatospora sp. NPDC096077. Next base: position 95,297 of record NZ_JBEOSV010000012.1, on the reverse strand, counting down.
GATCGCGTTGCGCATCGGGACTGTGCCGTCAGCCACACCCGGCACGGCGACGCAACGGAACTCCAGCCCCTTCATCCGGTGCATCGTTCCGATGCGCACCCCGGGGGAGGGCGGGTTGCCGAGCAGGCAGGCCTGGAGGCCGGCCTGCTCCAGGGAGTGGGCGATGTCGCGACCGAGTTGGACGGTTCGTACGGCGATGCCGATGTCCTCCGCGCTCACGCCCGAGGAGGTCCATTCCTCGATCCGGGCGATGAGCGCCCGGATCTCCTCGGCTTTGTCGGCGTGACCGTGCAGCTCGGGGTGCGCGCCGTGCAGGGTCGAGTGGTATCCGACGAGGGACTCCTCCCCACCGTCCATGTCGTCCGGTCGTTCGCCGGTGAGTAGGGACGCGGACCAGCTGAGGATCTCGTGGGTGGTCCGGTAGTTGATCCGCAGGCGGGCGGACCGCCCGACCACCTGGATGCCGAGCGAGCGAAGCGAGACCTTGTTCCCGTAGATCCGCTGGTGGGTGTCTCCGGAGATGAACAGATCGTCCGGCCCGGCGGCGACCAGGGCACGCAGGAACCGCCACTGTGCGGGGTGGAGGTCCTGGGCTTCGTCGATCACCACGTGTCGGAACGGGCGGTTTCCCTGTTCGTCGAGCACTCGCGCGGCCTGAGCGCAGACCTGAAGGAACGTCCACTCGTCGGTCTGCCGCAGCTCGTCCTCGAACGCGGCCACAGCACGCCACAGCTGGGCCTTCTGCAGTGGTCCGATGGCCTTGCCGCGGCCGTTCCGGGGGGCCTTCAGATACTCTTCCGGGCTCCCGATCGCTTGGGCCAGCACGACCTGACGCCACTCCTGGTCGAGGAAGGCGTCGGTGAACTCGACTCCGAGCCGCTCGGCGATCCGACCCCACCGGGCGAGTACGGCACGCTGGTTGAAGATGATCCTGAGCGGGGTGCCGCCACGGGACTGACGGAGCACCTCGTTCGCCAGCGCATCGACGTTGACCACCCGGACCTTCGCCCTGATCCGTTCGTCCGTGATGAGCAGAGTCAGGCAGCGCTCAAGCTCCGCGGCGAGATCCTTGGTGAAGGTGGTGAGCAGCACGGACCCGTTCGGGGCGTCGGCTGGAAGCCGTCGCGCCAGGTGGTAGGCCCGGTGCAGCGCCACGACGGTCTTCCCGGTTCCAGGGCCGCCGGTCACCCGGGCCGGCCCGTTGTAGGAATCCCGGTAGGCGATCCGATACTGGGCCGGGTGCAGGAAGATCCGCCAGGCGTCGAAGGGACGCTCCAGGATCTCCAGCAGCTCCTCGGGGCCGGACACCAGGGCGACCCGGCCGCGTGCGTGGGCCATCGCCGAGACCAGCCCGTCCCCGGGCTGCGCGGAGCTCGTCGGGGGCACCGCCCGTGCGTACGCCTGGACGATGTCGCGGTCGACCTCCTCCGGGTCCATCCCGCTCGCCAAGCCGATCAGCACGTCGTACTGCTGCTCGGGCAGGACCCGGTGGAGCGCCTCCAGGTGGGCCTCGTCGGGCAGCAGCCGGATGATCGGCAGGATGTCCTCGTCGATGCCCAGCTGACGCAGCACCTTGTCGGAACGGTCGGCGAAGAGCCGCCGGGGCTCGTCAGCGGCCAGGACCCTGAGCGATTGGGTGACGCGTTCCAGCGCGACGTCGTTGCGGATCTCGATGCCCTGGGTGGCGGCGTTGACCGAGGCACGGTGTTTGCACGCCCAGTCGTTGGCCTTGTCGTGGGGGAGTACCTTCAGCAGCATGTAGCCGTTGCCCTGGTCGGCCTTGAGGACCACCCCGCGCCAGAAGTCGGTGATTCGGATGGTTCGGATCCGCGGATCCCGCTGGTTGGTGAGCTTCTCCAGGTGTGCGCCGGTGTGCGTCGCCTCGGTGAACTTCTCGAAGACCTCGAAGACCCTCCGCTGCACGGACTTCTCCAGCGCCGCGAACTCCAGCAGGAAGTCCCGGTGCATACCCAGCGTCGCCACGTGGGCCCCCTTGCGCCTCAACTAGGACGGGCAGTGCGCTCACTGTACTGGTCCCGGTGATCACTCGGGGTGCGTACGGACGACTGGGGTAACCTCCCCCGGACGGGAGGAAGCGCATGGAGCAGATCTGCCCCGGCGCGGTACTCGGGGGGCGCTACCAGTTGGAACGCCCCCTGGGACGCGGGTCGATGGGACGCGTCTGGCAGGGACGGGACCGGCACCTGGGCCGGGCTGTCGCCGTGAAGACCGTGTCGGCCGAACTGTTGGCGGACACGGCGGGCCGGGAGGGAGCGCTGCGCCGCTTCGAGCGGGAGGCGAAGGCGGCCGCCGGACTCGACCACGCCAACATCGCGACGGTTCACGACGCCGACGTCACCGGAGAGACCTACTGGCTGGTGATGCAGTTGGTCATGGGGGAGACCCTTGGCGTACTGCTCGGTGAGCGGGACCGGTTCGACGTCGAGTCGGCCGCAGCCGTGGCTGCGCAGATGTGTGCGGGCCTGTCCGCGGCACACGCCGCGGGTCTGGTGCACCGGGACCTCAAACCGGAGAACGTCATGGTCGGTCGGGACGGGACCGTCAAGATCCTCGACTTCGGTCTGGTCAAGGTCGTCGCGGACAACGGTCCCCGGCTCACGTCGACCGGTGAGCGGCTGGGCAACCTCCTGTGCGCTTCGCCCGAGCTGCTCGCCGGTGCGCCGGCGTTGGACGCCCGGAGCGATCTCTACAGCGTGGGCTGCCTGCTGCACCAGATGCTTGCCGGCAGCCCGCCCTTCGACGCCGCCACTCCGCTCAAGCTGGTGGCCGGCCATCTGGACAGCAGCCCGCCGCTGCTCGTCGACCGCGGAATCGAGGTGCCACCGGGGCTCCAACAGCTGGTGACAGCGCTGCTGGCCAAGGACCGGGAGGCCCGGCCCGGGTCAGCCGCTGAGGTGTACGGCGCGCTCGGGCCGTACCTGCCCGCGGCGGAGCCGGGGCCGGATGCCCTGCGCCGATTCGATCCGGAGGATCCTCGGCGCCCGTTCGTGCTCCCGCAGGCTCCCTACCCCGTGTGATCGCATCGTTGCGGGGGGATGAGAGGATGCCGCGGGACAGTGGTGGTGGCTGTGCGAACGAAACTGTGACGGGGGACGGGGCGCGTGCGGCAGGAGATTCTGGGGCGTTACGAACTGGCGGACCTCCTGGGCCGCGGCGGGATGGCCGAGGTGTGGGCCGCGTGGGACCGCGTGGCCGGTCGTCGGGTCGCGGTGAAGTTCCTCGCCCCGTACGGGCACGTCGAAGCGCCGACCGCACTGGAGCAGCGGTTCCGGCGGGAGGCGAAGCTCACGGCGAGCCTGAGCCACCCCGGCGTGCCGGTCGTCCATGACAGTGGCCGTCTCGACGACGGGCGGCTCTACCTGGTGATGGAGCTGGTGCCGGGCGAGACTCTGTCGGCCTTGCTCAAGGACACGGGCCGGTTCACGGTGCCGCGGGCTGCGACGGTCGCGGCGCAGGCGGCGGAGGTGCTGTCGTACGCGCATGCCAACGGCGTCATACACCGTGACCTCAAGCCGTCGAACCTGATGTTCACCCCGGCGGGCGCGGTCAAGGTGCTCGACTTCGGCATCGCCGCGGCGCTGGAGCCGGCGTCGGACGAGCCACGGCTCACCGCGACCGACGCCACGCCCGGCACCGCTGGCTTCATGGCGCCGGAGCAGGCCCAAGGTCACCCGGTCGCGGCGAGCGACCTGTACGGTCTGGGCTGTGTGCTGTACGAACTGCTGGCCGGTGTGGCCCCGTTCACCGCGTCGAATGCCGTGATGCTGATGTACCTGCACACCTTCAAGGAGGCGCCTTCGGTCACCTCGCACCGACCGGAGGTGCCCGCCGAGCTCGCCGACCTGGTGATGCGGCTGTTGGCCAAGAAGCCGGCGGACCGCCCCTCGGTCGACGAGGTTCGTGACATCGGGCGGCGGTGGTCGACCGGCGCGATCGCGGATGACGAGCCGGGTGCCGTTGCTTCGCTGCTGGAGCAGTACGACCGGTGGCGCCGGGCCGGCGAGCCGGGGCGCGCTCACGAGGCGTATACCGGGCTGTTCGAGAGGCTCGTCGGCAGCCGGCCCGTTGACGATCCGGAGCTGCTGGTCTGTCGAGCGGGCGTGGCCCGGTGCCTGGCGATGCTCGGGCGTTCGACCGAGGCCCGGGACGAGTACCAGGCGTTGCTGCCGTTCCAGGTTCGGACGTTCGGTGCCACTCACGAGTCCGTCTTCGACAGTCGATACCGGATCGGCGAGCTTTCGGGTGTGCTCGGTGAGCGGGAGCGGGCCCGCGCGCTGCTGGCGGAGCTGCGCGACGACCAGCGGGCTGCGCTGCCGGGAGATGATCCCGGGCTGGCGAGGACGGTCGGACTCATCGCTCGCCTCGACCGATTGCTGGGTGGCCCCTCGTAATACTGTGAACTCTGTACACGAATTACCCTGTGATAGGATCCGCGGCGGCCGACCGGGGGAGGCGCACCGAGTTCGGCGGCAACCGGAGAATCGACGGAAGGCGGACCGATCGTGGCGGACCGGCGCGGGGACAGCGGAAACGACGAGCGGCTCCCCGAGGAGGGCGAGCTGGTCGAGGTCCGCGGCCAGAGCTGGGTCGTGGCGCGGGCCGACTCCTCCTACGGTACCGGCGACGACCGGGCCACCCTGGTGCACCTGCAGTCCGTCGCGGACGGCCGCTTCGGTGACACCCTCAGTGTGATCTGGGAGATCGAGCCCGGCCGCCGGGTCCTGCCCGCCGGCTCGCTCCCGGATGCCGCCGCCGACCGGTACGATCCGCCGGCCCGCCTGGCCGCCTTCCTCGACGCCGTCCGATGGTCTGCTGTCGCCTCCGCTGACGCCAAGAACCTCCAGGCGCCCTTCCGCTCCGGCGTCGCCGTCGAGCCGTACCAGCTCGAACCCGTCTCGCGCGCGGTCGGCGCCCCGCGCGTCAACCTGCTGCTCGCCGACGACGTGGGCCTCGGCAAGACCGTCGAGGCCGGTCTCGTCGTCCAGGAGCTGCTGCTGCGCGGCCGGGCCCGGCGAGTGATGGTCGTCTGCCCGGCCGGTCTGACCCTGAAATGGCGGGACGAACTGGCCGAGAAGTTCGGCCTCGACTTCACCATCGTCGACTCCGAGCAGTGCGCCCGGCTGCGCCGCACCCACGGCACCGCCGCCAACCCGTTCCGGGTCCACCCGCTGACCATCGTCTCCCTGCCCTGGCTGCGCGGAATGAAGGCGCAGCGCCTGCTGGACGAAGTGGTCCCGGTCGGTGAGGCCGCACGCAACGAGGACGGCACGGAGCGCCGCTTCTTCGATCTGCTGGTGCTGGACGAGGCGCACCATGTCGCGCCGGCCGCGCCCAAGCAGGTGTACGCCGTCGACTCGCAGCAGACCAAGCTCATCCGCCGCCTGGTGCCGCACTTCGAGCACCGGCTCTTCCTCTCGGCCACCCCGCACAACGGCTACCCGGAGTCGTATACCGCACTGCTCGAACTCATCGACAACCAGCGGTTCGCCCGTGGTGTCGACCCTGACAAGGCGGCGCTGGACGACACCGTCATCCGGCGTCTGAAGAGCACCGTCAAGAACCCCGACGGCAGCAACCGCTTCCACACCCGCCAGACCCGCGAGCTCCAGGTCGACTACACGCCGGCCGAACTGGAGGTCCACGGTCTGGTCAGCAGTTTCGCCGACCTGCGCCGCAAGCGTCTCGCGCCCAAGGCCAAGGGCGGTCGCAGGGCGGCGGACCTGGTCACCCTGCTGCTGAAGAAACGGCTCTTCTCCTCCCCGGCAGCCTTCTTGCACACCGTGCGGATCTACCTCGGGCATCTGGACGATACGGCGGGCCGGCCACGGGCCGCTGCCGAGGACGTGCCGGACTGGCTGGACGAGTTCGATGACCTGGCCGCTGAGCTCGACGACTTCGCCCTCGCGGAGGCGGAGGATGACGCGCTCACCCGCTCCACCCGGCTCACGCCGGAAGAGGACGGCGAGGAGCTTCGCCTGCTGCGCGACATGGAGCGCTGGGCGCTGAACCACGAGGCCGCCGCCGACTCCAAGGCTACTGAGCTGCTCGACTACCTCAAGGCGGTCTGCCGCCCGGACGGCAAGCACTGGTCGAACGAACGTGTCGTGGTCTTCACCGAGTACCGCGACACCCAGAAGTGGCTGGTCGAGCTGCTTCGGCAGCACGAGATGACCGACGGCGGGCGCGTCGCCCAGCTGCACGGCGGACTGAACGCCGAGGAACGGGAGCAGATCCGGCTCGGCTTCCAGGCCGCACCGGACACTGCGGAGGGACCCGTCCGGATCCTCGTCGCCACCGACGCCGCGAGCGAGGGCATCGACCTGCAGAACCACTGCTTCCGGCTGGTCAACTACGACATCCCCTTCAACCCCAACAAGCTCGAACAGCGCATCGGTCGGATCGACCGCTGGGGACAGCGCCGGGACCCGGAGATCCGCCACTTCGTCGGCTCGGGATGGCGTACCGCGACTGTGGGGTCGTACGAGGCCGATCTGGAGTTCCTCTCGCGGGTCGCGGTGAAGGTCGCACGGATGGAGGCGGACCTCGGCTCGGTCAACGCGGTGATCGCAGACGCTGTGCAGCGCCGGATGACCGGCGACCACACCCCGGTCGACATCGAGCACGCCAAGGCCCGGCAGATCAAGGGCCGGACGACGGGCGGGACGGTCGCGCACGAGCAGAACGTCACGGCGCAGGCGAAGCGCTTGGCCGACCAGCACGAGGAGACCGTCGATACCCTCGGGCTCACCCCCGGGAACATCCGAAGGGTCGTGGACACCGCCCTGGCCCTGGACCACCAGCAGACGCTGCGGCCCTACCACCACGAGGACTTCGACGGGGGGCTCTTCGAGGTCCCACCGCTCACCGGTACCTGGGTGCGGGCCTCCCAGGGACTCGCGCACAAGCTGCGTCCCGAGCAGCTGAGGCCGGTCACCTTCGACGCGAAGATCATGGAGAAGGCACGGGACGAGGTCGTCCTCGCACACTTGAAGCACCCGCTCGTCGCGCTCTCGACCCGGCTGCTCACTGCCGCCGTGTGGAACGCCGACAGCGTGGGTCTGCACCGGGTGGCCGCCGTCGTCACCGACGACCCGGCCGTGGAGACCACGCTGGTCGGCGCCTACGCCCGGTACGTGCTGGTGGGCATTGACGGGACCCGGTTGCACGAGGAAGTGCTGTACGCCGGCGGATGGTTCGGCGACACCGGGCGCTTCCGTCGCTGGGAGTCCGTGCGCGGGCTCGGTGCGACGCTCTCGCACGCGCTCACCACCGGTGTCGAGGCCGCCCCGCACCTGAAGAAGGGGCTCGCAGAGGCCTGGCCGCGGCTCGCCCAGCCGCTGAGCGACTCACTGGCCGCGCGGTCCCGGGAGCGGCGGGCCTCGCTGGAACGCGCCCTGCTCGACCGGCGGGGGGAGGAGGAGCGGCGCATCCAGGCGACGCTCGACCGCTTCGAGGCGACGCTGCGGGCCAAGCTGAAGGAGGAGGGCGACGGGATCGGCGAGCAGCTGGCCTTCTTCGGTGAGCGCGAGATCACCTCCGTCGAACAGCGCCAGTACCGCGAGGACCGGGAGCGATGGGACGCGCGATTGAAGGAGCTCGCCGTCGAACGTGAGCGTGAACTCGCGGCCATCGAGAAGCGTTACCGCGAGCCCCGCTCGCACCTGTTCCCCGTCGCCGTGGTCTTCGTGATCCCCCGGAAGGAAGCCGTCCGATGAGCCCCCGCCCCGCCGCCTCCCGTGGACTCGCCGCCGCCAAGGCCAAGGCACTGGACGGTCGTGCCCAGCACCAGGAGTGGCTCGAACTGACCGAGGTCTCCGGGCCGTTCCTGACCATGCCGGTGCTGCTCAGTGCCTGGCCGCAGCTGGACTCGATCGACCGCAAACAGCGTGACCGGCTGCGGGCCCAGCACGCCGACTGGCAGGTCGATGCGGCGGCCGGGCGGGACGAGTGGGTCGCCTACGTGCTGCGCGACCTGCTGGAGTGGGGCGACGCCCTGGTCCTCCGGCAGGGCGACGATGACTCCTTGGCACTCGACCGGTTCACGGTGGACGTGCCGGAGCACGGGGCCCGGCTGCGGGTGGACTTCGCACTGGTGGAGCCGGGCGCTGACTTTGCTGCCGAACCCGATACGGCGGCCGCGGCGAAGCGGGTGCCGCTGATCGGCATGGTGGTGCCCAGTGGGACGGTGCCGACGGCACGGGCTGCGTGGGGTGGAGAGTGGTCCGCCACCCCGGCCGACCGGCTCGCCAAGGTGTGCCGGCAGCACGGGATTCCGCTCGGTCTGGTGACGGACGGCCGCTGGTGGTGCCTGGTGTGGGCCCCGGTGGGTGGGGTCACGACGACGGCGCTGTTCGACGCGGTCGGCTGGAACGAGGCCGCCGAGCGGAACGTCGTCCGGGCGCTGATCTCGATGCTTCGGCGGGGGCGGTTCTTCGAGTACGAGGCCGCCGAGACGCTGGAAGGGCTGCTGCGGAAGAGCCTGGAGGCGGGCGAGGAAGTCACGGACGCGCTCGGCCTCCAGGTCCGGCAGGCGGTTGAGCTGCTGGTCGACGCCATCGGGCGGGCCGACACTCGGGCCATGGAGCGCGGGGCGGCAGGGCTGCACGCCGACGAGGTCAGCGCGCAGGAGGTGTACCGGGCGGCCGTCGCCGTGATGATGCGGGTGGTGTTCCTGCTCTTCGCGGAGGAGCGGGGGATGCTCCCGTCCTCGGACCAGGTGTACGCGGAGTCGTACTCGGCCGGGCGGCTGTGCGCGGACCTGGAGGCGCGGGCCCTGGCGGAGGGCGAAGCCTCGCTGGAGCACACGACGGCGGCTTGGCACCGGCTGATCGCGCTGTTCCACGCGGTGTACGGGGGTGTGAACCACCCTGAACTGACGATGCCGGCGTACGACGGTTCGATCTTCGATCCGGCGAAGTACCCGTGGCTGGAGCAGAGTTCGCCGCTACTGGCGATCGACGACCGGACCGTGCTGCACATGCTGCAGTCGGTGCAGTACGTGGAGATCGGCAAGGGGAAGAGGAAGGAGCGGCGCCGGCTCACCTTCCGGGCCCTGGACGTCGAGCAGATCGGGTACGTGTACGAGGGTCTGCTGTCGTACGACGGGCAGCGGGCGGTCGAAACCGTGGTCGGGCTGATCGGCCCGGAGGGACTGGAGCACGAAGTCCCGCTGCGCGAGCTGGAGTTGATGGCGGCGTCGAGCCGGGACGTGAAGGCGCTCGCCAAGAAGGTCAGCGAGGCGTTCAAGGAGCCCAAGCCCGGTATCGGCAACGCGGCGAAGATCGAGAAGCTGCTCGCGCCGCTGACGGGGGACGCCGAGACGGAGGCGAAGCGCCTGCTGTACGGGGCCTGTCGCGACCACGAGTTGGTGGAGCGGCTGCTGCCGTTCTTCGGCATCATCCGGCGCGACCTGCGGGATCTGCCGGTGGTGATGCCGGTGGGTGCGCTGTACGTGACGCAGTCCTCGCTGCGGAAGAACACGGGGACGCACTACACCCCGAGGCAGCTGGCGGAAGAGGTCGTCCGGCACGCGCTGGAGCCGCTGGTGTACCGGGTCGGGCCGCTCCAGACCGCGGACACGCGGAAGTGGGTGCCGAAGCCGGCCAAGGAGATCCTAGAGCTGAAGGTCGCCGACATCGCGATGGGGTCGGGCGCCTTCCTGGTCGCCGCCTGCCGTTACCTGGCGGACAAGCTCATCGACGCCTGGTCCCGGGAGGAGCGGCAGGACGCGGTCGAGTACCGGGCGGGCCGCATGGTGGACACGGTGACGGCGGTCGACGCCGAGTCGGATCCGGTTGTGGTGGAGGCGCGTCGGCAGATCATCGAGCACTGCCTGTACGGGGTCGACATCAACCCGGCGGCGGTGGAGATGGCCAAGCTGTCGCTGTGGCTGGTCTCCATGGACCCCACGCGGCCGTTCACGTTTCTCGATGACCGGTTGGTGGCGGGTGACTCGCTGCTGGGCATCACCAACCTGGATCAGTTGAAGGCTGTGCACCTGGAGGTGAGGAAGGGTGACCTCCACGGCGCGGAAGCCGGTACCGAGCAGCAGGTCGAGGACGCGGCGAGGGCACGTCACGCCATTACGGAGATAAGGGGTGAGAACCTTCCGGCGCTGGCGGAGAAGCGCAAGCTTCTGAAGGATGTTCGCCAGCACACTGCCCGGTTGCGGCTCATCGGTGACCTGATCGTGGGCGCGGCGCTGGCTACCTGCGCATCGGGCCGAGTGGAGTGGTATGCGCCCAATGGCGGTGATCGGATCCAGGACCTGTTCCCGTTGGCGGCTGGCACTGCCAAGGCGCTTGGGTTCAGTGACACAAACAGCGAGACGCCCGAAGCCGCGACTGCACGTACCTTGGCGAAGGGGTGGCTAGCAAGCGAGTTGCCGGATGGTGGGCTTGAGCGGCGCCCTGTGCATTGGCCATTGGAGTTCCCAGAGGTTCTCCAGGACCGAGGCGGGTTCGATGCTATCGTGGGCAATCCACCATTTTACGGCGCAAAGAAGATCACGCCTGCCGCGGGTGAGGCATATCGAGAGTATTTGGTTGAATATGTCGCGAATGGAAAGCGCGGCAATGCTGATCTTGTTGCCTACTTTGCACTACGGGCGCACGCTCTCCTGAATGGTGCTGGGCAGGCCGGTTTGGTCGCCACTAACTCGTTGGCTCAGGGTGAATCGCGAGAAGTCGGGCTCGATCGGCTTGAGGAAGCTGGTGTCGAGATCCGGCGCGCGATCAAGAGCGCCCCCTGGCCGTCCCGTTCGGCAAAGCTCGAATACTGTGCTGTATGGACAAGTGGAGAATCTCTCGGGGATGGTGTCGAGCGAGTTATTGGTAAGGTCGTAGTGCCAAGGGGAATTTCGAGCTCGCTGAACCCCGTGACGCGAGAGGAGTCGTGGGCTGAATCGCTGGTAGGCAGCTCCGGAGTGTCCTTCCAGGGGGCTGTGATTGTCGTCATCGATGGGTTCAGCCTTTCGCCTGAGCGGGCTCTGGAATGGATAGGTGAGGATGTAAGATATGCCGATGTTTTGGCGCCCTTGCTGATTGGCGAGGATATCACGGAAAATCCCTCCTTCGAAGCCAGTCGCTGGGCTGTAAATTTTCATGACTGGCCAGAGGAGAGAGCTCGGAAGTATCCGAAGGCGTTTGCGAAATTGCTATCTGAGGTCAAGCCGAAATGCGAGGAGAAGGATCCTAAGTCATATTCCGGCCTAATGGGGCGCTGGTGGCAGTACTGGCGACCTCGCGGGGAGTTGACGCGCTCGCTGATGGGGCTTGACAGGTGTATCGCTATGGCGCGGGTGAGTAAGGCCGTGATGCCTGTTATGGTGACTGCAAACCAGGTATTCAGTGACGTTACAGTCGTTTTTTCCTCCGATGATCCCGCGATGCTTGGGCTCCTTAGCAGCGCTCCGCACTACTGGTGGGCTATCGATCGTGCGTCGACGCTTGAAACGCGAGTCCGTTATACCCACACTGACGTTTTCGAGACTCTTGTGCGCCCGCCACTGACCCGCGACCTCCGTGCCGCTGGCACTAGACTTGACGACTTCCGGGGGAAGCTGATGCGGGATCGCGAGATGGGACTGACGGCGACCTACAACCTCGTGCATGACCCTGCCTGCGAGGACAGCGACATCGCCGAGCTTCGGGGCATCCATGAGGAGATCGACCGGGCGACTATCGCCGCCTACGGATGGTACGACCTGCTCGATCCCACTGGCGCTACTCGGCCGGCGGATCCGACGCACGAGACGTTTCCGCTGGATCACGGGTTCCACGAGACCGACCAGGGGACCCGGTACACCATCGGGCTGCTCGCTCGGACGGAGATCATCGACCGGCTCCGCCGGCTCAACCACCAGGCGTATGCCGATGAGGTGTTCCTCGGGTTGCACAAGAAGCCGAACCGGCAGCGCGACCTGCCGTCGCCCTCTGCGGAGGCGCGGCGTCGGAAGGCGGAGCGGCTGAACGTCTCCAGCTCGGCCGGCTTCGGTGATGACGGGCTCTTCCCGCCGGAGGGCGCTCTCTTCTAGGCGGAAGCGGTGGTCCTTCGCTCCGCGGCGCGAAGGACCACCGGCGCCAGTTCGCGTGGCGGTCGAACTCGCCTGCCTTAGCGGCTAGGAGGAATCTGGCGAGTCTGGCGGGAGTGGTGCGGGCTGAACTTCCGGGCCGCTGAACCGCATGTGTAGCGCGGCTTGATGGATGAACGCCGAGTAGGGAGTTACACCCGATCGGACAATTCGCTGCCGCTGCATTCGGAAGGTTGTCCTGGGGCCGACCTCGTGGCGAGGTGTGGGCGGGACAGTTTGGGTAAAGACAGCAGAGGCGTAGGGGCCGGTCTGAAGTAGGCCGGGAGTGAAAGCCATCGAGTGTGTGGTCAGCTTTCGAGCCTGGCCTTCGAGCTGCACCAGGACCACAACCGGCGCGCTCTCGTCTGATCGCGTCACTCGTGCCGCCGAGCCGAGTTCTCCAACTCGGCTCGGCGGCACGGCGATCCGGCTCAGGCGCGCTGTGCGAGCTCCAGTGCCGCCGTGTGGACGAACCACTCCAGCACCGCGCAGATCTCCTCCGGGTGGTCGGCGAACACCTGGAGCGGGAACGACGGGCGAAGGTCCAGCTTCGCCTCCGCCAGCTCGATCCCGTCGATCTCGTTCAACCGCCGCAGCAACTCCCGCCGCACTTCGGTGTCGTCGAATGGGCTGCGGTCCTTCAGGTACTGGAAGACCACCTCCGCCGTCCCCGTCACGGGGTACAGCGCAAGCGGCCACAGCAGGTGCGGCTGCGAGGGGGTTCCGGTGTCGAGCATGGGGAAGCAGCTGGTCTCCTCGGCGCGTCCGTAGTCGAAGTGGCCACCCTGCTGCTCCCAGAAGCGCAGCACTCCCTGCACGCTGAGCCACACCGGCATGTCGTGGTGCCCGGACAGTTGAGCGTGGAAGCGTTCCGCTGCCGCTGCGTTCTCGGTGTCGGGCAGTGGGTCGTGCACTCTGTCCGTCGGGATCTCGCGGCCCAGCAAGGTTGCCAGTTCGGTGGCGGTCAGCCGACACGAGGGGTGGGCGCGGCCGGCTGCGTCGAAGGGGACGCCCTCCTGTTCCAGGACATCCCGCGGCGTGTCCGTGCGGTCGTCGTCGAGCCAGCGGAAGCCGGAGGAGACGTGGCCGTTCCAGTTCAGCACCCGGTATGCCCCGATCACCCCCGGCTTGGCGGACAGGTGATTGCCGACCCCGATCGCGTGCAGGCCGATCAGCTCGGCGATGTCGCCGTACGACGTCCAGGTGCCGCTGGGCATCGCGACGAGCGCCGCGCGCAGGTCCGCCCAGCCCGGCCATTCGTCGCCGACCGCTTTCACCGACCCGATGGGGGCTGGCCACAAGCCGATCGCCCGCTCGGCGAGGCGGTCGGCGCGGGCCAGGATCGCCGCCTTGCCCCAACGTTCGGCGTCGGCGATCTCCTGGTTCATCCGCAGCGCACTCGAATCGAGGAGCTGCTGCTTCCGCTCGAACGGGTGGTTGGAGAGCTTGGAGTTGTCGCCCGACAGCGTCAGGTTGCCGAGGGTGTGCACCAGCAGGTCGTGCAGTTCCTTGGGGCTCTGCCCGTTCTCCGTCTCCTCCGCGAGCAGGTCGAACCAGGCCTGCGACGGGCGCTGAGGCAGTACGTGTTCGATCGTGAGCGCCGCCTTCTCGAAGTCCACCGGTTCGCTCGCCGCGTGGCTCTCCTCCAGCCGCCGCAGCACGTGGAAGCGCTGGTGGGAACGCCCGTTCCAGTAGAACGGCTTGGTGCGGACAGCCTCGCGCAGGTCCTCGTCCGAGGGCCACTTGCGACGTCGGCCGGAGAGCAGCCGGCGCACGGCCTCGGCAGGGGAGCGGTCCGTCTCCAGCTCCCTGGGGGCGTCCATGAAGATGCGGTTCAGGTTGTTCGTCGGGACCTGGCAGATCATCCGGCGGACCAGGTACGACTCGACGTAGCGGAGCGCCTCGGCCGCTTCCTCCGCCGTGGCCCGTCCGGCGGCGACGAGGTCGAGGAGGTGGAGCGCGAGCGGGTAGTGCGTCTGACCGCCCCACGCCCCCAGCCGCTCCAGCACGCTGCGCAGCACACCTGAACTCTCCCGCTCGGGCTCCAGGATGCGCAGCAGTCGATTGCCGCGTTCGGCGAGCAGGGCGATCTCCTGTTGCAACGCCTCCTCGTCGTTCTTGAAGGCGTCCAGGCGCTTCTGCTGCTCGCGGTATATCTCGCTCTGCTTCGCCTTGTTGTGCCCGCGCACCACCAGGTCGAGCCAGACCAGGAGTTCCAGGTTCTTCGGCCCGAGTTCCTGTTGCATCGGCAGCCACAGCTCGCGGTAGACCCGCTCGCCGCGCTTCGGCAGCAGGCTGAAGACGTAGTTGCGCAGCAGGTCGCTCTGGCTGAGGCCGACGCCGGTGTTGTTGATCGACTCGAAGATCCGGTAGACGTTGTCGCCGGCCTGGGCGGTGATCTCGACGATCGAGAGCAGGTCCTTGAGGACGGTCTCGACGGCGGCGACCCACTCGGTTCCGTGCTCGTCCGCGCCTTGAGCGAGGGCACCGAGGAAGAACCGGTAGGCCGTGCCGATGTTGCCCGCGCCACCGGCCTTCGGGGAGGACTCCACGCACGCGGTGTAGCTGTCCCGGTCGGCCTGGGTGGGCAGCAGCCGGTAGTGGTCGAGCTCCTCGTGGAACTCGTTGACCAGGATCTGCCGGTGCACCCGGTCGGCGGCCTTCGCGGCCCCAGTGCCCTTGTAGTGGTCACGCAGCGCGGTGAAGGCGAGCATCAACGTGGTGAGCCGCTGCTGGCCGTCAACCACCAGCCAGCGCTGCACTCCGCCGGCCTGGAGGTGGCCGGGTGCGAGGACGACGGAGCCGAGGAAGTGTGCGGCTGGCGCATCGCCGTCGGTGTGCTGCTCGACCAGCTCGGACACGTCGTCCCAGAGCTGTTGCAGCTGCGCCTGCTCCCAGCTGTACGTGCGCTGGTAGAGCGGTACCTGGAACTGCTTCTCGCCCTGCACGAGATTGAGGAACGTGATCTCCTGCGCCCGCATGACTCCCCTTCAGCCGATCGTGCACGGAGCTGCGCGTCCGGCACTGGCGGACAGCGTACGGGCGCAGTGCGACAGCGGGGCCGGGTTGGCCGTCATTGACTCGGCATTGAGCTCGTCAGTACGGTGTGTAGTCAACATCTCACGCGACAATGCGGAGGCGTGATGAGCCAGCCGTGGGACGCCGATCCCGACGCCGCACTGACCCGGCGACTGGGCAAGTCGCCGGCCGAACTGGGTACCACGGATTCTCGGGATGGCTGCCCCGACGTCTGGGAACTCGACAACGGCGACATCGCGGTCATCGGCCGGGATCTGACCGAGGTCTACCAGGCGGCTGGGCTCCCTCAGGGCATGGCGATCAACGAGCGGGAGCGTCTCGTGGTCATCCCCCGGATCACGCTCCTCTCCGCGAAAGAGGACCTGCCGGATGCGTGACCTCCTCGGTGGCGTGCCGGGTGACCGGCTCCCCCATGCCGAGTACAAAGCCGACTTCCGTCAGCGGGAGTTCGCGGTCGACGGCTACGACTCGTGGAAGCTGGAACGGCGGCAGGAGTTCCAGGAGCCCAAGGACACCAGCTGGCGCGCCTACTTCGGAGGCAACCGGGCGGAGGCCCTTGAGCTGATCGAGGGCCGGCGGGACGCTCTCCTTCAGCTCTCCCAGCTGGCTGCCGACCACAACTGCCGGCTGCTGCGCGTGCGCGTTGTCGAGTTCCCGCTGTCCCCTTACCTGGAGTGGGAGCTGCAATCGTTGCGCGTGCGCGCCGAGTGCGGGGAGTTGATCCGTGTGGTCGGCCCCGAGCTGATCGCTCCGTACGAACTGGACGGGCCGCTCCCCGAGCTCATCACCCTGGGGTCGGACACCGTCTACGACATCACGTACGACGCTGCCGGCCTGGCCGACGGCGCGACCCGCTACCTGGACTCCGCGACCAGGGACCGGGTCGCGGAGTTCATCTCCCGCCTCTACGACCAAAGTGAGGACATCAAGAGCTTCATGGCCCGGCATCCAGTGGAGCGTTGAGGAGTGGAGCGAGAGGTACCCGAGGCATCCCCCGGCAGCGTCAGCTCGTCCCTGTCGGGGTCCTCCACCGGACACGTCGTGCAGGCCCGGGACATCCAGGGGCCGGTCCACATCCACGCCGTGCCGTCGAATGCCGCCCGGCACGGCGAGCCCGTGCCCTGGCAACTGCCCACGGACGTCCGCGGTTTCGTCAACCGGGCCGTGGAACAGGAAGCCATGGACCGCCTCCTGGTTGAGCGCCCACCCTCAGCTCAGGTCCTGGTGCTCACCGGCACCGCCGGAGTCGGCAAGACCTCGCTGGCCCTGCACTGGGCGCATGCCGTCCGCGAGCGGTTCCCGGACGGGCAGCTCTACGCGAACCTGCGCGGCTACGATCCGCAGGAGCCCATGGCTGCCGCACAGGTGCTGGAACGGTTCCTTCGTGCCCTCGACGTGCCGGCTGTGGCGATACCGACCGACCCCGAGGCCATGGCATCGACCTACCGCTCCCTGGTGGCAGGGCGCCGGATGCTGGTCGTCCTGGACAACGCCTCAAGTGCCGCCCAGGTCCGCCCGCTGCTGCCCGGCGTCCCCGGGTGCCTGGTCGTGGTGACCAGCCGGCACCGTCTCTCGGGCCTCGGCGTGCGCGAGGGGGCCCGGCACCTGACCTTGGAGGTCCTGGCGGAGCACGACGCCGTCGAGCTTCTGCGCGCGGTCACGGCGGATTACCGCGACGGGGACGATCCTGACGAGCTCGCCCAGTTGGCGCGGCTCTGCGCCCGCCTGCCCCTGGCCCTGCGCATCGCGGCCGAACGCGCGGCCGGCCGGCCGCGGATTCTGCTGAACGACCTCATCCAGGACCTGCGTGACGAGTCCAGCCTGTGGGATGCGCTGTCCAGCGAGGACGAGGGGGAGTCGGAGGCGGTTCGCTCCGTCTTCGCCTGGTCGTACCGGGCGCTGCCGGTCGACGCTGCACGGCTCTTCCGGATGCTCGGCCTCCATCCCACCGGCGAGTTCAGCGTCGCGTCCGCTGCGGCGCTGGTCGCGATCAGCACCCGGCAAGTGAGCCGCCTGCTCGACGGACTTGTCGCGAGTCACATGATCGAGCAGACCGCCCGGGACCGCTACCGGTTCCACGACCTGCTGCGCGCCTACGCCGTCGACCAGGTGAGGCGTGAGCAGGAGCCGGACGAGAGCGAGTGTGCGGTCCGGCGGGTGCTGGCGTGGTACCTCCACACGGCCGATGCGGCCCAGGTGCGCATCGCGCCTCATGAGTCTCGCGTCGCGCTTGCCGCACTTGAGCCCGAGGTGAAGCCCGCGGCCTTCAGTGATGCGGCTGCCGCGTGGGAGTGGTTCGAGGCGGAGCGCGAGAATCTCGCGTCGGTGACGCGGACTGCGGCTGCTCTGGGCCTGGACGCGTGCGTCTGGCAACTCGCCATCGTCCTCCGCGCCTTTTACATGCAGCGCAACACCTTCCAGGACTGGTTCGCGACCTCGCACCTGGGCCTGGAGGCTGCACGTCGTGGCGGTGATCGGCACGCGCAGGCGGAGCTGCACGAGAGCCTGGGCATGGCATACACCCAGTCCAGCCGGCTCGACCAGGCCGCCGAAGAGTACGAGGCGGCCTTGGTCGTTCGCCGTGAACTCGACGACCTGGCAGGCGAAGCCCTGACCCTCAACGGGCTAGCACTTCTCCGGTTGCGCAGGCACCAACTGCTGGGCGCTCAGGAAGCGTTCGAGAGGGCGCGAGCCCTGTTCCAGGCCCTCGGTGACACCTACTGGGAGCCGCGGACGGCGGTCAACCTCGCCGAGGTCCAGGCGGGGCTCGGTCAACTCGCAGAAGCGGAGCGGGTGGTCTGCGCAGGTCTGGAGTCATTCCGCGCGGTGGCCGACCGTCGGGCCGAGGGCAACGCACTGCGCATCCTCAGTCGGGTCCAGCTCGAAGGCGGGCGGACGGACGAGGCGCTGGAGAGCGCTCAGCGAGCGGTCGACCTCGCGATGGATCTCAACAGCCCCGTTGCGGAGGCTCACTGGCTGACCCAGCTCGGACACGTCCAACGCGCGGTGGGTCGGTGCGCGGACGCCCTCGCCTCCTACCAGCGCGCCGCCGTCCTGCAACGAAGCCTCGGAGACCGTAGCCGGGAAGCGCTCGCCTGGGACGGCGCCGGTCTGGCGTACCTCGAACTCGGCCGGGCCCAGGAGGCGAGCGAGTTCCACCGCCGTGCCGTCGCCGTGCACTGTGACCTGGGCGACCGGTGGCAATGGGCACTGTCCCTCTGCCACCTCGCCGAGGCCTTGGAGGCCATGGGCGAGGCAGCGGACGCCGTACGGGAGAACAGGCGCGAGGCGCTGGCACTCCTCGGCGACTTCACCGATCCGATCGCGCAGCGCCTGAGCGACCAGTTGACGAGTGTCTTGGGCGAGGGTGCCTGAGTCAGCCTTCGGAGAGCCAGGCGTCCCGACCCGGCACGGGAACCGACTCCACGATCCACAGCGGGCCGTCCGCGCACTCCATGCGCACGCCGGCACCAGGCTCGATACGGGACCGAAGGACAGCCGCCCATCGGCCGTCGACCACGGCAAGGGGCCCGGGGACGGGGAACAGCCCGAACCGGAAGGTGCGGACGAGGTGGTGGACGTCCCGGCGGCTCGCCGACCAGTCGATGACCGCGTTCTGCGGCCCCATCATGCTCTCGTAGCTCGCCCCCTCCCGGCCCTGCGGGGTGCCTGCGTGACCGGTGACCGCCAACTCCAAAGCCTCCGCCAAGAGTTCGCGGGAGAGCGCCTGGATCTCCGCGTACACGCTGTCGCCGTCCATCTCGTCCGGCAGTACGACGCCTCCGCGTTGGACGAGGATGCGTCCGGTGTCGAAGGACTCGTCCATCCAGTGGATCGTCACGCCGGTCTCGGGATCGCCGTTCCGGACCGCCCAGTGGATCGGCATCGGTCCGCGGTGGCGCGGCAGTAGGGAGGGGTGGATGTTCAGCACCCCGAGGCGTGGAACGCTCAGCACTTCGGCCGGCAGTCTCCAGGGGAAGCCGTTGCAGACCACCAGGTCCGGGCGGTAGCCGGACAGGGCGCGGGCCAGGCCGGTGGTGCTGCGCGGCAGCAGCAGGTCGACGCCTGGCGGCAGTTGCGAAAGGACGTCACTGACCTTCGTTCCTGCCGCGGATGCGGCGCACACATAGGCGACGGTCTCGTGACCCGCTTCGGCGCACGGGGCCTGGAGATCGGCGAATCCCGCCGCACCGGAGGAGATGAGAACGATCCGCAGACGATTCTGCACTGAGCCTCCTACTGAGAAATACTGTGAACTAAGTCAATCGGTGGATGTATGGTTCTCGAAGGAAATGTCGGCGCCGCGCAGTAGGCTCGCCGTACTCGGTCGTCCTTCCGAAGGGGCAGTTCACTCCATGTCCGCCCAGCTTTCTCCGGCACCCGTCCCACATCCGCTGGACGATGTGCCGCAGACCTTCCGCCCCGGTGATGCGCACGATGCCCGCGAGGCCCTCGAAAAGTACATCAGGCGCGATCTGCTCGGTCCCTGGGACGGTGAGACGGAGGAACTGTCACACCGCTCGGCCGGCCCGCGTGACCGCTACCTCGTCGGATTGCTCGGTCCTCGCCCGGCGGACGGGAGCTCGGCCCGGACGGCCCGGGACGCCGCACAGCTCGCCGATGTCGAACCCGGAAGCGCAGGGGACCGGAGTGACACCGATCCGGCAGACCTCCTGACCCCGCAGGCCGCCGGGCGGATCTGGGCCTCGTCCATGGGTCTGTCCTTCACCGTCCCGGCCTCGATCGGCACGCTCACGGTCACAGCCCAGTGGGGGCGTTACTCGCTCACCGAGTCCCTCACCGACGACGGACCGACCCGGCGCGTGTGGGGGCGTGAACCGGTGAAGAAGGCCGAGGACATCGACGTGACCGGCATCGGCGACCGCCGCCTCGTCCTGGAGGGCGACACGGCGGACGGGGCGTGCGTGCGCCTGGACGTCAAGGTGCGGCCGCGGACGGGTGGCACAGGCGGTGAGGACCTGAGGGTGGTCGAGGTGGCCCTGGTCAACCAGCTGGAGGACTCCGTCGACCGCAAGGACGCCAACTGGCTGTTCCAGACCGAGCTCGACGTCACCGCCTTCGCCGACGCCGAAGCCGCTGTTTTCCTCCCCATCGACGATCCGCTCGCCCCGGGTGCAGCCGGGATGCACGAGGACGAGGAGGAGAAACGCCTCCGTCTCCTCTACCGGGACAGCCTGCGCCATGCGGTGGGCCGCAACGTCGCCGTTCACGCTCGGGTCAGGTCGGGGGAGCGCCGGGCCCACCGGTTGACCACCACCTGGCTGCCTGCCTACGACGTGGCCACCACCACCGCCCCCAGGGTCGAGGAACAGCCGCTGCTCACCGGCCTCGAACTCGGCATGGATGCGCTCGCCGAACTCTCCGTTCCCGCCCGCCGCAAGGAACTCAGGGAGGCGCTCGCCCCGCTTGCGGACGGCTACCACGTCTGGTTGCAGGAACAGCGCGACCGTCTCCCGTCGCTTCCCGACGACCTGCGTGTCACCGCCGGGTTCGCCATTGATCAGGCCGAGCGCGTCTGCCACCGGATCGCGTTCGGCATCGACGCGCTGGAGGTGGACGACATCGCGTTGGAGGCCTTCCGCTTCGCCAACCGGGCTATGGCACTCCAGCGGCGCAACACCGCCATCGCGGCGGCCCGCGCCGGACACGAGGACGACCAGGCCTCGTACCAGCCGGCGAAGGACGCCGTCGCGGCGAAGGGCAAGGAGGGTGCCAGCTGGCGTCCGTTCCAGCTGGCCTTCGTCCTGCTCAACCTGGCCTCGCTCACCAGCCCCGGCCACCCCGACCGTGGTGCCGACGCCGAGGCCGTCGTCGATCTGCTGTTCTTCCCGACCGGTGGTGGCAAGACCGAGGCCTACCTCGGCCTCGCCGCCTACACTTTCGCACTGCGCCGCCTCCAGGGAGTGATCGGCAGCGGCGACGAGGCCCGTAGCGGTGAGGCCGGCGTCGGCGTGCTGATGCGCTACACCCTGCGACTGCTGACGGCACAGCAGTTCCAGCGGGCCGCGGCCCTGGTCGCGGCCGCCGAGGTGCTGCGCCGGGAGGCCCACGAGGGCGGTGACCTCCGCTGGGGGCGGACTCCGTTCCGGATCGGGCTGTGGGTGGGAACCTCGGTGTCACCGAACTGGTTCACCGACGCTCGGGAGCAGATCGCCGGAGCGAAGGAGAGCGCCGACGACAAGTACGCCCGCGTCATCCAGGTGCTCAGTTGCCCGTGGTGCGGTTCGGGTCTGACGGCGCACCGGAACATGGAGTACGACGAGCGCCGGCGGCGTGTGCTGCTGTACTGCCCGCGCGGTGAGGGCAAGGACCACTGCCCGTTCTCCCGGAAGGGTGCCAAGAACGAGGGCATTCCCGTCCTCACGGTGGACGAGGAGATCTACCGCCTGGCCCCTGCCATGCTGATCGCCACCGTCGACAAGTTCGCTCAGCTGCCGTGGAACGGTTACGCCGGCCTCTTGTTCGGGAGGGTCACGGAGGAGTGCCCGCTCCACGGGTTCCGCCACGATGATCTCGACAAGGAGACCGCCTGCCGGAGCCGGCACCGGGGCGAGGAGCCCGCCAGGACGATGAAGCACCAGCTGCGTCCGCCGGACCTCATCATTCAGGACGAGCTGCACCTGATCTCGGGAGCGCTCGGCACCACGGTCGGCCTGTTCGAGGCAGCAGTCGACCAGTTGTGCAGCTGGGCTTACACGGACGAACACGGCACCCGGCATGCGGTCGGCCCCAAGATCGTCGCGTCCACCGCGACCACCAAGCGGGCCACCGACCAGGTGCGGGGCGTCTTCGGTCGAAAGATCGCGGTGTTCCCCCCGCAGGTCCTGGACGTCGGTGACACCTTCTTCTCCCGGCAGGTTGAGGTGAGCCGGACCGACCCGGGGCGCCGCTACCTCGGCGTCTGCGCCCACGGCACCAGGCTCAAGGCCGCCGAGATCCGGGTCGCGGAGATCCTCCTGCTCGGTGCGCAGCAGGTCTTCGATGACTACGGGGACAAGGGCGACCCGTACATGACCCTGGTCGGGTACTTCAACGCCACCCGCGAGCTGGCCGGCATGCGCCGCTACCTCGACGACGACATCACCACCCGGGTGCGCATCAACGGCAGTCGCAAGGGGCGGGAGCAGATCGCCAACCGCATCGTGAGCCGAACCGGCATGCTGGCCATTCAGGAGCTCACCTCCCGGATCTCCTCGTCCGAGATCAGCGCGACGCTCAAGCGTCTGGAGAGCGGCTTCGACCCCGAGCGGGAAACCAGCGAGCGCCGCAGGGCACTGATCGCCGAGTACGTGGCCGCGAGGAAGGAGAAGCGCCCGGAACGCGTTCCGTTCGTGGTCAAGCAGGCGGTCGACGTGGTGCTCGCCACCTCGATGCTCCAGGTCGGTGTGGACGTCTCCCGGTTCGGGCTGATGCTGGTGGTCGGGCAGCCCAAGAACACCGCCGAGTACATCCAGGCCTCTTCGCGAGTGGGCCGTGACCCGGCCCGTCCCGGGTTGGTCGTCACCCTCTACAACTGGTCGAGGCCCCGGGACTTGGCCCACTTCGAGGACTTCGAGCACTACCACTCCACCTTCTACCGTCAGGTGGAAGCCCTGTCCGTCACCCCGTTCACCCGACGGGCGCTCGACCGCGGCACCGCGCCCACGTTCATCGCCGCGCTGCGCCACGCCGCCTACGAGCACTCCCGCAACACGGACGCCCACACGGTGGACCTCGACGGCGAGCTCGCGTCGGCGGTCGAACGGGGCCTGCTGGACCGGGCGGAGGCGGTCGGCGGGCCGCGGGCCCGGGGCTACCTTGCCGAGCGCATCGCCGCGCTCAAAGACGCCTGGGCCGACAAGCGCGAGGGTAGCGCGGTACTCGGCTACCGCAATGAGAAGAGGAAGGACACCCTGGTGGCGCCGCTGCTGCGGCGCGCAGACGGAGCCCGTTGGGACGTCCTCACGGTCCCGATGTCGATGCGCGAGACCGAGAACGAGATCAACCTGCTGCTGCCCGGCGGTGGACGGCTGATGGACCTGTCCAGCAACGGGGGGCCTGAGTGGGTGTTCGGGCCCGGCGACGACAGCTCGGAGGCTGTCGTCGACGCCGACGAGTACGGAGAGACCGCCCCGGCGGGGAAGAGGAAGGGACAGCGATGAGCAACGGCTACTTCCGCCGGGTCGGGGCGGTGCGCCCCAGCCACCTGATGTTCACGGCCGGGGTGGGCGCCCTCATCGACCTGCCCAACTTCTCGGTGCTGGTCCAGGGGCTGGAGCCGTGGAGCTACGCCGGCCTCAACCGCTACGTCATCGACGAACCGCGCCTGCGCACCGCGGTCAACCGTTCCCTCCAGCTCTACGGCCGGGAGCAGGTCAAGGAGTTGCGGGCGGCGCCGTGGGACGAGGGGGCCGACAACGCCAAGGACTGGGCCAGCCAGGGAGTCGGTGTGCCGATCACCCCGTTCCCGCAGTGGCTGCGGTGCACGGCCTGCAATTTGCTCGCGCCGGTCGACTCGGAGGCCTTCACCTTCGTCAACAGCAATCCCAGGACCCCGCACGAGGCGAAGTTCGTCCACGACTGCACGCAGGGTCGCCGGAAGCCGCTCGCCGTCGCCGCCCGCTTCACGCTGGTCTGCACCGCCGGGCACCTCGACGAGTTCCCGTACACGCCGTTCGTGCACGGTGGTGGAGCCTGCCCGACGGCGCCCCGCCCGCTGCTGCGGATGAAGGACCACGGTGGCAACCAGGCCGCCAACGTGACCATCGAGTGCGTGGGGTGCGGTGCCCAGCGCAACATCCGCGACGCGATGGGCGAACGTGGTCGGCGCAACCTGCCGGCCTGCCGGGGACGGCACCCGCACCTGGGGTCCTACTTCGAGTACAACGGTTGCGACCGCGAGGCGACCCTCATGGTCGCGGGCGCGTCCAACCAGTGGTTCCCGATGACGCTGAGTGCCCTCGCGCTTCCGCCGGCAGAGGACGACAAGCTCCCGGAACTACTCGAAGAGCGTTGGGCGGAGCTGCAGGTCATCACCTCCCGGGAGATCTACGACGCGGTGTCCTTCCTCCCCGGCCTGGGCTGGATCAAGGACCACGACCCCGCTGTGCTGATGGCGGCGATCCAGGCGAGGAAGGCCGCCGAGAACGGGCAGGTACCGGCGACGGACGTCAGGCCTGCCGACCTCCTCGGCCCGGAGTGGGCCGTCCTCTCCGCCGGACGCCTCCCCGAGGCCACGGACGACTTCGCTCTGGAGGAGGTGACCGTCCCGAACGGGCTGAGTGGCTTGTTCGCCAACGTCCGGCAGGTTGAGCGGCTACGGGAGGCCCGGGCCCTCATCGGATTCACCCGGCTCGACGCTCCCGACCCGGAGTCCCCGTCCTCCGAGATCGCCACTCCGGTGCGGCTGTCGCGCTCCGGCCTCGGCTGGGTGCCGGCCAGTGAGGTGCGTGGGGAGGGTCTCTTCCTGCGGGTGCGGGATGACCTGATGGCCGACTGGGTGCGCCGGGTGGAGAAGTCGCCGCAGATGGTCGCCCATCGCGAGGCCTTCGCCCGGTTCCGGACCAACCGCAGGAGCGACCGGCTCACCGGACCGTTCGAGCCGATGCAGGGCTGGCCCGGGGAACGCTACCTCGCCCTGCACACGCTGTCCCACCTGCTGATCCGGACCATCGCCCTGGAATGCGGCTACAACTCGGCGAGCCTGGCCGAGCGGATCTACGCCGGCGATGACACCGATCCCCGGTCCGGGATCCTGATCTACACCGCGGTGCCCGACTCCGAGGGCACACTGGGCGGCCTCGTCACCTTGGCGGAGAGCCCGCACTTCGAACGGATCGTCAGGACGGCGCTGCGCAACGCCGCGCACTGCTCCTCCGACCCGCTGTGCGCGGAACGCCTCCCGAAGGCGCCCTCCGACCACCTGCACGGCGCGGCCTGCCACATCTGTCTGTTCGTCTCGGAAACGACCTGCGAGCGCGGCAACCGGTTCCTGGACCGTCGCTTCCTGGTGCCGCTCGGGGACGAGCCGGATGCCGTCCTCACCCCCGCCGAGCTTCTTCCGTGAGCAGCCCCCGCTTCGAGGCCGCGGCCGCTTCGGCGGTCGCGGCCCTCGGCGTGCAACGGGTCGGCGCGTTGGCGGCACTCCTGGAACAGGGCCGAGGCCTGGAGTACGCATCGGCGGAGTTCCCGTCTCCCCGCACCACCGATGAGATAGGCGAGGTGTACCGGGCGATCCGGGCCGAGTCGATACCCGGACCGGTCGCGGCCGCCTATCTGAGGGGGTTCGGCGCCGCTTGGAGCGACCGCTGTGACCAGGCCGAAGTCAGAACCGTCTGGAGTGGTCCCAGCACACCGGGAGTACCGGTGCGGTCGACCGCCAGGGTCCTGACCGAGGTCGTGCGACAGGCCCGTACCGAACTGCTCGCGATGACCTACTCGGCCCGTCCCTACCGTCCGCTGCTCCAAGCCCTCTCCGACGCGACGGCTCGCGGAGTGGAGGTGCACCTCGTGGTGGAAACCCGGGAGGGAGCCGGTGGGTTGCTGGACGGTCCGGAACCCGCGGCAGCCTTCCGGTCGGTGACCGGTCTGCGGCTCTGGCACTGGCCGGTCGATCGGCGGGACCACCGCAGTGCCCGTCAGCACGCCAAGTCGGCCGTTGCGGATCGCAGGGTCCTGTTCCTGGGAAGTGCGAACCTCACCGAATCCGGGGTGCGCCGCAACCTGGAGGCCGGTGTGGTCGTCCGGGGCGGGACGGCGCCGGAGCGAGCGGCCGAGCACATCAGGGCTCTGATGCGACAGGGGACGCTGCAACCCCTGACATCCGTGTAGCGCTGAGGGGCCCTGCCGCCGGCAGGACCCCGTCCGCTCCAGCTAGTTGAGGGCCCCGTCGGCGGCGAACAGCGAGAGCTGTTCCGGGTCGCTGTCGGGCTCCGGCGCCTGGGCGAGGCCGGCGGCCTCGGCGGCGTCCGGGTCGCTGTCGGCCGCCGGATCGCCGGTCGCCTCTTCGTCGGCGACCGTCGGGAGGACGTACTCCTGCGCGAGCCCGGCGAGATGGAGCGGGAGTGGCAGACTCAGGGCGTCCTGGTGGTCCGGGGCCTGACGCAGCTGGTGGACGGCCAGGGCGAGCGCCTCCGGGTCGTCGCCGTCGGCCTGGTGGCAGCCGAGAACGGCCAGTTCGACCAGGCCGGGGTTCCAAGCCGGCTTGTCCGTGTCGACGGTCAGCTCCCCCTTGCGTTTGCCGAGCCGGATCGGGCGCGGTGCGAGCTTGTCCGCCTCGACCGCGGATCCGCTGAACTGGAAAGCCTTGGGCGTGGTCGACCAGAACACCCGGGCGGTGCCCGCCGTGGCAGTCGGGTCGGTCCACAGGTGTGCCGGGAGGCCGTTGACACCATTCGCCTCATCCGGGTGCACGCCCCACCACTGGGCGGTCTCACGGCCCTTGGCGGTCCGCACCCGGACCAGGCGGAGGTCGGGGTCGATCGGTCGGACGGCCAGGCCGGTCCGGATCCGGTCCGGTTCGGTCTGGCCGTCCTGCAGCCAGGTCCAGTGCGAGCGGCAGTTCTGCGCGTGGGCGAGCAGCAGGGTCGGCGTGCCGCGCAGCGAGCGCACCACCTTCTGCAGCCACTCCTCGGTCTGCTGCCGCTGCTGCCTCATGTCCTGCCACCACGACGGACGTTCGGTAGGCTCCTGCTCGCCACTGCGCGGCGTCGGCACGGCGGAGGGTACTTCGGAGAGTGCGGTGAGCCGGAGCAGCAGCGCCGGGTACGGGATCCACTTACCGGCACCGTTGTCCGCCTTCCGGTCCCAACCCTCGATCCGGGCCAGCCCGGTGACCGGATGCACCGGGGTGATCCGCACGGCGACCGGCTCGTGGCCGGCCCAGCGGGTCCGGCTGCGCGCGTTCTTGCGGACCATCCAGACCGCCGCGTAGCGCAGGTCCTCAGGCAGCCGGTCGCCGAGGCTGTGCTGGGGGTGGACACGCACGCCGAGCTGCCGCAGGCCGTCGTCCCAGGCCTTGAGGGCACGGAAGTCCGCGGTCTTCTCGCTGTTGTAGCCCTTCACCTTCTTGGGCACCGCCATGAACTGGGTCAGCACGCCGGCGTCGGCACACCCCAGCCGGAGCGCGAACTTGGGGTCGTGGTCGGGTGTGGTGAAGTCCTGCCGACGGTCGATCTCCACCAGGGCGAGGGAGGGGGTCGCGTCGGTGCGGTCACCACTCAGGAAGGTGCGGACCTCGTTCCGACGGGCACCGAGTGCCGCGGTGACGGTGGCGCGGGTCGGGCGCCCCTCGCCGAGCGGCAGATCGCCGGCGAGCGAGTCGGTCAGCTTGAGGCAGTGCAGCCGGACGACGAGTTCGGCCGTGTCCCATTCCAGGACCGCAGGGTTTCCGGGACGGGCCGTCTCGTAGTCCTCGGCGGTCGGTCGCGTCCCGTCGTCCTTGAGACCGAGGTGGTCGACCAGGGCGGCGATGGCCGTGTCACGCATCTCGGCGGTCTGCCACAGCAGTCGTGCCTCCAGCACCGAAAGGTGATCCCCGTTCTGCGCGCTGTCCAGAGCGGTCAGGGCGAAGGCCGTGCCGAGCCGGCGGGCCGCCGCCGCGCGGACCTCCTCGGCGGCCTTCGCGACGTCTCCTGAGGGTTTGGGTCGGAGGTTCACCGGTCCGTGAGAGGTAGCGTGCCGGGTGAACTCCAGGGCGGGCGTGGGCCGCAGTTGCTCGGGCAGCGCCTGTTCGGCCCACTGGACGATCTGCGACCGCTGGTTGGACATCAGGCCGGCGCCGACCTCGTGGCTACCCATGGCAGTGCTGTACACCACGGCGGCGCGCATGTCCTCCAACCACTCCTCGGGTGCACTCAGGATGCGGTCGGCGTCGGGGAACGGCTCGGTCAGCGAGACCCCGTTCAGCATTCCGGCGGGACCGCCGCCGACCCAGTCGATCCCCTTGACCGCGCGGTTCCACTCCAGCCGCGCCACCGCGAAGCGCTCGCTCACCGGCGCGCCGGGCAGCCACGGCACGCGGGGGCGCAGCAGGACGGAGGTGCGGCGACCGAACGGCAGCCGCAGCCTGCCGGTGGTCGGACTGGTACGGGTCGCCCAGCGACGGATGTGGGTGTGCAGATGCAGCCGGGGCAGCGGCTGGAAGGGCACGGTGTGCAGGGTGATGTTGAGCACCACCGAGAACCACCAGGTCCGGTCGCCCTTGCCGTCCCAGGGCAGCGGCTGGGACACCAGCTCCGCGCCCTGGTCGCGGGGCCCGCGCGGTACGGCGCGGAAGTGCAGCTTGCCGGCCCGGGAGTCGTACGGCTCCAGCGCGAGGATCCGGCGGGCCAAGTGGTCCGTGGTCAGCTGGAACTGGCGGGGCTCGGGCGCCGCCGAGCCGCCCTTGGTCGACGGGCAGCGCAGCAGCTCCGCCTCGACCGGGTGCCACTGAGGGGGGTCGGCCGACAGCATCGCCTCGACCTCACGGCGCTGGGCGCGGTGCTCCGGTTCGGGTCGCAGATCGCGCAGCCAGGTGGAGAGCAGGGCACGCAGTGCCGGGCCCGGCAGCGGGTCGGCCAGCTCGGCGGGGGCGTAGAGCCAGAAGTCCGGTGTCTCGTCCTTGTGGTGGGAGGGCCGGGGGCGTACGAGGACGTCCGGGGCGAGGGCCTGGAGGACCTGGTCCAGTCGCCAGGTGGGGACCGTCCGGTAGGGCTCGGCCTGCGGCGACCGGCCGGCGTTGCACAGGTCGAGGAGTGCCTCCCGCCACTCCTCGGGGAACGGGAGGGCCCGGTAGCCGGCGGTCAGCGAGGTTTCGGGGGAGAGCGGCGTCCAGGCTGCGGTGCGGATGGTCCGGTACTTCATGGCCATGGTGGCCTCCGATCGGGTGCGGTGGTCAGTTGCGGTGATGGGTGAGGTCGGTCAGGGCCTCGAACAGGGGCTGGTAGAGCAGGCGGGCGAGGGCCGGGTCACCGGGGTCCAGGAAGAGGGCCGGGTCGGTGTCCTCGTCGAAGTAGGGGGCGAGCACGGTCCGGAGCCGGGGCAACAGCCCGTCGTCGGCCGGCAGGGAGCTGGTCTGGATCCCCGGGGCGAGTGCCCGGGCCAGCCGGGGGGCGAACCGGGCATCGACGAACACCACCCTCGCCGGGACACCGCCGCGCACCAGTCGGCCGATGACCTGCCAGATCGTCACCAACTGGTCCCAGACGAAAGCCTGCTTCTCTGCCTCGGAGAGACGCGAGTAGATGTATCGGCGGGCGAGCAGCCGGCGCCATTCCCGGCGGGCGACGTGACGGAACGCGAGGCCGGCGGCATCGAGTGTCCCGGCCTGGCTGACCAGCGCGGTGAAGGTGCCCTGGTCGAGACCCGGGTGGTCACGGACGAAGCGGGAGGCCCAGTCGTTGATCGCGAAGATCGCCAGAGCCAGGTCGTCGGGACGCGGATGGGGCCGGGCGAGGAACAGTGCGGTGCCGAAGGCGGCGTTCCGTTGTGCGTTCAGGATGTTGTGGCCGCGTTCCACGGCCATCAGCGGTGCGACCAGGACCTCCGCGCGAGGATCCTCGGCGAAGGTCGCGAGGTCGCCGCGCCGGAGCGCCGTGGCGTGCCCGGAGGGCCCGGGGGCTGGAGGCCCGCTACCTCGGACGGCCTGATCCAGGTCCGCGTCGTCTGCGGCCAACACCCGGACTCGGCCGTGCCAACGCTCGATGCCATGGAGGATGTCGGCGATCGCGTTGGCCTCCTTGTAACTGCCGGCCAGCAGGATCGCGCGCCGTCGCTCGTCGTCGTCGACCAGGGCGAGTTCCTCCTCCAACGGGCTCGGTGAGTGGCCACGGCCCGGGTTGCCGAGGATCGAGGCCATGGCCCGGGCTACGGTGAGGCGGTTCTTCGTGTCGGTGCCGGACAGGCTGATCGGTTTCCCGTTGTCGTCGTAGAGGAAGTGGGTGCGGAAGACACTGCGGCGCACGGCGGTCAGCGAACGCTCGGACGGTTTGAGGACCGCTCCGACCGGCGCGAGCACGTGGGCGCGGGTGGACTTCCCCGCCCAGCTCGTGCCGGACATCAGCACCACGTGCGGCCCGGGCCGACCGGTCGCCGGGTCGGAGCCCAACTCGTGCAGTGAGAGCAGGAGCTCCCGGCCCACGCCGGCGCACCGGAAGAACCGCAGGGTGCCGCTGTGGCGCCCGGATTCGTCCCGCTCCCGCTCGTCGGGCAGGTACTGGAACCCGAGCACGTTGCCCATGGGGGCCTCCGGAACCAGCGGAGCGTAGTCCAGTGGCGGGCGGCGGGAGAAGTCGTTTCCGGTCGAGTCCAGGTGCAGGGCGGCCTCCACCTGCGGCCACAGAAAAGTCAGCCGTTCCAGCCGCTGGTTCAGCGCGGAGAGCAGCAGCAGGAACTCCACCCTGCCAGCTGTGGCGTCGAGCCACTTCGGGTCGTCGACTGGTGCGGGTGTGTCGGCGAGGAGCGTGGTCAGGACGGCGACGACCCGTCGGCGGGTACTTGAGTCGGAGAGGGTGTTCAGCAGGTCCTGGGTGAGGGAGACCAGATCGTCGGTCGGATCGTCGTACGGCCCGTTGCCGCCGAGCGGGTCGTCGCGGAAGCGGTCGAAGACGGCCGTCAGGTCCGCGCGACGGCTCTGCATGGCCGGGCTGCCGGGCTCCGGCTCGGGATCGTCGTTCTCGTACGCCTCGAAGAGCTCGGCCTCGTCGCGGACGCCGTCCGGGGTCGTGGGGGAGCCGTTCGGCTCGAACCAGTCGGTCAGCAGCTTCTCCTGGAGCGTCCAGGGACTGAAGTACTCGGGGTCCGCCCACTCGCGAACGTCCCCGTCGTCGATCAGCCGCTTGTACAGCCGGTCGGTTGCCGTGGTGACGGCGGCCAGGGAGGCGGACCAGCGCGCGACCTCCTGGTCGGTCAGCGGCAGCCGTCCTTGCCGGGACAGTTCCTGGATCTTGTGCGTGTGCAGCTGGTCGAGCCAGGACTCCGGACTTGGCATGACCAGCGTCGCGGACGGGGCGAAGATCTCGTCGAACTTCATCTGCACCGAGTCCGCTTCGTCCACGATGACGATGTCGCTGCGCAGGCAGGCCAGTTCGAGCTGACGCAGCCGTTCTTCGTTCAGGTGGTGCGGCACCGAGGACTGGACGAGGCTGGCCGGGTTCGCGATCCAGATCAGCGAATCCACCAGCTCCCGTGCGGTGCGATGACGGGGACAGGCACTCCAGACCGGGCAGCCGTGCTTCTGGCCGGAGGGGCGGTTGTCGACGGACGGTGTTGCGGTGGTGCCGATCGGGCGGTAGGGCTCGGGGAGGGCGACCGGCTCGGTCTCGTCGACGTGGGCCTGATCGGTGCCGCCGAGCCGCTCCGGATACAGCGATGTGCAGGGCGCATCGGCGTAACGGAGTGGTTCGGCGGCCTCGGTGCCGCGCAGGGCGTCGACCACGCAGACCGTGCTCAGATCGTCGAAGCCCGGGTCGTCGTGGTCCAGCAGGTTGTCCAGGCCGCGCGCAGCCAGCCGACGGTGCAGCCGTTGGACGTGGGTCTCGCGGGTGGTCGGACCGAGCACTGGGGTGGCGGGCAGATCGAATCCCCGCAGCAGGGCACTGAGCCGCAGCTGCTCGGCCACGTCGCCGACGACCAGGGTGGTACGCAGGCCTCGCAGGGCCGCCCATACGGCGACCAGGGTCATGAGCGTGCTCTTGCCCGCTCCGACCATGCCCACCAGATGCAGCATTCCCTCCAGGTGGAGCTCGTCGGAGTCGGTGAACGACCGGCCGTCCGCGCTGCGCGGCGCCAACCGGAGCTCTGCGAGCCGTTGCTCCCAGTGCCCGCGCTTCGGGGTGTCCGCCGCGATCTCGGTCCGGTCCATCCACCGGGCGGTTTCGGCGAGGTCGGCGCGGGTCAGCCGGATCGCCGCCCCGCCGCCGGCTCGGGCGGCTGTGAGCTCATGTCCCGATGCGGGGTCGGGCCGCAGCTCCGGGGGGAAGGTGACGGAGGCCGGTCGGCGACGTTCGATGAAGGTGCTGCGCCCCGGGGGGGCCAGGTGAAGCCGCCGTCTGTCGAAGTCCGGAAGGGTCGTCAGCGCCGCGTCGTACACGGCGAGGCGGTCGGACGCGATGGTCGGGCGGAGGGGGTGGACCGGGCCGTTGTCCTCCGGAACGTGGTAGGCGCGCATGCGTTCCGGTAGTGCCCGGTAGGTCTCCAGCGCCTGCTGCCAGGTTCGGCGGCGGCGGAGAATCCACACGCGGTGGCGTACCGCAGTCAGCATGACTTCGTGTTCCGGGGTGACGGAGTGCCCGGCAGCCTTGGTGAACGGGTACCCGGCCAGCAGCGTGTAGGCGCCGACGGCCGGTTCGTGAGGCGCAATGCGCTCCAGCACCCGGAGGGTCAGTTCGACCTGGCAGAGCAGGGCGGGCTTGACATCCCCCAGCTCGCTCGGGATCTCATTCCAGACCCGGGTGAGGTCACGGCTGATCTGCTGGTGCCAAATGTCGCGGTTACGCACGGGAACCTCCGTCCGGAGCGTTGCGCAGCCGGGTGGCTGCGTGAGAGATCAGCTCGGTGTCGGTGAACAGGGGCAGACCGAGGGCCGAGGCGGGGCGGTGCCGGCGGTAGACGTCCTGGTAGCCGGGGCGGTCGTCGACCCGATACTGCGGGACGACCCAGAACGCCTCGTCATAGGGCGGTTCCGGAGCCAAGGGGCGGGCCGCCCTCCCCAGGAAGGCGGGGTGGGCCCAGTCCTTCACGTCCACGGCCCAGACCCGACCGTTGGGGAAGGTGACGTGCAGGTCGTAGGCGTCGAACCCGGGCCACATCCGCACCCGGAGCCCGAGTTCGGTCAGGGCCTGTTCCAGGGCGACCTCCGACCGTCCTGGCCCGGTCACGAACTGCCTCAACGGGCGCTCCAGCTGGAAGAGTTCACCCACCTCGTCGGCGGGCCACAGGTTCCCCACCGGCGCGGGGCCCTGTCGGCGGCATTGGTCGCGTTCACACCACCACGAGCCGTCCTGCACCGGGATCAGCAGGGTCAGACAGCGTTCGCAGGTGGTGTAGGCACCGGCTCGAAGATGGCTGGCCGGTACCGGCAGGTAGATCCGGCGGATCAACTCTCGGACCGGGTCGAGGACATGGTCGTTGCTGACCTCGAAGAACTCCACCGAGGTGAGTACCGGGCGGTTGACCAGCAACCTTCGGAACTCCGTGTAGGCGTCCTCCTCGCCGCACTCACGGCACAACCTGAGCGCGGTCCTGATGATCTCGCGGTCGCGCTGATGTACGGCGCTGTCGGCGGCTCGTTCGGCCCATTCGTGGCAGAGCTCGGTGGGGCGACCGGAATCCGGATCAAGGAGGTGGTCGGTGTCACCGATGGCGTCGGAAGGGAGGTCGAGGGGCCAGTCGGAGACCGGGCGGTACCGGCACCACTGCAGCAGCTCCGGCAGGCTGGCGGGCGGCTCGGCGCCCTGCAGCACGCAGGTGAGAACGGTCCGGTTCAGCGCCCGCTGGGCCTCGTCGGGGTAGGGCAGGGAGAAGCCGTCCAAACCGGTGATCGCGTCGAGTCCGATGAGGGCGGTGGCCAGGGTACGGAGTAGGGGGAGGCCGTCATGGGCGGACCATGCGGCGGCGTGTGATGGCAGATCGGAGGTGGAGGTCACGGGTCAGCCTCCGGCCGTGTGATCGAGGCCGGGTCCGCACCAGCGCAGCGCCTCGCAGCCGGTGCAGCCACGGCCTGGGGTGGCGGCGAAGGTCTCGTCCGGGGCCCAGGGGCCGGCCAGTGCGGAGACGGCCCGCCGGGCCTCGTCGACCGTCTCGGGATCGTGCGGGTGGAGCTCCTCGCAGGCGGAACCGTCCGGGTAGAGCAACTCCAGCTCGATCCGGCAGCGGCGCGGATCGCCCCCGGGGACGCCGGCGGACATCATCAGGACGGCGAGGGCTAGTTGAGGGTATGCCTCAAGGAGGGGGCGGCCCTCCCAGGGGCGGGACGCGGCGGTCTTGGTCTCGCGCCAGACCCATCCGCCCGAGTCGGTGTAGAGCAGATCGGGGTCCGCGATGACGACGACGTCCAGCTCGGGATCGTACGCCGTCAGACGGGCCTGGACCTCCACCTCTTCGGTCGGTGCCAGGCCGTCGAGCGGGCACACCGCGGCGTGCTCGGCGATCATCCGGACGGCCGTCCTGGTTTCCTCCGCCGTGAGGCCCGGCAGTGTGGCGGGCAGGAGGGTGGTGCGACAGCTGCGTCGGGCCCGGTGCTGCTCGTTGAGCCAGACGTCCACCGCACGTCCGCGTCGGATCGCCGGGCTCTCGGGCTCGGCCGACTTCAGGTGCAGCACCCTGGTCAGGTGGTACTTGGCAGGGCACGCGGAGTGGGTACGGAGGTCGGAGGCCGAGACGCTGCGCCGGCGGCGTGCGCGGCGCGGACGGGGCGTGCCGAGCAGGAACGGGGTCCGTGGCGGTTGCGAACAGCTCGACAGGCCCTCGCAGTCGATGCAGGCCGAGCCCGGGTTGACCCGGTCGCCCGCGACGACCCGGGCCAGCACCGGCTTGGCGTGTCGGGCGTACTGCTCAACCGCCTCCGCGGCCTCCCAGTCCGCGAGGACCTTGCGGGAGCCGTCGCCGCAGCCGACGGCCACCACACGGACCCGGTCGGGGAGCGGGTCGCGGACCTTGACCGGCCGGTAGCACTCGCCGAAGTCCGCGGTGGCCGCGACGCCGGTGGCGGCCACCGCGGCCGCCTCCGCGATCTCCGCGTCGCTTCGCGGTTTTACTGAGTTCACGGACAGCAGCCAGATCTCCCTGATCCGGCCGTCGGGCGAGGCGTACCGGCGGCCCCACGCCGTCCGCTCGTACCGGAGCGCGCCGCGGGAGTCCGACGCGGTCAGGTCGGTGACGGCCACCCAAGGGTGCTTGGCCGGCAGCGATGCCTGTCGGTCGAGCTCGTACTCGGTGCTGTGCTCTGCGCGTGCCGCGAGGTAGTTGCGGAGGGCCTCCTCCGCCCAGGAGAGGTGGGACGGATGACAGTCGTGTCGGCGGCGGAGCTGTTGCAGGGCGACTCCAACGTCAGTGCCGTCGTGCTCGATCGCGTCCAGCGCCGCCATCACAGGAGCCGGGGCGAAGTCCTTGACGGGCCTGCGGCGGGACCTCGACGGGGACTGTTGGACGAACGGTCGGGCCCGGAGCGCGGCGGCGCGAGGGCAGCCGCGGGGATCCTCCTGAAGCAGGGGGAGCGAAGTGCGGACGACGCGGGGATCGCCGGTCGTGCCGGCGGGAGGTTGCCAGGCGGTCACAGAAGGAGCCCCCCTCAGGGATCGGAGCCGTTCGGCCGAGTCTCAAGGAGAGCGTATATCTGTGAACTTAGTCAAGCAATGGAACGCCTTTGATTGATGGGGCGGTATGGTAGGGGCGCACGATGCCGAGGCGGACAGGGGTGAGGATGAAAAAGGGCGAAGTCGTCCGCGGCCGGTACCGGATCGTCGAAATGCTCGGGCGGGGCGGGATGGCCTGCGTCTGGAAGGCGATCGACGCCGAGACCGGCGAGTTGGTGGCCGTCAAGGAGATCCGCGCCGACCAGTACAACCAGGGGCGACTCAGCGAGGGCGAGCGCATCCGCCAGGAGACCGAACTGCGCCTGCGCTTCGAGCGGGAAGGGCAGTTCCTCGCCGAACTCGACCACCCCGGTATCGTGCGCCTGATCGACCGAGGACTTCATCGAGGTGCTCCTTTCCTGGTCATGGAGTTCGTCGACGGGACACCGCTCGATCGGTTCCTGGCGCGGTTCCGGCCGTTGCCGCTCGGTGCCGCGTACGCCATCGCCTTCGAGATCGCGGATGCGCTGGCGCACGCCCATCGAGGACGGGTCATCCATCGGGATCACAAGCCCGACAACGTCGTACTCACCGCGAACGGGTCGGTGAAACTGATCGATTTCGGCGTCGCCTTCCCGGATCGGCCGGACGCGACCCGCTACACCGCCTACGGCGCCACGCCGGGGACCGTCGGCTACATGGCGCCCGAGCAGCTCAGGGGAGAGCAGAAGGTCACGAGTGCTGTTGATCACTATTCGTTCGGCTGTGTGTTCTTCGAGCTTCTGACCGGGCGCCAGCCCTTCCTGGACCGACCCGACCGGAACCGTGCGACCCAGCACCAGCACGACCTCCCGCCGTCCGTGAGCGAGTTCAGGCCCGGAGTCCCGGTCGAGATCGACGATCTCGTCTGGCGTCTGCTGAGCAAGGACCCGGTTCGGCGGCTGGCCGCTTTCACCAGGCTCTCGGAGGCCCTGCGCCCGCATCTGCCGACCGTCGATTCTCCCGCGCCCAGCCCGGAACTCGAACCGGACCCCACGGCCCGGTACCGCCTGCCCGGAACCGCACTCTCCGCGTCCGTGCCCGCCTGGGTGCCCCGGCGTCAGGCAGTGCAGCGATCGGCGGGTCGGGGGGTACGGCCGGGGGTCGACCGGACCCGGTTCGCCGAACTGCTGGCCGCGGCCGCCGCCGAGGTGTCAGGGTCGCCTGCCAGGCAGGCCCTGCAGGCGCTGGAAGGGGAGTTGGGGGATGCCCGCAAGGCCTGGGGGCTGGGGCATCCCCCGGTGGCGTCGGCCCAGTTGCTCTGCGCGGATGCGGCCCGCCTGGACGGGCAGTGGCAGGACGCGACTTCGATGTACCGGGATGTCGCACAAGCCCTGGAGCGCAAGGCGGCCCCTGCCCTTCGGGCCCTTGCCCTGGAGGCGAGGGTGGGTCTGGCTGAGTGCCTGGCCGGGGCCGGTGATCTGCAGGGCGGGTTCGACGGCTGGGCCGATGTGGTTCACGAGGTCGCGGGCTTGGTGGAGATGCCTCCGGTCGTCGTGGCCCGCTGCCGAGAGCTGGCTGTGAAGTTGGAGACGTCCGGTCGGAGCGTGGAGGTCCGGTCGTTCCTGGAACTCCTGGCCCAGGCGTGACCTCACCTACGGGGAAGTCGGCCGGTCGCGAGCAGCTCGCCGAGCGCCTGGCCGATCCCCCCGGCCACCTCGCCCAGTTCACGTACGGCCTGTTCGAAGCCGGTGAGCCGCCGGTAGGTCTCCCCGTACGTCTGCTGCTCCTCAAGGGGGAGACGTGGCACCTGGAGGCGACGGACATCCACCCGTGACGAGGTCGAAGCGTGAGTTCCCGCCTGCCGGGCGTTCGCGGGGGAGCGAAGACACCCGGCCAGGAACCACGGGTCGAGGACCGTGGGGTCCACGCGGAGCAGGTGGAGTTGCGGCCCGAGCACGGTAGGGGCGTCGACGTCCACCCAGGCGTCGAAGGCCCGGAGTGAACCGACCACGACGACGTCCTGCGAGGAGGTCACGGTCAATGTGCCGGCGCGCTCGCCGTCCTCGCTCTCCATGGCCGACAGCCAGTGGCGCGTGCCCTCCGGGTTTCCCAGATCGGGGACGGTGATGACGGGGATCCCGTCGGACGGTCGGTCGCCACGGCGCAGAAGCTGTTCCGGCAGAGCCTGCCCGGAGTGCAGCTCCAGCGCTCCGGCCAGTTCAAGTTCGCCGACGCTGGTGCTCATGGCAGCAGCGTCCTGTACGGGATTCAGTTTGGCGAGCACTCGGCTCAGGTCGCGGGCCTCGTCGAGGCGGCGGTCGAATCGGGTCCAGGACTGGCGCAGGTTCGTGGTGACAGCGGAATCGGGCGCGGGAACGTGTCGGGCGGGAGTCAGATCGACCTGTTCGTCCAGGAGGTCGATGACCGGGACGGACACGCCCGCGGTGGCTCGGTCGCTCTGGAGCGCCTCCAGCACGGTGGTGCGCAGGGCGGGCCAGTCGATCGAGGGTTGTCCCGGCGACGGGGCACCTGCCCGTCCGACGGCGTCCACGAGCTGGACCATGGAGCCGACCGGCTCGTCCGAAGGGCGGGACAGCACCCAGAGATGAAGGCCCACGCCGTGCGGAGGGGCCGCGCCGGGTGGAAGCGCGACCACTGCACGCAGTGCGCCGGTTCGCAGCAAAGCGCTCCTGATTCTGCGCCCCGCCCGCCTGGCTGCGACCGCGGGGGGCAGGAGCAACACGGCAGTGCCCTCCGGGGCCAGAGCCGCAACGGCATGCTGGACCCAGGCCAACTCCGGTTCAGTTCGGGGGGGTTGGCCGAACAGCCAGCGGGCGTCCGTCGCCAGCTCGGCGTGTCCCCAGTCGCGCTCGTTAGAGGGGGGGTTGCACAGGACCACGTCAGCTCGCACGGACTGCAGCGCGTCGGCCCGCAAGGTGTCGGTGACCGTGACGCGACCGGGTGCCCCGGCCATCAACATGCGGGCAGCTGCCACGGAGGCGAGGGTCGGATCCACCTCCTGCCCCAGCAGCTCGGGCTGAGAGGGGGTGGTCCAGTGCCTGCCGGCGGCCAACAGCAACGACCCGGTGCCGCAGGCCGGGTCGAGAACGATCCGTGGCGAAGTGTTGCCGCGCCACGCTGCGAGGTCGGCCATGAGCTCGCCCAGGGGCTCAGGTGTCGTGGTGATCTGGCGCACGTGAGTTCCGAGCCAGCGCTGGAGCAGGAATCCGAAGGTTTCCGGAGCGCCTTCCTGCTCGGCAAGTCGTACGGCCTGCTCGGCCAATGCCTGTTGCCTGCGGCTCATCTGTGGCGGGACGGGCAGTGCGCTCGGGGCACCAGGACGGCTGAGCTCCGAACCCACGACAGCCAGAACCGTGCCCATTGCATCTCGGTCGCCCAGGGCCTCGATCTTCGGCCAGAGCCGCTCGAGACGGCCGACGGCGGACCGGTTCTTCTGCTTCCCGTCCAGCCACTCCTCCACTTCGGCAAGGGAGAACTGGGGGTTTGCATCAGTGCCCCCGACGGGTTGCGGGAAGCTGTCGTGCCTTCGACGCCAGTTGCTGACTGCGGCGCGTCCGACCCCGGCGATGCGGGAGATCTCCGCGAGGGTCACCTGGACGACCGGTTCGACGGATTGCTGCATCAGAGTCTCCGGGGAGGTGTTGGGACAGCCCGACTTTTCGATCCAACGTATCGTGCCGACGTGTCGAGATGCACCGTGTTGCTTGACTTAGTTTACAAGAACCCGCAGTGTGTTCTATCCGGGTAGACCCCTCCCGATCAGGGTGGCGGTGGTCACCTTTGGTGCCGGGGTGGCGGGGGAACGTGCAGGTGGGAGGGGTGGGGGTGGGGGGTGGAGGTGGGACCGGCCGCTGGGGCGGAAGCGGGCGAAGCTACCATGTGCGCAACACCCTCAGCTCGAAAGATGGACTTGTGACTGTCAACGACGACGTGTTCACGGACTGGAAGAACCGCGAGGAGATCGCGGAGTCGATGATCCCGATCATCGGGCGGCTGCACCGGGAGAAGGACGTCACCGTCCTGCTCCACAGCCGTTCCCTGGTGAACAAGTCGGTGGTCAGCATCCTCAAGACGCACCGCTTCGCCCGGCAGATAGCCGGCGAGGAGCTCTCGGTCACCGAGACGATGCCGTTCCTGGAGGCACTGACCGCCCTGGACCTCGGCCCCTCGCAGATCGACCTGGCGATGCTCGCCTCTGCCTACCGGGCGGACGACCGGGGCCTGTCGGTGGCGGAGTTCACCGCCCGGGCCGTCGCCGGCGCCACCGGTGAGAACAAGCTGGAGCGCCGGTCCGCGCAGGACGTCGTGCTGTACGGG
The DNA here is from genome assembly GCF_040303245.1 of Kitasatospora sp. NPDC096077. NCBI lineage: Bacteria > Bacillati > Actinomycetota > Actinomycetes > Kitasatosporales > Streptomycetaceae > Kitasatospora > Kitasatospora sp. NPDC096077. The sequence continues at coordinate 55,577 of NZ_JBEOSV010000012.1, read as the reverse complement.
TTCGGCCGCATCGGTCGGCTGGTCGCCCGGCTGCTGATCGAGAAGGCCTCCGGCAACGGCCTGCGCCTGAAGGCGATCGTGGTGCGCGGCGGCGGCGACGACGACCTGGTGAAGCGCGCCTCGCTGCTGCGCCGGGACTCGATCCACGGCCAGTTCCAGGGCACCATCACCGTCGACGAGGTCAACAACAAGCTCGTCGTCAACGGCAACGAGATCACGGTGATCTACTCCAACGACCCGAGCGAGGTCGACTACACGGAGTACGGGATCAAGGACGCGATCCTGATCGACAACACCGGCAAGTGGCGTGACCGCGAGGGCCTGTCCAAGCACCTGCGCCCCGGCATCGCCAAGGTCGTGCTGACCGCCCCGGGCAAGGGCGACGTGCCCAACATCGTGCACGGCGTCAACCACGACATGATCAAGCCGGACGAGCAGATCATCTCCTGCGCCTCCTGCACCACCAACGCCATCGTCCCGCCGCTGAAGGCGATGGAGGACGAGTACGGCGTGGTCCGCGGGCACGTGGAGACCGTCCACTCGTTCACCAACGACCAGAACCTGCTGGACAACTACCACAAGGCCGACCGCCGCGGCCGCTCGGCACCGCTGAACATGGTGATCACCGAGACCGGTGCCGCCTCGGCCGTCGCCAAGGCCCTGCCGGACCTCAAGGCGAAGATCACCGGCAGCTCGATCCGGGTGCCGGTGCCGGACGTTTCCATCGCGATCCTCAACCTGCAGCTGAAGCGTGAGACCAACCGCGAGGAGGTCCTCGACTACCTCCGGAACGTCTCGCTGACCTCGCCGCTGAAGCGCCAGATCGACTTCACCGACTCGCCCGACGCGGTCTCCAGCGACTTCATCGGCTCGCGCCACGCCTCGATCGTGGACGCCGGCGCGACCAAGGTCGACGGCGACAACGCGATCCTCTACCTGTGGTACGACAACGAGTTCGGCTACTCGTGCCAGGTCGTCCGGGTCGTGCAGTACATCTCGGGTGTCGAGTACCCGACCTTCCCGGCGCCGGCGGTATGATCCGCCGACGGGCTCGTGACGACGGGGCGGTGACCTTTCGGTCGCCGCCCCGTCGGCGTTCCCGGAAACGGTGCTTCGTGTGCGGGGTAGGGTGACGGGTCACGGACAGCCGTAAGGGAGCGGGCGGGCATGGGGATGCGGACGGGTGGTCGGCGGATCGCCGTCGCGGTGGCGGTCGGGGTGCTGGCGGGGGTGCTGGCCGGGTGTTCGTCCGGTGGGTCGGCGGACGCCAACGGGGCTGCGGGGACAGCGAGTTCGGCGGTGACGACGGGTGCTGCGGCGTCCGCGGCGTCCGCGGCGACGGCGGGCGCGGCAACGGGGACGGCGTCGGCGTCCGCGGCCCCGGGGGCGACGACGGCGGCCGGCGCGACGGCCTCCGCGGGGACGGCGGCGGGCAGTGCGGACGCGGCGCCGGTGCCCCGGGCGGACCTGGAGGCGGTGCTGCTGGACGACAAGGTGGTCGGGCAGGTGCTCCCCGACGCCCGGGCGATGACCGGCTGGGACGAGGAGAAGCGCCGGGTCGACAGCGCCGACCACGCCGTCACCTGCACCGCGTCGACGCCCTGCACGGGCAAGCCGCTCAGCGGGTCGGTCCGGTTCTCCGCGGGGGACAGGATCGCCCGCTTCCTGGTGGAGACGCTGCCCAGCCGGGACGCGGCGCGCAACCGGCTGACGGAGACCTACGCCTCCTACCCGGTCGGGCCGTTCCGGAAGGTCGACTCCCCGGCGCTGGGCAGCGAGAGCCAGGCCTTCGTGGGGCCGCTGGCCGGGGGCGACGGGGTGAGCATCGTGGTCCGCTCGGGCACCGTGGTGGCGAGCGTGACGACCGAGGGCGGTGCGGTGGACCTGCCCACGGCCCGGCGGTTCGCGGTGATGCTGGTCAACCGGATCGAGCAGGCGCAGTCGGGGAAGGTGCCGGACGCCGGGCCGGGCACGGCCTGAGGGGCTCGACCCCGGACCGGGGGAGCCCGGCCGGTCTCACGGGAAGGCCGGCAGCTCGTGCAGCCCGAGCGCCAGCAGGGTGTCCAGCGCGCAGTGCGACACCTGCCAGTCGGGCAGCGGGCCGGCCGGTCCGGTCAGGGCGGTGCAGGCGACGGTGAGGGCGGCCTCGGCGACGAGCGGACCGTCGGCGAGGACGAAGGCGATGCCGTCCACCGCGCCGGGGCCGACCAGGATCCGGGAGTGTTCGAGCCGGGCCCGGGCGGGGAGCGCGCACGCCAGTCCGTCCCGGACGGCCTCGGGGGAGGGCGGCTGCGGGCCGTGCGCGGCCGCGGGGAGTCGGTCGGTCGGGGGCAGTCGGTCGGTCGGGGGGAACCGGTCGGTGGAGGGGTCGTCGGGGCGTTCCGGGGCGCGCAGGTGGAAGCGAATGACGTGCACGGGTGACAGCCTGACGGATCGTCGGCCCGGGCGGTGGCCTGCACGGTGTCAGAAAACTGTCAGGCAGCAAGATGTCACCGCTCGCGGCGGCACCGGCCTCGGGAATCGGAAGTCGGTCGGCCGTGATATGTACTCATTCCGGGGTGGTCGCAGAGCGGCCATGCGAAAGATGCCGACAACCGGCGATGATGTTCGAGGGGGCCACACATGCCGCTGTTCCGACGCCGCTCGGGCGGGGAGGGCGGGCAGGACCGGACCGGTCGGTTCGGGTTCGGATTCGGGTTCGGCAGACGGGCCGCCGAGGCGTCCGCCGGTGACCGCGACACCGTCCGGTCCGGCGACCGGTCCGGCACTGCCGGGGCGTCCGCGCCGCGGCTCGACCCGGCCTTCGGCGACGAGTCCGTCCGCCTGGTGCTGCGGCAGGCCGCCGCCGGGGACTGGCCGGCGCTGCGCCCGGCGCTGACCGCCGGGACGGACGGGGTCGCCGGGACGGACGGGACGGACACGGCTGCCGGGGCCACCGGGACGGACGGGGCCGACCTGACCTGGCTGGTCGAGGCGATCGCCGACGTCCCCGGTGTCGAGGAGTGGACGGCCCGCGCGATCGCCGACGCCCCCGACGACCCGCTGCCGCTGCTGTTGTCCGGCGCCCGGCACGTCAGCTGGGCCTGGGAGGCGCGCTCCCGCGCCCAGGCCAAGCACGTCACCGAGGAGCAGTGGAAGCTGTTCCACCAGCGGCTGGAGGTCGCCGAGGAACACCTGCTGGAGGTCGCCGAGCGCGAGCCGTCCTGGCTCGCCCCCTGGTACTTCCTCCAGATCAGCGCCCGCGGCGCCTCGCTCGGCCCGGAGGTCGCCGCCTGCCGCTTCGAGGCCGCCGTGCGCCGCGCGCCCGGGCACCTCGGCTCGCACCGCCAGCGGCTGCAGCAACTGTGCGCCAAGTGGGGCGGTTCGCACGACGCCATGCACGAGTTCGCCCGCTCCGCGATGCTGGCCGCCCCCGAGGGCAGCCCGCTCGGCGAACTGGTCGCGCTCGCCCACCTGGAGCGCTGGGCGGACCTCCCGGACGGCGAGGACCACGCCTACCTGGCCGACCCCACCGTGCTCGCCGAGCTGCAGGAGGCGGCGTTCCGCTCCGTGCTCCACCCGGACTTCGTACCGGTCCGCGGCTGGCAGGAGGGCTTCAACACCTTCGCGATGGTCTTCTCGCTGGCCGACCAGCGGAAGACCGCGCGGCTGCTGTTCGACGCGCTGGACGGCCAGGTGACCGAGTCGCCCTGGCGCTACCTCGCCGGCGACCGGGTCCAGGCCTTCCGCGCCCACCGCGACCGCTGCGCCGCGGGCTGACACCGCGGGCTGACGCCGCCGCGCGTCCCGACGCCTGCTTCCACGCCTGCTTCCACGCCTGGTTCCAGGCCTCCTTCCACACCTACGTCCGCATCTCCGCGACCGAAAGAGCCTCCGGTGTCCCCAACCGACAACCCGACGAGTGCACACACCTTCCAGGTGGACCTGCGGGGCCTGGTGGACCTGCTCTCCCACCACCTCTACTCCAGCCCCCGCGTCTACCTGCGCGAGCTGCTGCAGAACGCGGTGGACGCGATCTCCGCCCGCCGCACCCTCGACCCCGAGGCGCCCGCCGCCATCACCGTCCGCGCCGACGACGAGCTGTCCGTCACCGACACCGGCATCGGCCTGACCGAGAAGGACGTCCACACCTTCCTCGCCACCATCGGCCGCAGCTCCAAGCGCGACGCCGACGGCCGGCTGGACGGCGCCGGACTGGCCGAGGCCCGCGGCGACTTCATCGGCCAGTTCGGCATCGGCCTGCTCGCCTGCTTCGTGGTCGCCGACGACATCACCGTGGTCACCCGCTCCGCCGCCACCCCGGACGCCCCGGTGATCGAATGGCGCGGCAGCTCCGACGGCAGCTACACCATCCGCACCCTGCCCGCCTCGGCCAAGCCCGAGCCCGGCACCACCGTCACCCTCGCCCCGCGCGCCGACGCCGCCGAGTGGACCCGCCCGGCCCGGGTGCTCACCCTCGCCCGGGACTTCGGCAGCCTGCTGCGCCACGACGTCACCGTGATCGACGCCAACGGCACCGAGCACCGGGTCAACCGCACCCCGCCGTGGGCCGGGCGGCACGGCTCCCCGCTGGCCCGGCGCGACGCGCTCGCCGAGTACTGCCGCGCCACCTTCGACTTCACCCCGCTCGACACCATCGAACTGGACCTGCCGCTGGTCGGCCTGCGCGGCGTCGCCTACGTGCTGCCGGACGCCGCCCCGCCCTCGCGCCGCAACGGCCACCGGGTGCACCTCAAGGGCATGCTGCTCTCCGAGCAGGCCGACGAACTGCTGCCGGACTGGGCGTTCTTCGTCCGCTGCGTGGTGGACACCGACGGGCTGCGCCCCACCGCCTCGCGCGAGGGCCTGTACGCCGACGAGACGCTGGCCGCCGTCCGCGACGCGCTCGGCGCCCGGATCCGCGACTGGCTGACCGGCCTGTCCGCCAGCGACCCGGCGCTGCTGCACCGCTTCCTCTCCGTGCACCACCTGGCCGTCAAGGAACTCGCCCGCTACGACGACGAGTTGCTGCGGATGATGCTGCCCTGGCTGCCGTTCGAGACCACCGACGGCAACGTCACCCTGGACGAGTTCGCCCGCAGCCACCCGGTGGTGCTGGTGACCCGCACGGTCGAGGAGTTCCGGCAGGTCGCGCCGATCGCGGGCGCGGCCGGACTCGGCGTGGTCAACGGCGGCTACACCTACGACCGCGACCTGGTGCACCGGCTGCCCGAGATCCGCCCCGGCGTCTCGGTCGCCGACCTCGACCCGGGTACCGTCACCGCGCACCTGGACACCGTCGACCCGGCCGCCGAACTGGCCGCCGGGGCCTTCCTGGCGGTGGCCCGCGAGGTGGTCGGCCGGTTCGACTGCGACGTCGCCCTGCGCAGTTTCCACCCGACCAACGCGCCCGCCCTGCTGCTCGACAACCGGGAGGCCCGGCACGAGCGCACCCGCGCCCAACTCGCCGACGAGGCCGACGGGTTGTGGGCGGACATCCTGGGCTCGCTGCGCGCCGAGGTGCCCCGCGCCCAGCTGGTGCTGAACCACCTCAACCCGCTGGTGCGCCGCGCCGCCACCGTGGTCGATCGCGAGCTGGCCGTCACCGCCGTCGAGGCGCTGTACGGGCAGGCCGTGCTGATGACCCGGCGCCCGCTCAAGGCCAGCGAGTCGGCGCTGCTGAACCGTTCGTTCATCAGCCTGCTCGACCACGCCATGCTCGGCCACGAGGCGGCCGGCCCGGACCGGCCCGGTCGGAAGGAGGCGTGATGCTGGACTCCACCGAAGCGGTGATGGCCGCGCTGCGCGAGAACGACGCCCGCCCGTACGGCCGCACCCGCACCGTCACGGCCGAGGAACTCGTCGACGCCGCCGAGCAGTTCGACGACACCGGAGTGCGCTCGATGGCCCTGCTCGAACTCATGGAGGCCTACGAGTACGACGGCGAGCGCAGCAAGAGCCCGGTGGTCTTCGCCCGGGTGCTCAAGCTCTGGGACCAGGACCCGGACGGCTTCGGCGAGTGGGCCCGGCACCAGGTGTACTGGCGCTTCAAGTGGGTGGCCACCGCGCTGCTGGACACCCCGGACGTCCCGCTCACCGCCGTCCGGCGCTGGCACACCGAACTGCGCGACCGCTACCGCCGGGCCGGCTTCGACCTCCAGCCGTACTACGCCCAGCGCTACCACCTGGCCGCGCAGACCGGCGTGGACGTCCAGGACGCCTACGAGCTGTGGACGGCCCGCCCGCGCACCGAGCTGAGCGACTGCCACGCCTGCGAGACCCGCGTCCGGGCCGAGCACTTCCTCACCGCCGGGGACGACGCCCGCGCGCTGGAGGTCCTCGCCCCGGTGCTGGACGGCCGCAGCGGCTGCGAGCAGGAGCCGCACCTCAGCCAGGCCACCGCCCTGCTGCCGCTGCTGCGCCGCGGCCGGCTCGACGAGGCCCGCTCCGCGCACCTGACCGGCTACCGCTACGCCCGCGGCAAGGCCGCGATGCTCGGCGCGGTCGGCCGGCACCTGGAGTTCTGCGCGCTGTCCGGCAACGAGCCGCGCGGCCTGGAGCTGCTGGCCGAGAACCGCGACCTGTTCGCGGTGACCGGCGAGCCCGCCGCCCGGCTGGAGTTCCTGACCGGCGCCGAGGTGCTGGTCGCCGCGCTGGCCGGGGCGGGCCACGGCGGACTCCCGGTCAGCGGCCCGGCCGGCACCGCCTGGACGGTGGACACCCTGCTCGCCCATCTGCGCACCGAGGCCGACGCGCTGGCCGCCCGCTTCGACGCCCGCAACGGCACCGACGCGGTGAGCGCCGCCCGGCGGGCCCGGCTGGCCGTCGGTCCGCTGCTGGCCGAGCCGTTGGCGCTGGGCGTGCGGGCCGTGGCCGCGCCGGAGCTCGCCGCGGCGGCCCCGGCCGTTGCCCCGGCGTCGCGCCGGGTGGTCGAGCCGGAGCCGGAGGACTTCACCGCCCTGGTGCTGCGCGCCCGCGAGCTGGAGATCCTCGGCCACCCGGACGCCGACCGGCTGTGGAAGCGGGTCGTCGACCGGGTCGGCGCCGAGGGCTTCGTCTTCCCGGAGGACGCCGAACTCGGCGGCCCCGAGCGGCTGAGCGCCGAACTGGCCGAGCAGCGCGCCCACGACGCGCTGCAGCGCGAGGAGCACGCCGAGGGCGCCGCGGGCCTGCTGGAGGCCGCCGAGCTGTACGAGCGGGCCGGGCTGCCCGGCCCGGCGCTGATGGCCCGGACCCGCACGCTGATCGTCGAACTCGGCGACGTCGAGGGCGCGGTGGCCGACTGGACGGCGCTGGACGCCGCGCTGGAGCGGGCCCGGGAGCTGCGCGCCGAGGGCCGGATGCTCGACGACGACTACCTGATCATCCTGCAGTCGCGCGCCTACGCCGCCCACCACGACCTGGTCGAGGCGCTGCCCGAGCCCCCCGCCGGGACCGTCGAGCGCTTCGAGGCGGCCGTCGGGGCCTACCGGGGGGCCGCCGTCGAGCTCGGCTCCGCCCGCCGGGCCGCGACCTCCCGCCAGTACACCGCCGACGTCGCCGCCCGGCAGGGCCGACTGGCCGAGGCGGCGGCCGAACTGCACGAGGTGCGGGCCCAGTTGGAGGTGGCCGAACTGCCGTGGCACACCCCGCGGGTGCTCGGTCTGCTCGGTCAGGTGCTGCTGCAGCAGGGCGAGCCCGGCCAGGCCGCCGAGGTGTTCCACCGGGCGCTGGCCGAGGCCGTGCGCTGGGGCGACGACGCCTACCCGTACGCGCCGACGTACATGATGCTCGGCCACGCGAGCATGCAGGTGGAGGACTACGGCGGGGCGGTGCGGGCGCTCTCGGAGGCCGCCGCGCGCTACGACCGGCAGGGTGCGGAGGCCGTCGAGGAGGCGGCCCAGGTGCGGCTGCAGCTGGCCGACGTGCTGCGCGGCACGGGCCGGGCGGCCGACGCGGTGGCCGTGCTGGAGTCGGTGCTGGACGCCTCGGCCGGTTCGGGCGGTTCGACCGGGTCTGGCGAGCCGGGTGAGTCGGGCGGGGGCCTGGACGTCCGGATGGTCGCCCAGGCCCGGCTGGACCTCGCCCGGGGCCTGAGCGAGCTGGAGGAGTACCGGGACGCGGCCGAGGAGTACCTGCGGCTGGCCGACCTGGTCGCCGACTGGGAGGACCAGCAGACCCACACCATGGTCGCCTGCGAGGCCACCCTGGCGCTCGCCCGGGCCGGCCGCCGGGACGCCGCCGAGGCCGCCCTCGGCCGGGCCCGGGAGGCCCACGGCAAGGCCCCGCAGATCGATCAACTGGCGGCCACCCTGCGGGAGTTGGCCCAGCTCACGATGCGCGCCGAGGGGGCCGAGGGGCTGGACGCGTCGCTCGCCCTGCTGGCCGAGGCGGACGCCGTCGGCGAGGCCGCCGACCGGGCCGGCCAGGAGTACGACGGCTGGTACCTGCGCGGCGGCTCGCACTACGAGCGGGCCCGCTGCCTGGCCATCGCCGACCGGCACGAGCAGGCGCTGACCGAGGCCGAGCGGGCGATCGCGGAGTACGGGCGGCGCGCCGAGCAGGCCGGGTCGGCGCGGGCCGGGTCGCTGCGGGCGGAGGCCGTCCGGCTGGCCGCGCTGATCGAGGGCGGCGACCTGGGCCGGCCCCGGGCGGCGGTGCAGCGGCTGACCGCCGGGATCGCCCACTGCGAGGCGGCCGGGCTGGGCGAGGCCGCGGAGGTGCTGGCGGAGCTGCGGGAGCGGTTCACCGCCGCCTGACGGCGCCTGACGGCGCGGGGCGGGCGCTGCGGGTTTCCCGCAGGCGCCCGCCCCGCGTTCAGCCGGTGGTCGGGATCAGCACGGGCCGTCGTCGGCCCAGACGCCCCACTGGCCGCTGGCGCTCGGCACCTCGTTCAGGGTCCACCACTTGGCGTGGTAGTCGTGCCCGTTGTACGAGACCTTGCTGCCCGCGGTGTAGGTGGTGCTCGCGCTCCAGGCCGGGACGGTGCAGGTGCCCGGGCCGGTCGGCGGCGTGGTGGGAGGCGTGGTGGGCGGGGTGGTCGGGGGCGTGGTGGGCGGGGTCGCCCCGGCGAACTTCACGGTGTACTTGGTGAAGTCCCAGTCGCTCTGCGCCACGCTGGAGCAGGAGCCGGACAGCCCCGGGTCGACGTTGCCCGCGCACTGGCGGTCCCGGTTCACCGACCAGTAGGTGTAGCGGGCCAGGCCGTGCGCGGTGGCGAAGTCCAGCACGGTCTGGAAGTCGGCCTGGTGGAAGTACTCGGCGGCGTCGGTGCGGCCGTTCATCATCGACACGCCCTCGTGGGCGTACGCGGTGGCCTCGTTCCAGCCGAAGGTGGTCTGCAGGATCTGGTTGAACTTCACCAGCGCGTCGGTCTGCGCGGCGGCGCCGTTGAAGCCGCCGTCGAACGGCATGATCGAGAAGTTGTTCGGCGTGAAGCCCTGGGACTTGGCCTCGTTGAGCATCTGGGTGCCGAACCAGCCGGTGCCCGCGTTGGTCCCGGCGGTGGTGATGGAGACGTACAGGCCGGGGTTGTTCTGCTGGAGGATGCGCGCCGCGCCGATCTCGTTGTGGATCGCGGCGGTGTTCTCGTACTCCGGCTCCTCCAGGTCGAAGTCGATCGCCTTGAGGCCGTACTTGGTGACCACCTGCTGGTAGCCCGCGGCGGTCGCCTCCGGCGTGCCGCAGACCTGGCCCAGCTTCGTCCCGCCGTAGCCGCCGACCGACACCGAGACGTCCCCGCCCTTGCCGCGGATGGTCTGGATGACGCCGGGCATGGTGGTGTCGGAGTCGATCGAGGAGGTGCCGCCCCAGGCGGGCGAACAGCTGTTGCCCTGGGCGAGGATGAAGGCCAGTTGGAAGGCCTTCTGCCCGGTCGCGTCCATCACGGCGGCGGCGTCCGGCGGGCTGTTGTCCTCGGGCATCAGGTACGGCGCGGAGGCGTACCAGTTGCTGCCCAGGCCGGGGCCGGCGTCGGTGGTGGCGGCCGAGGCGGCGCCGGTGCCGGTCAGCGCGGCGACACCGCCGGCGACCAGGCCGAGCACGCCGGCGACGGCGAGGGCGGCCCGGTGCGGGCGGCGTCCGCGCGGGGAGGTGGGGTGCGGGGAGGCGGGGTGTGGGGGAAGAGCGCGCTCCATCGGAGGCCTTTCCAGGGGACGGCGGTGGGGGTGACGGGCCTGGTCGCGCCGGGTGTGGGGGTGGCGGGACGGCCGAACGGACCACCGGCGGCGGGTGGTTGCCGAAGGTCATCACTGGTATAGACCTGTTGGGGAAGGGTGGTCAACCCCGAAATGGTCAAGCAGTCGTGGCCGAGGTGGCGGTGGCCGTCGTGGCCGTCGTGGCCGTCGTGGCCGTCGTGGCCGAGGCGGCGGCCGGGGTGGCGAACGGTCCGCCGACCGCCGGGGAGGCCAACAGCCCGCTGACCGCGGGGGACCAGGGGCGCGAGACCGGCCCGGTGAGGGTCAGGGTGCGGTGCATGGCCGGCCGGATCGGCACCAGCACGCAGTCGGGCGGCAGCATGGTCAGTGCCAGCGCGGGCATCACCGAGACCCCGACGCCCGCGTGCACCATGCCGATCAGCGTGTTGAGGTCGCGGATCCGGTGCCGGGGCGTGAAACGGGTGCCGGCCCGGCGGTAGGCCTCGCGGATGTGGCGCTCGCAGCCGCCCTCGGAGAGCAGGAAGTCGTCGTCCGCCAACTCGCCCACGTGCACGGTCTCCTGGTCGGCGAGCGGGTGGTCGCGGCGCAGCAGCGCGTGCATCGAGTCGGCGCCCAGCGCGACCGCCCCCGGCGGCAGCGGGCCGGCGTCGACCAGGACCGCGGCGTCCACCGTGCCGGCCTCCAGCCAGACCGGCAGCTCGGCGTCCTCGCCCTCGAAGACCCGCACGGTGACCTGCGGGAACGCCGCCTTCCAGGCCCGCAGCAGCCCGGGCAGCAGCGCCTGACAGACGGTGGTCGGCGCCGCCAGCCGCACGGTGCCGGTCGGGCCGCCGCAGTGCCGGGTGGCGATCGTCCGGACGGCGGCCGCGGCGGCGACGGCGGTGCGGGCGTGCGGCAGGACCTGCTCGCCGAGCGCGGTGGGGCGGCACGGGGCGCCACGGCGCAGCACCGGCGCGCCGAGCGAGCGTTCCAGCGCGGCGACGGCGTGCGAGACGGCGGACTGGCTGATGCCCAGTTCGTCGGCGGCCGCACCGAAGCCGCCGGTGTCGGCGACCGCGACCAGCGCCCTGAACTGGGCCAGATTGACCTCAGCGGCCATGAGACTTCCTCATCCTTGCGGCACCGTCACTTGTTGGACTCATGGTCCGCCGCCGGGCCACCCTCTGTCCAGGACGTCGTGCTGTCCAGGACGTCGTGGCGGAGCGGACGGAGAGGGAGGTGGTCGGGGTGCGGCGCTGGTGGCCGGGCTTCGTGGCACTGTCGGCGATCTGGGGCGCCAGCTTCGCCCTGATCAAGGTGGCGGTGGACGCCGGGGTGCCCCCGGTGTGGGTGGCGCTGTGGCGCAGCCTGCTGGGGGCCGGCACGCTGTGGGTGGTCCTGCTGCTGCGCGGCGAGCGGGCCCCGCGCGGCCGGGCGCTGTGGGGGCACTCGGCGGTGGTCGCCGTCCTGCTCAACACCGTGCCGTTCACCCTGTTCTCGTTCGGGGAGACCAGGGTCAGCTCGGTGCTCGCCGGGGTGATGAACGCGACCACCCCGCTGTTCACCCTGCTGTTCGCGGTGCTCACCGTCGCCGAGGAGCGCCGCCCGGGCGCCCGTCGGCTCTGCGGTCTCGGGCTGGGCTTCGTCGGGGTGCTCACCGTGCTCGGGGTCTGGCACGGTCTCGGCTCGGGGGAGACCGTCGGCGCCCTGGCCTGCCTCGCCGCCGCCTGCTGCTACGGCGCGGGCTTCGCCTACCTGCGCCGGTTCCTGTCCGGCCGACCGGAGTCGGTGACCACCCTCTCCGCCGTCCAGATCACCTGCGCCGCCGCAGAGTTGTCCCTGGTCGCGCCCTTCGCCGCCGGCGCCCCGCACTGGCCGGGCGGTTCGGCCGCGGCGGCCCTGCTGGTGCTCGGCGCGGTCGGCACCGGCCTGGCGTACCTGCTCAACCTCGGCCTGGTGCGCGCGGCCGGCACCGCCGTCGCCTCCGCCGTCACCTACGTCATGCCGCTCTGGTCCACCGCCCTCGGCGCCGCCCTGCTCGCCGAGCCGGTCGGCTGGAACGCCCTGGCCGGCGGCGTCCTGGTGATCGCCGCGGTCGTCCTCACCCGCCCGTCCAGGGCCCCGTCCGCCGGTCCGGTGACGGCCCCGGCGGCGGTCCCGGTTGCGGCCCCGGCGGCCCCCGGGGGTCGACCGTGACCCCGGTGACCGGCCCGCAGCCCGGCGCGCACGATCGTGAGCGGTCCGGGGCGCCGCCGCCCGCCCGGGCTGACGTTCGGTGCCCGACGGATTACGGGTCGTGCCCGGAGGGCCGCTAGGGTGGCCCCCGTGGTGAGGTCGTGGGATGCGGCGGTCGAGCGGGCACAGGACCGGCTGGTGGCGGGGGTGCGCCTGCGGGCGGCCGTCGAGGGGGAGGAACGGCGGTTCGCCCGCTGGGACTTGGCGTCCCTGGTGGAGGGCGGACTGGGCGAGCGGGTGGACCCGGACGCGCTGGCGCCGCAGGCCGAACGGGGCTGGCGGGAGCGGCTGGGGGAGGGCGGCCGGGACTGGCCCGGCGGCGAGCTCTACCGGCGGCGCTACTGGATCCGGGACGACGCCGGCGAGGTCGCCGGGACGGTCGCGGTGGACAACTGGACCAAGGGCCCGAGCCAGCTCGCCGTCTCCTCCCTGTACGTGCGGCCCGACGCGCGCGGCCGCGGACTGGCCGCCGCCGCGCTGGACGAGGTGTACGCGGCGGCGACCGCCGAGGGACTGCCGGGCTTCCGGCTGGAGGCGCACTGGACCTGGCAGTCGGCCGTCCGCTACTACCTGCGCCGCGGGCTGTGGGTGGTGGGCTGGAAGCGGTCGCTGTCCTTCGCCCGGATGCCCCAGCTCCCGCTCCACCGGGTGCGCGAGGAGGACGGGCGGCTGCTCCTGCTGGTCGCCGACCGGCAGCGCGGCTGGGTGCCGATACTGGCCGCCGGGCAGGAGGGCCGCTGGCTGCGGCTGGACGAGACGGCGGACTACCGGGGCTGCGACGGCTGGGTGCACGAGTACGCCCGCTCGACGCTGGCGCTGTACCTGGCACTGGCGGGTCGTCCGCTGGTCCGCGGGCCGCAGTGGTGGGCGGAGGCCTGGCGCTGGGCGGACGCGGGCGAGCCGGAGGGGCTGGCGGTCCGGATCGAGGAGTTCGAGCGTAGCGCCCGGGAGACCGGCCGCGCCGCGGCCGGTCCGTACCGCCCGGTGGAGCTGCCGCAACCGGCCCCGCTGGTGTCCCCGCAGCTGGCAGACTCGGGGGATGGCTGAGATCGAGATCGACGGTGTGCCCGCCGACCCGGCGCGGCTCGCCGCCCTGGGGCTGCTCAACTACGGACACTTCACCACCCTGCGGGTCGAGGCGGGCGCCGCCCGCGGTCTGACACTGCACCTGGACCGGCTGGTCCGGGACTGCCGGACGCTGTTCGGCACCGAACTCGACCGGGCGGCGGTCCGGGAGCGGATCCGTGCCGTGCTGCCCGCCGACGGCGCGCCGGTGACCGTCCGGGTCACCTGCTACGACCCCGCGCTCGGACTGGAGCGCCCGGCCGCCCCGGCCGCCCCCGCCCTGCTGGTGACCACCCGTCCGGCCGCGGCCGCCGTGCCGCCCCCGCTGCGGGCGCGGACGGCGGCGTACCGGCGCGAGCTGCCCGGGGTGAAGCACGTCGGCCTGTTCGGCCTGGTCCACCACCGTCGGGCCGCCCAACTCGCCGGGTACGACGACGTGTTGATCACCGACGACGGCGGCCTGGTGACCGAGGGCGCGACCTGGAACGTCGGCTTCCTGGTCGGCGACAAGCTGGTCCGGCCGGAGGGTCCCAGCCTGCCCGGCGTCACCGAGGCGCTACTGACCGGCGCGTACGACGGTCCGCAGTCCCGCGAGCCGGTCCGCGCCGCCGAGCTGGCCCGCTTCGACGCGGCCTTCGCGCTCAACGCGGGCATCGGCCTGCGGCCGCTCGCCGCCGTCGACGGCACCGCCTTCGACCCGGACCACCCGCTGCTCGCCGAGCTGCGCGCCGCGTACCTGGGGGTCGCCGCCGAGCCGGTGTAGCGGGCCGGCGGCGGAGCGGGCGGTCGGCGGGCTGTCGGAGCGGGTGCCGGAGGGTGCCGGCGGGTGTCGGCGTCGGGGCCGTCGGCGGGGGCCGGGGCTGGAGGATCGCTGGAGCCGATCGCCCGGACGGGTGACAAACCCCGTGGTAACCGGCGCAATGGGAGACCGGAGCGGCCCGAAACCCACGCGCACGGCCGATCATGACGATCCATCAGCGACGTTCGCGTCCGCCCCGCCCGACCCGCCGAAAGCAGAGAGAGTAGCCCTCCATGAGCAGCCCCCCCGCCGCCGCGCCCCGCTGGCCGCTGATCCTCCTGCGCGTCACCGCCACCACCCTGGCCCTGCTGGCCGTGCTCCAGGCCATGCTCGCCGGCAGCTTCCTCAACGGCACCTACGACTCCCTCAAGGACCACGAGGGCAACGCGATGACGATGGCCACCGTGGTCGTCGCCCAACTGGTGGCGGCCCTCCTCGTGCGCCGGCCCGGACGCGGCCCGCTCTGGCCGCTGTGGACCACCGCGCTGCTCACCGTCGCGGTGATCGGCCAGATCGGCGCCGGCTACGCGCGGGCGATCGGGGTGCACGTGACCCTCGGGGTGCTGCTGGTCAGCGGCATCCTGTTCGCCCTGGTCGGCGCCTGGCGACTGCCGCTGCCCGCCCAGCAGGCCCGGGCCGACGGCGGGCCGGACGGCAGTGGCCGGCTGCCCCGCCCCGTCGGGCCGGTGGAGGTGAACCGGTGAACCGACGCCGGTTCCTCGGCCTCGGCGCGTCCGTGCTCGGCGCGGGCGCGCTGGCCTCGGTCGCCGTCCCCTCGGCGGCGTACCTGCTCCGCGAGGGCCGCCCCGGGCGGCCGCTCTACAGCGACCTCGACCTGCCCGAGGCCTTCCAGGTCCCGCTGCCGGTGCCGGCCGTGCTCAAACCGGTGCGCACCGACGGCACCAACGACTACTACGAGATCACCCAGCAGACCGCGAAACTGGAGATCCTGCCCGGGGTGCGGACCGAGGCCTGGACGTACGGGGGGACCTTCCCCGGACCGACCGTGGTCACCCGCTCCGGCCGGGCCGCGGTGATCAAGCACCGCAACCAGCTGCCGGTGCCCTCCGTGGTCCACCTGCACGGTGGGCACACCCCGGCCGACAGCGACGGCTACCCGATCGACCTGCTGCTACCGGTGGGCTCCACCGCCCCGGCCGCCTCCTCGATGGAGGGCATGCCGGGGATGGCGCAGATGGTCGGCCACAACCTGGTCGGCGAGCGCACCCACACCTATCCGGGCAAGCAGCGCGCCGCCACCCTCTGGTACCACGACCACCGGATGGGCTACACCGGACCCGGCGTCTGGCGCGGCCTGGCCGGGTTCCACCTGGTCCAGGACGACGAGGAGGGCGCCCTGCCGCTGCCGCGCGGCGAACGCGACCTGCCGCTGATGCTCGCCGACCGCTCCTTCGCCGACGACGGCTCCTTCAAGTACCCGTCCGCCGACTCCTCGCTCGCCCTGCCCGGCGTCGCCTCCGGCTACATGAACGGCGTCCTCGGCGACGTCATCCTGGTCAACGGCGCGCCCTGGCCGCGGTTGGACGTCGACCGCGCCCACTACCGGCTGCGCCTGCTCAACGCCTCCAACGCCCGGCTCTACCGGCTCGAACTGGACCCGCAGCCCTCCGGCGGCGACGCGCTGGTGCAGATCGGATCGGACGGCGGCCTGCTCGCCGCCCCGGTCACCCACGACGCGATCGAGATCGCGCCCGCCGAGCGCTTCGACGTGGTGGTCGACTTCTCCCGCTACCGGCCCGGCACCCAGGTCCGCCTGCTGAATCGGTTCGGCAGCGGGCGCACCGCCGAGGTGATGCGCTTCGACGTCTCCTCCCGGGCGGTGAGCGACGACGCCAAGGTGCCCGCCAAGCTGTCCGCCGTCGAGGAACTGGACGCCTCCGCCGCCGTCGCCACCCGCGACTTCACCTTCCGGCGCAGCCGCGGCGACGGCTGGACCATCAACGGCGACCCGTACGAGCCCGGGCGCATCCTCGCCACCCCGGCCCTCGGCAAGGTCGAGCTGTGGCGCTTCTCCACCGACGTGCACCACCCCGTGCACCTCCACCTCGACCCCTTCCAGGTGATCGGGCGCAACGGCGGCGACCCGGGGCCGTGGGACGAGGGCTGGAAGGACACCGTCGACCTGCGCCCGGCCGAGGCCGTCGAGGTGCTGGTGCGCTTCACCGACTACGCGGGGACGTACATGATGCACTGCCACAACCTGGAGCACGAGGACATGGCGATGATGGCCGACTTCACGGTCGGCTGAGTCCCCGGGCTCATCCGATCGGCCGAGTGCCGGGGAACGCGGTGGTGCGTACCCCGGCACTCGTGTCCTACCGTCGTGCGGAGGTGTGCCCACACCCGCGACACCCTCGACGGACGGAGCCACCGCCATGACCACCCCCGCCGAACGCCGCCGCACCGGGCGGGCCGCCCGGGAACGGATCTCCCGCTCCGAGCACGGCCGCTGGATCCCGTCCGCCGACCGGCCCGACCCGCTCGCCGTCCTGGCGGGCCAGGACGCGGACCGGGTCGCCCGACTGCTGCCGATCCGCTACGGCCGGATGGCCGACAGTCCGTTCACCTACCTGCGCGGCGCCGCCGCCGTGATGGCCGCCGACCTCGCCGCCGTCCCCGACACCGGGCTGACCGTCCAACTGTGCGGCGACGCCCACCTGTTGAACTTCGGGGTGTACGCCTCACCGGAACGCGCACTGCTCTTCGACGTCAACGACTTCGACGAGACCCACCCCGGACCGTTCGAATGGGACCTCAAACGGCTCGCCGCCAGCATCGCGGTCGCCGCCCGCGGCAACGGCCAGGACGACGACGGCGCCCGGCGCGCCGCCCGCACCGCCGCCCTGGGCTACGCCGCCGCGATGCGCCGACTGGCCGGACTCGGCGAACTCGCCGTCTGGTACAGCCGGGTGGACGCCGCCGACCTGCCGGAGCGGATCCGCAAGGCCCGGCGGCGCAAGGCCGTCGCCGCCGACCTCGACCACGCCCGGCGCCGCACCAGCCTCCAGGCCTTCGGCAAGCTCGCCGAGGAACGGGACGGACGGTGCCGGATCATCAGCGCGCCGCCGCTCATCGAAGAGCTGAAACGGACCGAACTGCGCGCCATCGGCAAGGTGTTCAGCGATTACCGGGCCGGCCTCGCCGAGGACCGTCGGGTGCTGCTGGACCGCTACCGCTTCGTCGACGCGGCGATGAAGGTGGTCGGCGTCGGCAGCGTCGGGACCCGCTGCTACATCGTCCTGCTGGAGGGCCGGGACCACCGCGACCCGCTGTTCCTGCAGCTCAAGGAGGCCGGCCGGTCGGTGCTGGAGGACCACCTGCCGCCCACCCGGCTGGACGCCGAGGTCGCCGTCCACCACGGCGGGCGCCGGGTGGTCACCGGGCAGCACCTGCTGCAGGCCGCCAGCGACATCTTCCTCGGCTGGACCACCGACCCCGCCGGGCGGCACTACTACGGCCGCCAACTGCGCGACATGAAGGGCTCGGCGGAGGTCGACACCATGACCGCCGGCGGCCTGCGGGCCTACGCCGAGCTGTGCGGACGCACCCTGGCCCGCGCCCACGCCCGCACCGGCGACCGGCTCGCCATCACCGGCTACCTGGGCACGGCCGACACCTTCGCCGAGGCCGTCGCCGACTTCGCCCTGCGCTACGCGGACCGCTCGGCGGCCGACCACCGGCAACTCGTCGAGGCGATCGACGCGGGGCGGATCACCGCGACCCGGGGGATCTGACCGCCCGGCGGGCGCCCCCGGAACCGGCTTGCCCGGGGTGGCTGCGGTGCCGTTGGGTGGGGGACATGAACGAACTGCGCACCGACCGCCTGCTGATCCGCCGCTGGCGGGAGTCCGACCTCGCACCGTGGGCCGCGATGAACGCCGACCCGGAGATCCGCGAGCACCTCGGCGGCCTCCTCACCCGGGAGCAGACCGACGCCTCGGTGGCGCGCTACGAGGCGGCGATCGAGCGGCGCGGGTACGGCTGGCTGGCCGTCGAGGTGCGGGGGAGCGGGGAGTTCATCGGCTTCGTGGGCCTGGACGACGTCGACGACGAGGCCCCGGTCGGCGGGGTCGAGATCGGCTGGCGGCTGGCCCGCTCCGCCTGGGGCCACGGCTACGCGACCGAGGCCGCCCGGGCCGTCCTCGCCCACGGCTTCGGCCCGCTCGCCCTCCCCGAGGTCCTCGCCCTCACCACCGCGGGCAACCTGCGCTCCCAGGCCGTGATGCGCCGCCTCGGGATGACCCACGACCCGGCCGAGGACTTCGACGACCCCACCACCCCGGCCGGCCCGCTGCGACACACCGTGGTCTTCCGCCTGCGCCGCGCGGAGTTCGTCGGCCAGGGCCTGTGACCCAGGTCGGAGCGCACCTGTGACGGCGGCCGAGGAGGCCTGAGGCCCCTCCCGGCGGGCCGCCGCCGGTCGGGAGGGGCCTCAGGGACTCAGGGGACCAGCAGGTGAAGGGCCTCGCGGCGGACGGTTATCTCGACCGGGAGGTCGGTGATGAACTCGCCGTCGGCGTAGGCGGTGATGCCCGGCGACTCGATCCGGAGGGACTCGGTGCGCAGGGTGGTGACCTCCGGGTGGCTGACGTGGGTGCCCTTGAAGAGGGTGGGGAAGAAGCGGGCGATCCTCAGCCGGGGCATGGCGTCGACCAGGGTGAGGTCGAGCAGGCCGTCGTCCGGGAGGGCGGCGGGGCAGATCAGCATGCCGCCGCCGTAGCTGCGGGAGTTGCCGACCGCGGCGAGGGTGAGTTCGCGTTCGATGACGGTGCCGTCGGCGAGGGTGATCCGGAACGGCAGCGGCCGCAGGTTGGCGAACTCGGCGAGGATGGCCAGGTTGTAGCGCATCCGGCCGCGCGGCCAGCGCAGCCGGTTGGCCCGGTCGCTGACCAGTGAGTCGAAGCCGGTGGCGAGGACCGAGCCGTACCAGCGGACGCTGCCGTCCGGTCCGGTGATCCGGCCGAGGTCGATGCTCCGGGTGCGGCCGGCGGCGATCACGTCGGCGGCGGCCTCGGGGGCGCCGATCGGCAGTCCGTACTCGCGGGCGTGGTCGTTGCCGGTGCCCGCCGGTACGACGCCGAGCGGGACGGCGGTGTCGGCCAGGGCCTGGAGGGCGAGGTTGATCATGCCGTCGCCGCCGACCACGACCACCGCGTCGGCCCCGCCGGCCGCCGCCTCGCGGGCGAGCCGGACGGCGTCCTCGGCGGAGCGCCCGGCCTGCGGGTCGACCTCGATCCCGAGGCCGCGCAGCCGGGCGACGGCCCGGCGGGCGGCGGGTTCGGCGTGGCCGATGCCCGCCGCCGGATTGCTGAGAACGACGACCCTGTGGACGGTTCTCGGGCCGGTCATGGGCCCAACTCCCCTCTCGGTCAACTCTCGGTCAACGGAGTCGGCGGGTCGGCCGCAGAAGGACCGACCCGCCGGGCCGGTTACGGGATCAGCTTGCCGGGGTTGAGGATGCCCGCCGGGTCGAGTTCGGCCTTGACGGCGCGCAGGATGCGCACGCCGAGGTCGCCGATCTCCTCGGTCATCCACGGCCGGTGGTCGGCGCCGACCGCGTGGTGGTGGGTGATGGTGCCGCCCGCGCCGATGATGGCGTCGCCGGCGGCCCGCTTGGCGGCGCCCCAGCGGGTGAGCGGGTCCTCGCCGAGCGCGGCGACGACCGTGAAGTAGAGCGAGGCGCCGGTCGGGTAGACGTGCGAGATGTGGCAGAGCACGAGCGCGCCGGGCAGCGCGGTGGTGAGCGCCTCGGTGACGGCGAACCGCAGGGCCGGCAGCTGTTCCCAACTGGCCGCCGTCTCCAGGGTTTCGCACAGCGCGCCCGCACCGATCAGGGAGTCGCGCAGGTAGGGGGCGTTGAAGCGGCCGTGCTCCCAGGCCAGGGCGGGCGCCTCGCCGAGGGAGGTGCCGCCGGCCGCGAGCAGTGCCTCGCGGGTGAGGGCGTGCCGGGCGGCGGCCTGCTCGGCGCCGCCCTCGAAGACGGTGACGGCCAGGCAGCCGCTGACCGCGGGGGTGCCGCCGATCTGCTCGGTCATGGCGAGGTTGACCATGGTCTCGGCCTCGTCGGAGAGCCGGATCACGGTGGGGCCGGTGCCCTGCTGCTCGACGGCGCGCAGCGCGGCCGTGCCGGTGGCGAAGTCGGGGAAGCTCCACGCCTCGTGGGTCTTGACGGCGGGCAGCGGGTGGACGCGCAGCCGGACGGCGGTGATCACGCCGAGGGTGCCCTCGGAGCCGAGGAACAGCTGGCGCAGGTCGGGTCCGGCGGCGGAGGCGGGGCTGCGGCCGAGGTCGAGCGTGCCGGCCGGGGTGACCACGCGCAGCCCGCGGACCATCTCGTCGAAGCGCCCGTAGCCGGCCGAGTCCTGGCCGGAGGAGCGGGTGGCGGCGAAGCCGCCGATGGTGGCGTAGCGGAAGCTCTGCGGGTAGTGGCCGAGTTCCCAGCCGCGTTCGGCGAGCAGCGCCTCCGCGGCGGGGCCGGTGAGTCCGGCGCCGAGCACGGCCTCGCCGGAGGTCTCGTCCAGGGAGTGCAGCCGGTCGAGGCGGCGCAGGTCGAGCGAGACCACGGCCCGGAGCGGCCCGCACTCGGGGTCGAGGCCGCCGACGACGCTGGTGCCGCCGCCGAACGGCACGACGGCGATGCCGCGTTCGGCGCACACGGCGAGGACGGCGGCGATCTGCGCCTCGTCGCCGGGTACGACGACGGCGTCCGGCGCGTCCTGGGGCTCGCGGCTGCGGCGGCGCAGCAGGTCGGGGGTGGACTTGCCGCCGGCCCGGGGCAGCCGGTCGGCGTCGGCGGCGCTGACGTGCGCCGCGCCGACGGCGGCGGCCAGCGCGGTGAGGTCCTCGGAGGTGATCCGGGACGGGCGCAGCGCGACCTCGGCGGCCTCCGGTCCGGGGGCGGCGTCGCCGGTGACGCCGAGGGCGGCGGCGAGCAGTCCCTTGATGTCGGCGGACAGCTCCTTGGCGAGGGCCGGGTCTCCCCAGGCGTTCCACTTCATCGGGGGGAGCGGCAGCGCGGCGCCGGCCGCTCCCGCTTGCGTCTCAGGTGCCATGCGTTACAGTTTCACACATCATGTCAAGTAGTAACGCCGAGCCCCGGCCGCCCCGCAGCGGAGCCACCCGCAGCACCGACGACGCGATCCTGGACGCCGCCGCCGACCTGGTCGTGCATCTCGGCGTGCGCCGCACCCAGCTGGCCGAGATCGCCCGCCGGGCCGGGGTCAGCCGCCCGACCGTCTACCGGCGCTGGCCGGACGTCCAGGCGGTGATCGGCGCGCTGCTCACCCGCGAGATCCTGGCCACCCTGGAGGGCACCTCGCTGGAGGTGCCCGGTCGGGAGGCCTTCGTGGACCGAGTGGTCGAGGTCGCCGTGCAGCTGCGCGACCACCCGGTGCTCGGCGCCCTGCTCCACTCCGACGACTCCGACCTGATGCTCCAGTACGTGGTCGAGCGGCTCGGCGCCAGCCAGCGCGGTCTGCTGGAAGCGCTGCGCACCGGCATCGAACGGGGCCAGGCCGACGGCTCGGTCCGGGCCGGCGAGCCGACCGAACTGGCCGCCATGGTCCTGCTGATCGCCCAGTCCACCGTCCAGTCGCACCGCATGGTCGCCTCCCTGCTGCCCGAGGCGGCCTGGCGGCGCGAACTGGCCAGAGCACTGAACGGATACCTCGCCCCATGACCTCCGTGGCCAGCCCGTACGCGGGAACCGCCCGGCTCGACGCCGTCCGCCGGATGCGGGAGCTGGAAGCGCTCGCCGCCGATCCGCGGATCGACCTGCTGGTGATCGGCGGCGGCGTGACCGGCGCCGGGGTGGCGCTGGACGCCGCCGCGCGCGGTCTGCGGACCGTGCTGGTCGAGGCCCGCGACCTCGCCTTCGGTACGAGCCGCTGGAGCTCCAAGCTGGTGCACGGCGGCCTGCGCTACCTCGCCTCCGGGCGGGTCAAGGTGGCCCGGGAGAGCGCCGTCGAACGCGGCGTACTGATGACCCGCACCGCCCCGCACCTGGTCCGCGCCCTGCCCCAACTGGTGCCGCTGCTCCCCGACCTGCTGCGCCCGGGCCAGGCCGCGCTGATCCGGACCGGCTTCCACGCCGGGGACGCGCTGCGGCTGAGCGCCGGCACGCCGGGCCGGCTGCTGCCCCGGGTGCGCCGGATCGACGCGGCCCGGACGAAGCAGCTGGTGCCGGGCGTCCGGACGGCCGGTCTGCGCGGTGCGCTGGTCGCGCACGACGGCCAACTCGTCGACGACGCACGGCTGGTGGTCGCCCTGGCGCGCACCGCCGCGCAGTACGGCGCGAGCGTGCTGACCCGGGTGCGGGCCGAGGAGGTCACCGGGACGTCCGCCCGGCTGGTCGACGCGCTGAGCGGGCAGACGCTGACCGTCACCGCGGGCGCGGTGGTCAACGCCACCGGCGTCTGGGCGGGCGAGGTCGACACCTCGATCACGCTGCGGCCCAGCCGCGGCACCCACCTGCTGGTGGACGCCGCCACCCTCGGCCACCCGGCCGCCGCGCTCACCGTGCCGGTGCCCGGCTCCACCAGCCGCTTCGTCTTCGCGCTGCCCCAGCAGCTCGGCCGGGTGGCGATCGGGCTGACCGACGAGGACGCCCCGGGCCCGATCCCGGACGAGCCGCAGCCCACCGAGGCCGAGCTGACCTTCCTCCTGGACACCGTCAACGCCGCCCTCGCCACCGGGCTGACCAGGGCGGACGTGCGCGGCGCCTACGCCGGGCTGCGCCCGCTGATCGACACCGGGGGCGGGAACACCGCCGACATCTCGCGCGAGCACGCGGTGCTGGAGTCCCCGTCCGGGGTGATCACCGTGGTCGGCGGCAAGCTCACCACCTACCGGCGGATGGCCGAGGACGCGGTGGACACCGCCGTCCGGCTGCGCGGCCTGCCTGCCCGCACCTGCTGGACGGCCCGGCTGCCGCTGGTCGGCGCCCCCGGACACCGGGACAGCCGCCCGCTGCCCGTCCAGGGGGTGCCCGTCTCGCTGATCGCCCGGCACGGCGGTCTGACCCACGAGGTGCTGGCGGCCGGGGAGTCGGCGCCGCTGGCGGAGGGACTGGACGTGACCCGCGCCGAGGTCGCGTACGCGATCACCCACGAGGGCGCGCTGGACGTCGCCGACGTGCTGGACCGGCGGACCAGGATCGGGCTGGTCGCGGAGGACGCGGAGCGGGCCCGGGCGGCGGTGGAGGAGATCCTCGGCGGGATCGCCGCTGAGTAGCGGACGGTCCTCGGGGAGGTCGCCGCGGAGTAGCGGACGGTCCTCGGCGGGATCGCCGCCGGTCTCAGCGCGCGGTGCGCTCCGGCATCGGGTGTTCGACGCCCGCGAGTTCCAGCACGCAGGCCAGCGGGTGCTCCGCCCGGCCGGTCCGGTCCAGCCGGACGGACAGCGGCTGCGGCGGCTCCTCGGCGAGTTGCCCGGAGAGCGTCAGTGGGTAGCCGCCGTGGCCGTGGACGCGGTGGAAGGCGCACTCCTTGCCGTCCACCAGCAGCTCGGTCTCGGTGATCAGCCCGGAGCGGACGTTGACGGTGACCGAGTGCCCGCCCTGGTCGAGGTGGAAGCTGTACCGCTGGCGCATGGGATGCCTCCCGCGAGGACCTCGGAACGGGTGCGGCCGGGGATCATCGCCAGTCTAGGGCGGTCCTGTTCGTCCGGCGCTCCGGCCGCTACGGTGCTCGGTGTGCGGAGGGACCACGCGGGGGCTGATCGGTTCCCGCCCGGACCCCTGAGAAATCCCCGGGGCGGGGCCCGCCCGCAGACGGATTCTCGTGATCTCTACAGTGTTGTAGATTCGTCCGCAGGGAGAGATCCGAGGAGGGCATTGTGGGAGTTTCGCTGGCCAAGGGCGGCAACGTCTCGCTGAGCAAGGAGGCGCCCGGTCTGAGCGCCGTGATCGTGGGCCTCGGCTGGGACGTGCGCACCACCACCGGGGCCGACTACGACCTGGACGCCAGTGCGCTGCTGTGCAACGCGCTCGGCAAGGTGGTCTCGGACCAGCACTTCGTCTTCTTCAACAACCTTCGCAGCCCCGAGGGTTCGGTCGAGCACAGCGGCGACAACCTGACCGGTGGCGGCGACGGCGACGACGAGCAGATCAAGGTCGACCTGTCCCGGGTGCCGGTGGACGTCGCCAAGGTGGTCTTCCCGGTGTCGATCTACGACGCCGACGCCCGGCTGCAGAACTTCGGGCAGGTCCGCAACGCCTTCATCCGGATCCTCAACCAGGCCAACGGGCAGGAGATCGCCCGCTACGACCTGACCGAGGACGCCTCGACCGAGACCGCGATGGTCTTCGGCGAGCTGTACCGCAACGGTGCCGAGTGGAAGTTCCGTGCGATAGGCCAGGGTTACGCCTCCGGCCTGCGCGGCATCGCCACCGACTACGGCGTCAACGTCTGATCCTCCCGCGGGATCCCGCCCGGGCGGGTCGGCTCAGCCGGCCCGCCCGAGCGCGTGCCCGCCGAAGCCGGATCCGCCCAACGCGCCGCCGCCGTTGAGCTGTTGCTGCCACCAGGTGGCCATGGCCGACTCGTCCATGGTCGACCAGTCCGGTGCCGCGGTCACCTGCGCCTGCCCCAGGGTTCGGCCCAGCTCCACCAACTCCCGTCCGGCCGCCGTCCGTTCGCGGTCGTAGTCGGCCAGCAGCGACGCCCAGGAGCCGCCCGCCGCCCGTCGCCCGGCGTGTTCCAGGGCGTGGGCGTCCTGGAGGGCCTTCACCGCGCCGGCGGTGTTGTGCGGGCGGACGATGCTGGCCGCGTCCCCGCCGATGAGCAGCCGCCCGGTGGTGCGGTACGGGGTCGCCAGGTCGTAGATCGGCTGCAGCAGGGTCCGTTCGGGCGGCGTCAGCGCGATCACGCCGGCCCAGTACGGCGGCAGCCACCGCTGTGCGAACTCCCGCATCCCGTCGAGCTGTTCGCCGCTGAGGGCGCCCGCGCCGAAGGCCGTCGGGCCGTCCGGCCGGTACCAGTCCGGGGTGGGCGCGTAGAAGACCCAGTTCACCAGGGTGCTGCCCGGTGCGAGTCCGGGGATGCGGTACAGCACGACCTGGCCGCCGGGGTAGCAGACGGTCGCGCACTCGTCCTCCGGCCAGGCGCCCGCCCCGCCGGGCAGCCCGTCCAGCAGCGCGGAGTCGTAGCTGCCGCGCCAGGCGACGTACCCGGCGTACTCGGGCACCGCCTCCGGGCAGACCGCCGCGCGGACCACCGACCGGTAGCCGTCCGCGCCGATCACCAGGTCGTACTCGCCCCGGGTGCCGTCGGCCAGCTCGGCCCAGGCGCCGTCCCGGTCGCCGCCGACCGCCGTCACCGTGCTGCCCAGCCGGTACTCCACCGTCTCCGGCGTCCGCTCGCGCAGGGCCTGCCAGAGCACCGCCCAGTGGTGCGAGTGGAACGGGAAGGGCTGGGTCCACAGGGCCCGCCCGCGGCCGTTCGGGCCGTCGCCCTCGCCGGCCCGTCCCCGGGTGACCCAGCGGCGCACGGTGAGCCGGTGCCGGCGGGTGTCCGGCGCCAGGTGGCCGGCCTCGACCAGTTCGGCGAAGCGGTCGTTCTGGGTGCAGATCCCCAGGCCGCGGTCCTCCAGTCGGCCCGGGGTGCGCTCCAGCACCACGACCCGCTCCGCGCCGAGCCGGGCGGCCGCCCCGGCGAAGGCACTCCCGGCGATGCTGCCGCCGACCACGGCCACCGAGCCACCCCGCACGATCGTCCCCTCTCGCTCTGCTCTCGTTCGTCCCGTCGGGCGTTCGCGATCTCGGGATACGACGATCTGCTCTCGTTCGTCCCGTCGGGCGTTCGCGATCTCGGGACACGACGATACGCGGCGGAGCGGGGCGTGCGAGGGCTTCTCCACCGGTGCTATGCAACTAGTTGCATAGCGGGTCGACCGTCGCCTACCCTGCGGTAACAATTCCGCCGGAACACCCCGCACGGGCCGCCCCCTCAGGAGACGTCGATGAGCTCGACCCCCGGCAGCAGCCGCTACCCGCACCTGCTCAGCCCGCTCGACCTCGGCTTCACCACCCTGCCCAACCGGGTGATCATGGGCTCGATGCACGTCGGCCTGGAGGAGGCCCCCGACGGCTACCGGCGGATGGCGGCCTTCTACGCGGAGCGCGCCCGCGGCGGCGTCGGCCTGATCGTCACCGGCGGCATCGCCCCCAACGAGGCCGGGCGCCCCTGGGAGGGCGGCGCGATGCTGACCACCGAGGAGGAGGCCGACAAGCACCGGGAGATCACCTCGGCCGTGCACGCCGCCGGCGGCCGGATCGCCCTGCAGATCCTGCACTTCGGCCGCTACGCCTACCACCGCGACCTGGTCGCCCCCAGCGCCCTGCAGGCCCCGATCAGCCCCTTCGTGCCCAATGAACTCACCGCCGAACAGGTCGAGCAGACCGTCGGGGACTTCGTCCGCTGCGCCGAACTCGCCCGCCGGGCCGGCTACGACGGCGTCGAGATCATGGGGTCCGAGGGCTACCTGATCAACGAGTTCATCGTCGCCGCCACCAACCACCGCACGGACGAGTGGGGCGGCACGTACGAGAACCGGATGCGCCTCCCGGTGGAGATCGTCCGCCGGGTCCGCGAGCGGGTCGGCGAGGACTTCATCATCGTCTACCGGCTCTCCATGCTCGACCTGGTCCCCGGCGGCTCCACCCTGGACGAGGTGGTCCTGCTCGCCCAGGCCGTCGAGGCCGCCGGGGCGACGATCATCAACACCGGCATCGGCTGGCACGAGGCCCGGATCCCCACCATCGCCACCTCGGTGCCGCGCGGCGCCTTCGCCTGGGTCACCAAGCGGGTGATGGGCAAGGTCGGCATCCCGCTGGTCACCACCAACCGGATCAACACCCCCGAGATCGCCGAGCGGCTGCTCGCCGACGGCAGCGCCGACCTGGTCTCGATGGCCCGCCCGCTGCTCGCCGACGCCGACTTCGTCGCCAAGGCGGGCGCCGACCGCGCCGACTCCATCAACACCTGCATCGGCTGCAACCAGGCCTGCCTGGACCACACCTTCAACCTGCAGATCACCTCCTGCCTGGTCAACCCGCGCGCCTGCCACGAGACCGAACTCGTGCTCGCCCCCACGAAGCTGCGCAAGTCCGTCGGCGTGGTCGGGGCCGGACCGGCCGGCCTCGCGTTCGCCGTCTCCGCCGCCGAACGCGGCCACGCCGTCACCCTGTACGACGCGGCCGACACCGTCGGCGGACAGCTGAACCTCGCCCGACTCGTCCCCGGCAAGGAGGAGTTCGACGAGACGCTGCGCTACTACCGCACCCGGCTGGCCGAGTTGGACGTCACCCTGCGCCTCGGCGCCCTCGCCACCGCCGAGCAGCTCGCCGACGCCGGGCACGACGAACTCGTCCTCGCCACCGGCGTCACCCCCCGAACTCCCGTGGACATCCCGGGAATTGACCACCCCAGTGTGGTCGGCTACCTGGACGTGCTGCGCGACGGCGCACCGGTCGGCCGGCGGGTCGCCGTCCTCGGCGCGGGCGGGATCGGCTTCGACGTGGCCGAGTTCCTCACCGACCAGGGCGACCGGGCCAGCCTCGAACCCCCGGTGTTCCAGGCGAAGTGGGGCATCGACCCGGAGTACCGCGAGCGCGGCGGCCTGCGCGCCCCCGAGCGGCCCACGCCCCCGCGCAGCGTCCACCTGCTGCAGCGCAAGACCACCAAGGTCGGCGCCGGCCTCGGCAAGACCACCGGCTGGATCCACCGCACCGAACTCAAGCACCGCGGCGTGGTGATGGTCGCCGGCGCCACCTACGACCTGATCGACGACGCCGGACTGCACTACACCGTCGACGGCGAACGCCGACTCCTGCCGGTGGACACCGTGGTGCTCTGCACCGGCCAGGAGCCGCGCCGCGAGCTCGCCGAGGCGCTGCGCGGGCGCGGCCTGACCGTGCACGTGATCGGCGGTGCCGACGTGGCCGCCGAACTGGACGCCAAGCGCGCGATCAAGCAGGGCACCGAGCTGGCCGCCGCCCTCTGACGTCGGGTGGTCGGGGGGCCACCCGGCACACCGGGGCGCGGGGGGGGGGGGCGCGGGCCCCCCCGCCGGCCGCGGCGGGCGGGGGGCCCGCCGCGCCC